>CAIWJG010000108.1 GCA_903912925.1 uncultured Verrucomicrobia subdivision 3 bacterium | reverse complement strand
GGATTCAGTGCGAAAAGCGCTCATGCGCCTTTGACCTCCAAATCCGAAGGCCGAAGATCGAAGCCCGAAAGAAGGCCGAAATCCGAAGGCCGAAGGATCTCAACATCGAACATCCAACATCGAACATCCAATGGCGGTGGCGGCTGCCTTTCAGGTATTGGATGTTGGATGTTCGATGTTTCGGGTCTCGGGTTTGGAATGGCCCGGACCGACTTTAGAGCAGCCCTGGGTGCGGGGGAGAATGGCGGCGAATGGATCGAGACGGCCGGGAAATGGCCGGCCGCTTCATCTTAGCTCCGTGAGCGCCTTTTCCACCAGCGGCTTCAAGACCGCGTACCCGGCCGCGTTGCAGTGCAAGCCGTCTTCGGTGAAATCACGCCGCAGCTTCCCATCCTGATCCGCCACCGCGGGGTAGAACTCCATGAACACATAGCCATTCTCCTGGCAAAGGGCCTTGATCCAGCGGTTCAGCTCCTGCACCACGGCGAGTGGGTGCGAGCGAATAAAGTCCTTCTTCGGTAAGTGATCGCTCGCCGGTATCAGCGAGGCAATCGCCAGGTGTATGCCGCTGCCTTTGGCGAGGCGGGCGATGCGTGCCAGGTAGGACTTGGTGTCCACTACCGACATCCGGTTCTCCGGCCAGAAATCATTGCACGAGCCCAGGAAGAGGATCGCCGCCGCGGGCTTCAAGGCAACCACGTCCTGGACAAACCGCAGCCGCATCTGGCGGGTCGTTTCCCCGCCGATGCCACGGTTCAGCAACTGAGCGTGCGGAAAGTCCCGGGTGAAATCCCAATACTCGACGGCGGAGGACCCGAACATGACCACCCGCTGCTGGTCCGCGCACGGCAGCCCGGCTTCGTAGTTGCTCTTTCGGTAGCGAGCCAGACGTCGGTTCAACTCCTCCGTTTGCTTGTGGATCTGCTCCTCGACCGCAGGCCGCGCGCGGTCAATGCGCTCAGGAGGCACACCCCAGGCTGCCACGAGGGTTTTGGCCATTAGCCAACTGCCGCGCGGAAGCAAGTGAACCCCATCCACCGTCAACGCGCCGCTCACCGCCATGCCGGGCTTTTGCAGCGGGGCCAGCGCGTCGCGAAACGCCTGCCGGGTATCCGCCAAAGGGCACTGCTTCTCAGCGGCCACCTCGCGCAGGGCGGCGCTGTACAATTCCATCTGCTGGTTCTCCGGGCTCGATAGATCCTCCTTGATGACCGTGCCGCTGCAGAGAAGCACCTTGCCCCCATTGGCTTGAATCTTCTGCACCAGCCCGCTCACCTTCTCTTTGAAGGCTGGCAGCCTGACTCCGTTCGTGCCGTCTCCGGCGGGATGGTCCCCGAAGCGCTGATTGATATCATTGACCCCAATGCTGATCGTTACCCAATCCGGCTTGAACTGCAGCACGTCGCGCTGAAGGCGATCCTCCAGGTCGGCGGAGGTATTGCCGCCTTTGCCTGCGTTGGCCGTGAAGACTGTCATCTCGGGATAGACCTGGGCCAGAATGAGCCGCGTCGTGTTGACATAGCCGTCGGGGGCTTCCGCTTCGGTTAGACTGTCGCCCAGCATGATGACCTGCTGCCGGTCCCTGAGCAGGAGGTTCTGGCCCAAAGTGCCAGTTCCACCGGCCAGGGACAGAACTATCAGCGCGCCCCAAATCTTCTGGTTAACAAGATGCATATTCGTGGTGCCCTGTCAGAGGGCGTTGCTGGAGTATGGCAACGGTGAGGCAAACTGAAACGAAAATCTCCTTGTGCCAGACCGCTGCATTGCGTAGCAAGGAGCCATGTCGAAACTGCATTCTTCTTTGTCGTCCGTCACTCGCCGGCAATTCATCTATTACTCTGCCCTCGCGGCTAGCGGGGCGGCGCTCACTGGCTATGCCAGACCGCGGCCGCGCCGCGTTTCACCCAACGAGAAACTGAACATTGCGGGCATAGGCGCCGGGGGTAAGGGTGCCAGCGATCTACGCTGCTGCTCGGATGAGAACATTGTGGCGCTGTGCGATGTGAACGAAACCTCCGCCGCGGCCACCCGCGCCAAGTTTCCCAATGCTAAATTCTACAAAGACTATCGCGTAATGCTGGAGAAGGAGAAGTCGATTGACGCCGTGGATATCGCGACGGCCGACCATATGCACGCCGTGATCGCCGCCACGGCGATCAAGATGGGCAAGCACGTTTATTGTCAAAAGCCACTCACCCACGATGTCTATGAAGCGCGCACATTGCGTGCTCTGGCCCGGAAATACGGGGTTGCGACGCAGATGGGCAACCAGGGCAGCGCCTCCGATGGTTTGCGCCGCGCGGTCGAAGTGGTCCATGCCGGGCTCATCGGCCCCGTGCGCCAGGCTTATGTCTGGACCAATCGGCCCGTTTGGCGACAGGGCATGGATCGGCCCGCAGGAAGCGATCCGGTGCCTGCGGGGCTGGACTGGGATCTGTGGCTGGGCACCGCGCCGTGGCGGCCTTTCAAGGACAAATGGCCCGAGTCAGTCGTCGGGGGCCGACGTGACGTTTACCAGCCGTGGGTCTGGCGTGGTTGGATGGACTTCGGCACCGGCGCCCTGGGTGATATGGCCTGTCACACCGTGAACTGGCCGTTCCGGGCGCTTAAGCTCGAGTATCCAACCGAGATTGAGGCGGAATGCACCGGGCTGACTAAAGAGATGTATCCCACCAGCTCAAGGATCCGGTTCGAGTTCCCCGCACGCGGGAATCAGCCGCCGGTCACGCTCTGGTGGCATGACGGCGGGATCAAACCGCCGAAGGAAGTAACCACGAGTATTGCGAGTTTGCTGGACCAGGTTTCTGGCAGCGGGTGCCTGCTCGTGGGTGAGAAGGGCGAGCTGTTTTCACCCGATGATGGCGACGGGGATTTTCGCTTCTTCGCGAAGCTTAAGGATGACAAGGAATTGACGCGCGCCACGGATCACGAGGCCGTCAAGGCGATCCCGCAAACGATTCCGAGAAATGTCTTCAAGGGTGGAACGGATGAACGCCAACACCAGGAATGGATTGCTGCGTGCAAGGGCGGCCCCGCGCCTTACTCAAACTTCGATGTCGCGGCCTATCTCACCGAGATCATGCTGCTGGGCTGCGTAGCCATGCGCACCGGCAAGAAACTGGAATGGGATGGCCCGAAGATGTGCGCCACGAATGCCCCCGAGGCGTCGCAATACGTCAGGCGCAAATATCGCAAGGGCTGGTCGCTGTAAGCACCGAGCTAAACACCAGGCCGGACGCCGTTCGAAGACCTTCGTCGGCGTTCGGCAGTTGGGCGGCGGTTCCGACTTGTTGAATCCGCCCTGTGGGCTGCTCGGATGGGGGCTCGGTTTACTCCATCAAGGACAGAGGTGTCGGGCGAGTCAGTCTGCAACATGAAAGCCTTTCAATCCATCCGCCTCCTGCTGGCCGCGTTCGTGTGGCTCGGAGCGAATCTCGCCACGCCGGGAGGCGTTCGAGCGAACCCGGGCGTGTCTCTCACCGTAGCGCCTGCCGCCGCGGGCAGCCAACTCGTCCGGACTTCTGTCCCGCTGCCTCCCGGATTTCTCGGCACCAATCAGGCCTTGATCGTCCGGGCCGGGCATGGGCGGGAACCCGTCGGGCTGCGCGTGCTCTCCTGGTATCCCGCGACCAATGCGGAGCCCCGCACTGCCCGCCGTGCGCTGGTGACCTTTCCCCACCGCTTTGCTGACCTTAAGCCCGTGGCATTCACGCTCGAAACCACTAAACCGAAGCGTGAGAAGGCCGGGGTTTTCCCAGTGATGATGGTGACATCTGGCGAGTCTTTCCGATTGGTATGGACGGACGGCCGCAAGATGGAGCTGAAACTGATAGCCCCACCGCGAACTTCCATCGAGCCGCCTCGTCTTGAAGTCGTCGAGACGAACCAGTTCTTTCGCTGGGAGCGATTCCACTTTCCTGACCCGCAATGGCCCCGGGTGATCGAGTCTCGGCTGGACAGCGCGGGCGGCGTAGTGCTGGTGGCGCACTTGCAGCGGGGGGCCACCAATGACGTCTTCGCGCCCGAGCTGGGCTGGGAACTGGCCACAGCGGCGAAGGATGTAGCACTACGCTCCGGTGAGGCGCTGACCTTGGCGGCCGATAAGCCGCTCCGCCATTCTTTCACGAATGGAACTGCGGCGACTTGTGTGCTGGACGACCAGATCTCGGTGTATCACCCGACGGCGCCGCTGAAACGCCGCGGTGGAATCGAGTTGGCACCGGGCGCGAGCGGCACCTGGATCTATCGCTATGCCCGTTGCCGGGCCGAGGATAAGGTCCCGATGCAACTCAAGTCCTGGCAGCGTGCCGAGGTGGTCATCGCGCCGGCGTCGCTCGCAAGGCTGACGAGATCGCTGAGTTCACCGCACCGGGTGGAGGTCGAAGCAAAGCTGTGGTCGGCGCTTTATGGAGACCGCGCTCCGTTGCCGGGCCTGCCGTCGGTGATCGAGGCGCTGGTCCGCTATCACCGTGATGCGATCGTTTGCAGCGCCGCGGTAGGCGACGATTTTGGCAACGTCACCAGCTATAGCGACGGGTCCACGCACGGCGGCGCTTTCGGTATGAACCGGCTGAATCATGGCGCGGCCATCTTCGAAACGGGTTGGCGCAGCCATGACCGCCGCCTGACGGAAACCGGTTTGCTCTGGTGCGACAACTTCTACGACCAGACCATCTGGTGGGGCGAAGCGGAGTTCGGCGGGACGCGCTACCCCAACATTGCCGCCATGAACCAGACGCCGCCCACGAAGGATTACATGTGGCGGTCCGACACTTCTGTGAATTTCTGCACCAAGGGTTACGATTGCTTCTGGTCGGCCTGGGAGGAGACCGGTGACCCGAGAATGATGGAAGCGCTGCGGGCGCAAACCCCCTATGCCGCGCAACATATCCACGCTAACCAGGGCGAATGCCGCAATATCGGCGACGTCCGCGACTTCATCCGCCTCTACGAGTTTACCGGCGAGCGGCAGTATCTGGATGAGGCGCTGCGCCTGTTCCGCGAACTCCGCACCAAGCTCTCCACCGGTCACCTCTTCGACCAGGGCGGCAAGCCGCTGGATCCTGACCCGCCGTTCATTGACGAGGACCAGCGCGGCCTGAAAGTTGGTTACGCCAAGCCCTACATCATCGGCTACGCCCTGGCCGGCCTGCCCGATCTGATTCAGTTTGCCCCGGACGAACCGGACCTCAAGGAAACCGTGCGGGCGGTCGCTGACTTTCTGGCCGCGTCGGGTGACCCGTCGGGAGGCTGGCGCTATCCGCATCCAGGCACGAGCGCGGTCAGCATCGGCTATGGGCTGGAGCATGCGTGGCAGTTGACGCAGGCGGCACGGGCGCTCGGGCCGGAGCCGAAGTGGCTTGATGCGATTGAAACGATGCTCCGCTCCCGCATCCTCGGCTGGCAACGGACCGGGATGATACTGAGCGGGCTGGAAGGCTGGGAGACCAGCACCCATAAAGTTAAGGACCGCAAGGAACTCTACGACCTCTATGCGAAACCTGCCGACCGGGATAAGTCTCGCGATTACCGCGAGGGCAACGTCAGTTATGGCTCGGCACCCCCGGAAGGCATCGTTTACTTTGAGGAAGTGCTGAGCTTCTACCTGCAACACCGGCCCAGCGCGCGCCTGCTGGCGGAGCCGAAGCCGGACGAACCCCTGGGCTTGCTGCTGGCGCGCTCGCCGGAGAAGAAGAAATGAACCGATTCGCAATCCTGCTGGCCGCAACGCTGATCGCTGTATTGGCGGCGCGCGGCGGGGAAGCCGCCTTTGAGTCTCCCGGGGTGAAGGATCGGCTGCCCGTCTTCTATGGCAAGCTGGCGTCACGCATGGACTACCCGCTTTCCTGGTTGAGTGGCGGGCAGGGCGAGTTCCCAGCCTGGCGGGAGAAGGCCCGGGCCAAGGTGATGGAGTGCCTGCTGCTCGCACCGCCCGTGGCTCCCTTCGATCCGAAGGTCATTGCCGAACAGGACCGGGGGAGCTATGTCGCCCGCAAGGTCGTATTTAATGTGACCGGCGACAGTCGCGTGCTCGCCTTCCTGCTCGTGCCCAAAGCCGCCGGCCCGCACCCAGCGGTGCTTTTGTTGCACGACCACGGCGCTAAGTTTGACATCGGCAAGGAGAAGGTCATCGAGCCTTGGGACGAACCGCCCCAGAAGATGGAGTCTGCGCGGAAGTGGATCACCCAGTGCTACGGCGGTCGGTTTATTGGCGACGAACTAGCGAAGCGTGGCTACGTCTGCCTCGCGACTGATATGTTGAACTGGTCAGACCGCGGCGGCGGCGGCTACGAGAATCAGGAAGTCCTGGCGGCGAATCTGTTTCAATTCGGCGCGTCCTGGGCGGGGCTGATTGCGCACGAAGACCTGCGCGCGGCGGAGTTCCTGGCTACCCAGCCTGAGGTGGATGCCAAACGAGTCGCCGCCATGGGCCTGTCCGTCGGCGGTTATCGCACGTGGCAGACGGCGGCGCTCTCGGACCGCATCGCGGCCGGCGTGTCGGTCTGTTGGATGGCCACGCGCAAAGGGTTGATGGTGCCCAAGAATAATCAGACCACTGGACAGTCCGCATTCACGATGATCCATCCGGGACTGGCCAACCTGCTGGACTACCCGGACGTTGCCGGCATCGCGTGCCCGAAGCCGATGATGTTTCTCTGCGGCGGTCGCGACCACCTCTTCCCGGCCGCAAGCATCGAGGAGGCCTTTGGGAAGATGCGGCAGGTCTGGGAATCGCAGAAGGCGGCTGATCGGCTGGTCACCCGGCTTTACGATGCGCCGCATGAATTCAACGCCACGATGCAGAACGACGCCTTCGACTGGCTCGATCGGCAGTTCAAGCCGGTGAAATGATCGAATTGGGACGAGCCGTCCCCGCCCCGATTCTTGTGTTTTCCCTGCAGCAGCCCTGCCGACGGCGGAAAGGGCGCAAGACAGGATTCTTCTCGGGGTGATTTTACCCTGCAAATCCGGGCCTTCCGTATATCGCTTCCTAGCTACAACGTGGCCTGCCTCTCATTAACACCCCACTTGAGTGGGGTGTGGGCGGTGGTCTCGGGGCCGGAACCGCTTCAGCGGTTTACCCGCCGCCGTAAACCGCTGAAGCGGTTGGGGAGCCTGTTCGCGTGCCACACCCACCTCGCTGAAGCGAGGTGTTAATGAGAGTCGGCCGCCCACCCCGAAGAAATCTGTCGTGCGCCCCAGCGGAAACCTTGCGCGGAAACCTGTTTCCGAATCGCGCGGACTCTGCTAAGCTCTACCCCCTGATGACGCTCAATATAGGTCCATTATGAAAATCGCTCTGTTTGGCATATCCGAAATCAAGCTCGGCAAGCACAACCTCAAAGACCCGCGGCTCGACCAGGCTGACAAGCTGGCCGAGGCCGACAAGAAAACGCACGCGCAAGCCGACGTAATCGGCGAGGACCTGCTGCTCGAAGCCGACGGCATCCTCGCGCTCCAGGAAAACCAGGCGGACCTGATCCTCAAAGACTTGGAGTTTGTGGAGACCCGCCTGGGCCGCGACCCACAGCCGGCAGAGCAGGCGGCGCTGAAGAAGATACAGACGCTGCTCGAAAGCGAGCGCTTTCTCTTCAACTCAGGCCTGAGCGCGGAAGACCTGCAGGCGGTGGCAGCGCACAGCTTCTATACCAACAAGCCGATCACCGTTGCGGCGCGCGAGGAGCTGCAAAACCCCGACGCGCTGCTGCTGCGCACCTTCGCGGACGCGGGCTACATCTCGTTCCTGACCGTGGGCGGCAAGGAGAATCGGGCCTGGCCGATCCGCAAAGGGACGAGTGCATGGGAAGCCGCAGGCACGATCCATACTGACATCCAGAAGGGCTTCATCCGCGCGGAGATCACCAGCTTCGCCGATTTCATCGAAGCCGGTGGGGAGACCCAGGCCAAGCGGGCGGGCAAACAGCGTCTGGAGCTGAAACAGTATGTCGTGCAGGACTACGACCTGGTGAACTTCCGTTTCAATAAATGAGGAGAGGGATAACGTGGAGCGTGATGCGTGGTGCGTATGGAAGCTGAAGGCTAGATCGAACTCACGTTCGATGCTACGATGGAAGAGTGGTGATGCGTGAAACGTGATGCGTGTTGCCTGCTGCGATTTCGGATTCCCTTCACGTTTCACGTTTCACGTTTCACGCGTCCCGTTTCACGTTTCACGCCTTACGCCCCCATTTCCCTCCTTCCGTTCCTGGGCGCTCTGGTTTAAAGTCGCAGCGCTATGGCTGTTCAGTGCCGCTGGATATTGGTTTTGAGTCTGCTGCTTGCCGGCGGGCCGCGGCTTTGGGCGGCGAGCCCGGCGGATCGGGCGTTCGACGCGGCGGTCAAAGCGTTCCGGGATACCTTCTACAGTAGGGCGGAGGCGCAGCTTGGCGATTTTTGCCAGAAGAACCCGACCTCGCCGCGCCTCGCGGATGCGGTCCTGCTGCAGGCCCAGGCGCGGCTCGAATTGACCAATTACGCCGGCGCCATCGAGCTGCTGATGGCCAGCCAGGCCAAGGCGGGCACCAATGCCGATCAATACCTCTTCTGGCTCGGGGAAGCTTACGCGCGCAAAGGGGACTGGCGCGTGGCCGGCGATACCTTTGCGAAGCTGGTCAAAGAGCAGCCCACCTCGCCTCGCTGCCTGGAGGCGAACCTCGGCGAAGCGTCGGCCCGTTCGGCGCTGGCGCAGACGGAGCCAGCCGAGTGGCAGCGCGTGATCGGGCTGCTCCAGGAAACCAACGGGCTTTTCCAAAGCGCCGTGCGGACGAATGCCGCCAGCGAATTCGTGCCGCCGGGTTACCTCCTGTTAAGCGAAGCGCAGTTGGCGGCAAAGAATTATCGCGTGGCGGAGGCGACATTGCAGCCGCTGACCAACCGCCTGATGAGCCCGCGGCTCGGCTGGCAGTGGCAGTATTTGCTCTGCCGCATCCAACTGGCTGACGGGCGGACGAATGTCGCCTTGCAGGGCACGACGAACCTGCTGACCATCGCGGCTGCAGGTGCCCAGACCAACCTGTTGACCGAGTTGCAGGGCACGACGAATCTGCTGACCATTGCGGCTAGAGGCGTACAAACCAATCTGCTGGCCGAGAGCGCCGCCTTCCGCGCCGGATTGCTCGAACGTCTGGGGCAGACCACCAACGCCATCAGCGCTTACCAGCAAAACCTCGCCGACGGCGTCCCCACCGAACGCCGGCGCCAGGCGCTGCTGAAGATCATCGAATTATCCCTCGCTCAGGATAATATCCCGCAGGCAACGCAGACGCTGGAGAGGTTCCTCGTCCAGTATCCCGACTCCGCTTTGGCGGACCTGGCGTGGCTGACGCTGGGCGAGCTCCGGCTGCGTCAATGCGAAGCGGGGATAAGCATAATTCCTACAGCTCCCTCCGCTACTAATGCGCCGACAACAACCAACGTCCTGCAATTGGCGGTAGGCGCCTTTGACACGTTGGTGAAGAAGTTCCCGCAGAGCCCGTTCATCGGGAAGGCGCAGCTTGATTTGGGATTGTGTTACGCGCGGGATGGCAAGCTGCCGGAGGCTCAGGCCGCTTTTACGAACGCAGTGGACCGCCTGCCCCCCTTGTCCAAGGAACTGGCAACCGCCTATTTCCGTCTCGCGGATGTCCAATTCCAGCAGACCAATTACGCCGGGGCGATCAAGAGCTACCAGGCCATCATCGAGAAGTTTGCCGCCTTGCCGGAAGTGAAGGCGAACCTCTTCGAGCCTGCCCTTTACGAGACGGTGCGTGCGGCGCTGGCCGGGGGCAACTTGGATATCGCGACCAACACCGTCCAGAAGTTGCTGGCGGAGTGTCCCCGAAGCTTGAGTGCCGCCCGCGCCGCACTGCTGACGGGACAGGACTTAAGCCGCCGACATGATTCCGCGGGCGCTCGCAAGTTATTATTGGATTTCGACAAAGCCGTGCCTGACGCCCCGCTGAGGTCAGAGCGACAGTTGGTCGTCGCCGCAACCTGGGAGCAGGAGAACAACTGGGCGGAGGCCATTGCGCAGTATGATAGCTGTCTGCCGGGTCTCACCAACCACGAGGCCCAGGCGCGCGTGGAGTATTATCGCGCCAGAGACACCTCGCTCCAGGCTGGGCGCGCGACGAATGCGCTGGCGCTCTTCAGCAGCTTCGTCGCCCGGTTTCCGACCAACGAGTTCGCCCCGCTCGCCCAACTGTGGATGGCGGTTTATTACTACAACCTGCGGGATTACGTGGAGGCGGAACGGAATTATAAATTGCTGTTCCAGAGTACGAACTGGGCCCCCTCCGAGTTGACCTGCGAGGCGCAACTGATGGCCGGGCTTGCCGCGGTTGGCCGCCAGCGTTGGGCGGAGGCGATGCCTTATTTCACCCAATTGTATAACAATACGAACTGCCCAAGCACCATGCTTCCAAGCGCGTATATTGCTATGCGCCTGGAGGCATTGTTCTTGTACGGAGACTCCTTGATGAGCGTGGTGGACCCGGCCGAAACCAACAAGCTTGCGAATTGCGAAGAGGCCACCCGTGCCTTTGGCCGAATCTGCGACGAATACCCCACCAATCGCCTGGCCGTCCGGGCCTGGGCCAGAAGGGCCGACTGCTATTTACAGTGGGCGCTGGCTCGGCAGCAATACGACTCTTTGACCAACGCGCTCAATGCGTACCAGCGGGTCGTTGATTCGCCGCAAGCGGACGTGGCCCTCCGCAGCCAGGCCAAAGTAGGGCTCGCCGTTACACTCACGAAATGGGCGGAACAGAAGACCGGCAAGGAGCGAACCGTGCTGCTCGAACAGGCGCTCAGCAATTGCGTGGATGTGGTCTATGGCACCATCCTGCGCGACGACGAGCGCCTTGCTCCGTGGGCGACGAAGGAAGCCGGGTTGAAAGGCGTTGCCCTGGCCGATTCCTTGCAGGCCTGGTCGCAGGAAGTCCACCTGTTCCAGCGGTTGACGAACGTCTGGCCGCAGTTGCCCGCCCCGCTGGTGAAGCAAGCCGCGAAGGCTCAGGAAAACCTGGAGCGCGAGAAAGCGAATCGCTGAGGTGAGGCGGGAAACGTGAAACGTGAAACGTGAAACGTGATGCGTGAAACGTGAAAGGAATCCGAAATCGCACCACGCACCACGTTTCACGCATCACGCATCACGTTTCACGTTTCACGTTTCACGGGAGGCGGGTGCTGGCGAGTTGCTTTCAGGAAGACGCGGCCCTCAGTATTTGAAATCCGTTAGCGAGCGAGTTGACAAATCCTTGATCCCAGCATCGTTGGCTGCCGCTTCCAGGGTGGCCAGGGAGGGCGCGTCGCTAAAGAAAACGGCTTTAAGAACAGCAAGGGCATAACGCTCGAAGATGGCGTGCCTTCCGGGGTCGCTCGTGCCGCAAGCCAGTTCCGCCAGCCAATCGGTGGGCTGTTCCGGGTCAGTATGCGTTGCGTTTCGCACCCGCAAGACAAACAAGGGACCAGCTAGCCCAGCTACAATCTGCTTTGCGTTGCCATTAGCGTTGCAGTGACAAGGCTCCGCCAGCAGTACGGCACAAGGCATTCCCAATTCCTTCGTCGCTGCCGCTCCTTTATGACCTGCATCCACCGGGTCCAGCCCCACCCAGCAGCGAACCTGACTGTTGGTCACTGCCGCAAGCAGCGTGCTGAGGCCCCCCATCGAGAATCCCATGAGTGCCCCAGCCCCGTTCGGCTCCGGTTGGGTAACCAGTTTTCGGGTGTTGATAAGGTCTAGCAATTCTCTGATGGCCCGGCTGTTCCGGTCGTGGTCTGACCAATCGGGGAGATTCGGAATGGCGGTGATGAATCCGTTGGAGGCCAACAAGCCTCCCCATCCGGTCATGTTCAATCGGCTATGGGTGAAGCCGTGCGCGACCACGACCACCGGCGCTTGCTTCACGTGTCGCGGAAGATAGAAATCCACGGCCACTTCTTTGCCGGTCAGCGTTATCTTCTGCTCGGATTTCAAGACTCCTTCCGGTGTGCTCGGGGCAGGGGAGCGGCAGCCGGTGAAAAGGCCAAGCAGACCCATCCAGAGCACGGCTGAGAGCCGTAGCGCGAACCGCAGATTACAGCAAGCGCTACGGGAAGCGACGGTTTCGCGTGCTGCAGCGCAGGGCTGGGTATTAAGTGTCATGAATGGGACGAATTTCTATGGTTGGGGCCAATCGGCTTTTCCGTTTGTAGGTCGGTGCCTATGCTCGACCCGCCAGAGTGCTTTTTCCGCGGACTTGCCCAGAACCCTGGTGAAGACGTGATACATGGTGAAGACATTATTATATTCGAACTGGCAGGGTGAAGCGAGCCGATTAACCGGCTTTCTCAATCGGCACCCCAAGCAAGTACGTAATGGGCATGGGGGTCATCTTGCTCTTCGCGATGCCCACTTCCCAGTGGTAATCCTTCGTGCCCAGCTTTGCCGCTAGCTTGCGCAAATCCTGCACGCTGTACGTCCGCAAACACGAGACAAGCCCATCGAACAACGTGACCAGCGGCACCAGCGGAAGCAGGTAGGTCCAGAGCAACCGGGACCAGCGAAATGGACGAATGAACGGAGTCGCGACCAGAACTCCTAGCGGTGCCAGCAGCGTGAACAGCAGCGCTAAGGGGTGGCGTTGCGTCGCCTCAAATATTGCGATGCCTTGGCGGTTGCGAACCGCATCGGCGAGCACGGCGCACGCCTGCTCAGGCTGGAAATGGTGGAAGGCCGAGAACATCGTCCGGAATCCGAGCAAGTTGCCGGGAACTTGCGTCGGGTCCACGGGCTGCGGATGGAAGCTGATGATCTGATTCGTCAAACGGCTCGCCCGCTCGAATCCCGGCAAGTTTGGGTACTTGTCCGTCAGGCAAACCGACACGCTTACTCCCTTCTTAGCCAAAGCCGGTTGCAGCCAGAGCCACGGACCGGCGGCGCCTGAACACAGGTCGAGCACGTGCCGCGAGCCGGTGCGCTGGAGCACGGTGGCCAAAACCGGAATCATGGCCGCGTAGGCTCTCGTCGCGACAATGAAGCACTGAAGATAATCGGTGGCGGCGTCACGAACCGGGCGCGGGCACCAGTCTTGGTCTTCGATTTCGATTAGGTGAAGGCGTTTCATACCGGTCGAAACGAGCCGATGCCGCCCAACCGCAATCAAGGTAGTCGCCATGCCCGAGGGCGCAAGTTTTCAAATGGGTGCCCCGGCGCAGCCCATATTTGCGGCAGGCTAACGAGGGGTGAAAGGGCTTGCCAGATCTTGGCTCTCCAGGCCCCTCTAATCCCCCGCTTTTGGATACTTGTCCGGCATCAGGGCGTGCAGGATGGCTTTGTCGGGCGTTTGCTCGTTGGCCGGGCCGCTCGGCGTTCGGCTCGAAGTCATCACGGCATAGTCCTCGTTAAACGACCAATAGGACCAGCCGATCTTGTAGCGGTCGAACAAGGTCCGCATGAGTTCGAGGTACTGACGACGGTCGGCTTCCGGTGCGCCCTGGTGGCAGCCGAACTCAGCGCACCACAGCTTCAGCTTGCCGCCGTGCGCGCGGCGCCAGGTGTCGAGCTTGGCGATGCGGGCAGACACCTTGTCGGGATCCCATCGCTGGGCCGCGTATTCTTCGACGCGCCGCTTCACCTCGCCTTGCAGCTCTTGAGGCACGCTGGCCAGGATCCCGGGGAGCTTCGTCAGTGCCTCCGGACCAGACGGGAAGGGAATGCCTTTGAGGCAGTGCATCAACGCGCTGCCCCCGTCTCCTTGCCAGGCGAAGAGGTTCGGCTCGTAGAAGGTGAAGCCGTACAGGACGTTGTCGTCGTCCACTGGCGTGGCATGTTCCAGTCCCTCTATTGACCCACCCATATCTCCGCTCAAAATCAGGGTGTGCGCCGGCAGTTCGGCGCGGGCCGTCTGCCAAAGCCGCTGCTGGAGTGTGCCCCAATAGTTCCAATCACTGCTGTTCGTGCTGGCGGGCGGCGGCTCGGTCATTAGTTGCAGGGCCACTTGACTGCATGTCCACCTGGCAGCGATGTGGCCGCTCAACGCCTTCATGAAGCTGAGGAAGCTCGCGAACTCAGCCGGGTTACCGAGGACCTGCTCCTTGTATTTCCACTCCGGGTGGATGCAAACCACCACGGGCAGCTTCTCCGCCACACCGTAGTTTACGATCTGATCGAAGTATGCCATGTGCGACGTATCCAGGCCGTCCCCGCTCTTGAAGACGACGGGATTGAAGATCAGCTTCACGAACTCGAACCCCAACTCCCGGACCACCCGGACATCGTCAGCCCGAGTGACACGGTCCGGTGTGGGCGGAATGGAGTGGACTTGTCGGTCAATGCAGATGCCGCGATTCAGCGGGAGGGCCAGTTTGGCAGGGCGAGCGCCAAGGGCTTCCCCCGCCCGAACCATGCCGGTCGGGCAAAGGGCGATAAAAACCAAACAAGTGATAGCCGAGACGATGACCGAATTGATCTTCCCGAGGTTCCACGCGTGGCGTTGCGCCGGCAATTTGAACAACGGATTCGTGCCAGGTGTGCCCTGGGTTTCGTGGTCGCCTGCGCTTGCGAGGTTCTGCATCAGCCAAGTCTGGGGAAAAGCTGAAATTGTGAAAGCAGAAATCCAAAGAAAGGCTAAAGGCTAAAGGCTAAAGGCTGAAGACAAACCCATGCTCGATCCGCAATTCAGCCTTTAGCCTTTAGCCTTTAGCCTTTCTTTGGATTTCTGCTTTCTGCTTTCCCAATTTCAGCTTCTATCGGCCATAGACAATGCCGGGCATCAGGAAACAGCTTTTCGTTGAACCTGCGCTCCACTCCTGACACACTCTCAACCGATGAAAGCCATCCTGTTTGCCACGCTGGGCGCTCTCTGCGTCCAAGCCTTTGCCAGCGAAATCTGGCCCCAGTTCCGCGGGCCGAATGCCGCCGGGGTCAGCACAAACACCCACCTGCCGGACAAGTGGTCGGCCACGGAAAACGTGGCGTGGAAGACCGATCTGCCAGGACGGAGCTGGTCCTCACCGATTGTCTGGGGCGACCGCGTGTTCCTGACAGCGGTGGTGAGCCCGGAGGTATCCGAACTGCCGAAGAAGGGGCTGTATTTTGGTGGCAATCGTCTGGGGCTGCCCAAGTCGGAGTATCAGTGGAAGGTGCTCTGCCTGGACCTGGCGACGGGCAAAGTGCAATGGGAGAAAACGGTGCATCGCGGTGCGCCCCAAACGCCCATCCATGTCAAGAGCAGCTATGGCGCGGAAACACCCGTGACGGACGGCGAGCGCGTCTATGCTTTATTCGGCAACCTGGGTTTGTTCGCCTTCACGCTCGATGGCGCGGAGGTTTGGTCCAAGCAGCTTGAGCCGCACAAGACGCGCTTCGGCTGGGGCACCGCGGCGTCGCCCGTTTTGCATGACGGACGACTGTTCGTGGTGAATGACAACGACGAGCAGGCGGAACTGTTCGCCCTCGAGGCGAAGACCGGCAAGGAACTTTGGCGCGCGGATCGCGAGGAGAAGTCCAACTGGGCCACCCCGTTCATTTGGAACAACGGCCAGCGCACCGAACTCATCACGCCCGGCAGCCGTGCCGTCCGCAGTTACGACCTCGAAGGCAAAGTGCTTTGGTCATTTCGTGGCATGTCCAGCATAGCCATCCCGACGCCATTCGCAGGGGATGGCCTGCTCTTCGTCAGCTCCGGCTACGTGGGAGACAAGCTCCGTCCGCTCTATGCAATCCGTCCCGGCGCCAGCGGCGACCTCACGCTCAAGTCGGGCGAAAGCAACAACCAATTCATCGCCTGGTCCAACCCCGTCGGCGGCCCATACAATCCATCACCGCTCTTTTACGAGGGGTATTGCTATGTGCTCTACGATCGCGGTCTGGTGAGTTGCTATGACGCGAAGACGGGCAAGCTGCTCTACGACCGCCAACGGTTGCCGGAAGGCTTGGCCTTCACCACGTCGCCGTGGGCGTCGGGCGGGCGGATTTTCTGCCTGAACGAGGACGGTGTCTGCTACGTGCTCCGCGCTGGCGACAAGTTCGAGTTGCTGCACACCAACAAGCTGGCGGACGGTGACATGTGCATGGCCACGCCCGCGCTTGTCGGCGACCGGCTGCTCATCCGCACCGCCGCGCGGCTCTATTGCATCCGGGGAAAAGGGCAAACCGGCGGCTAGTCGGACGGGGCCGGATTGGGCAGTTGGGTGGCGGTGGAAGTATGATTGACGATTTGCATCGCATCGCAGAACTGCTCCGGATTAGCCGTCGGGTGCTGTTCATCACGGGGGCCGGGGTCTCGGCGGAATCCGGCATACCCACCTTCCGCAAGAATCCGGGGCTACGCATCTTAGATGTTTCGGAGCGCGGACATTCTTGTCCGCCGGTGGGCTTGCGGGCAGCAGTTCTCATTTTGGCTGGTCTGGGAGGTTCGGTGTCCACCCTTTAGGGTGTTCCAGGCCGCGTATGATCATCCGCCATTCGTCCCATAGTGAGAACTGCT
>CAIWJG010000107.1 GCA_903912925.1 uncultured Verrucomicrobia subdivision 3 bacterium | reverse complement strand
CGGTCAATCGCCGCCATCGTTGTCAGCGGATCTTTGAAGATTTGGTCCCATTTCGAGAACACCAAGTTGCTCGTGATCATCACGCTGCGCCGCTCGTAACGCTCCGCCAAGAACGTGAAGAGCACCTCCATCTCCTCCCGGTCTTGTTGGACATAGCCAATGTCGTCGAGCACAACGACGGCATACCGGTCCAACTTCTTGAGTGCGGCTTCCAGTTTCAGAGCCTTCTTCGCGGTCAGCAGTTGTTGCACCAGCTTGAACGTCGGCGTGAACAGCACCGGTACCCCGTGGCGCAGAATTAATTCCCGTCCCAGCGCGGCCACCAAGTGCGTCTTGCCGCGACCGGGTAAGCCGAAGGCCAGCAGGTTCTCGCCCCGTTCGACAAAGCCCCCGTCCAGCAGGGTGGGTAATTGTCGTCGGACTTTGGCCGACAGCAACGACTCGTCGAGATTGCCCAGGTTCTTGCCGTTGGGCAGTCCCGATTGTTTCAGGAGCCGGGCGACGCGCCGCTGGCGGCGTTCCTCGGCTTCGCTCTCGCAGAGGTGCTGCAGAAACTTCCGATAGCCCCAGTGATCCGCCTCTGCCGTTTGTAACGTCGCGGCATACATCCCCGCCATGGTCGTCAGATTGAAACTCCGCAGCAGGCCCGCCAGTGGATCATGCGACATGCGCCACCTCCGTGCCCAGCAGGGCGTCATACAGTGCCAGGTCCACGGTCGGCTCCACCAGTGGCACCGCCAACGTCGGACAGAGAAACCGCCGCAGGCTCTCCGTGCGCCAGGGAGCGACCGCTGATCCCACCAGTTCACTGAGGAGCCCATCCACCGCGCTCACTCCAAGCTCGGCGGTTAGTTTGAGCAGACGCAGATACTCCAACTCACCGGGGCGTTGCCCGTGGTCGCGCACCAGCTTGTCATACGCCGCCCGATACGTCGCGTTGGGAAACAGCTCTTCCCGATGCCGATACCGTGCAAACGCCCCCGGCTTGCGCAACAACGCCTGAATCACATGCCGATAATCAATCACGGCCCGCCGCCCCTTGGAACGCAGCAGTTCGGCCACCGGCTCCCTCTCGTGATAGACGACCACCTGTTGTTCCGTTACCCGCGCCCGGAGTCGCCGCCCAATGAACCGTGCCGGCACCGAATAAGTCACATTCTTGACCCGAATCGTGCTGTGGCTGCTCACCCGACAGTCCACCTCATCGTAGTCACTCAATTGCGTCGGCGGCAGCTCGCGCATGACGGCTAACTCCTCCGCCACTTTCGCTTGGCGCCGCCCGTTGGCCTGCACGAGCACACCCTCAAGGAAGTGGTCGTAGTCCGCCACGCTCGCAAAGTCCCGATACCCACGCAGCAGCAGATGCTGCAAGAGCCGCCGCTTCAAATGTCCGTTGTGGGATTCCACATCCCCGTTCTGGTTCGGACACTGAATGCCAATCGTCCGTGGCTGTAGCCCATAGTGCTCGACCAGTGACAGGAATTCCGCATTGAACTCGCGTTTGCCTCCGCCACTAATCTGGTGGGTCGCCGCACTGCTGTTGTCGATTTGTAACCGCTCCGGTACCTTTCCCAGACGCTGGAGCGCCGCCTGCAATCCGTGCCGGACTGACAGCAGCGACTCGGACTGACACCGCGTCGCCCACTGCCAGTTGGAATACGGCAGCACCGCTTGACAGAGCAGATGATCCAACGGTTGGCCGGCAATGCTCACCGCCAACTCTTTGGCATGCGTCCAGTCCACCTGCATGACTTCGCCGGGTCGATGCTCCTGCGCGAAGATCACCTCCGGCTCCGCCCCGTGTTCCAGCCGCCATTGCCGCACCCGCCGCTGAAACGTCCGCAATTGCCCCTCTTGTAGCGCGGCGCCCTCCGTCAGGAGGAGGCGCTCAAACAATGCCGTGGCCTCCAGTTCCGGTGCCGCCTGTAAATACTCTTCGGCGTGAGCCCACACCGCGCCCAGCGGATCCGCCCGCGTGCGCCACAGGCGCGGCTCGCGCTCCGGCAACCGCACCACTCCCGCTCGTACATACTTCCGCGCCGTCTTCCGATCCATCCCGGCTTTCATCGCACTCATGCTCAGGTTTCCTTCCCCTTGAAACTCGGTGACAAGCCGAGTCAGTTGTTGCTGGTTAATCATGCGCCAGCAGTCTGCCACGGCGGCCGCCGGGCTACCTGAGCATTCCACCAACGCCACCCCCGCCAGTGGGGAGTTCTAATTGTCGTCAGTGGGGAAGTATAATTGTCGTTCTACGTCCTCAAAAACTGGCGCGGCTGGCCTTTGGAATCGAGGCCGCGGGCGTCCGCGATACCTTTGCGAAGGTCGAGCAATTTCTGAACTGGGTCGCCACCCACCAGACGAATGCGGACGGCTTCATCATCCGGGATGGGACGAAAAAGATTTGGACGTACTTCGAGGAAATTGGTTTTCTTGATTGGTCCCCAGTGCCATTGGG
>CAIWJG010000106.1 GCA_903912925.1 uncultured Verrucomicrobia subdivision 3 bacterium | reverse complement strand
ATGTCGTAGAAGTCTTTCATCCGGCTGTTGTCCATGTCGAGCGTCACCATCGCCTCGAACTTCTCCGCGATGGACGTTTCCCGCGCATACATCCGCAGACGGGGCGCGGGAAAGTCCAACAGCGTCGGGAACTCCGCTGGCTGAGGCTTCGGGGTGATCGCGTCTCCAAACCCGATGTCCACCTGCAACGGCAGCCTGATCTTGCCCAACCGGGCGGTGAGCTTTACCCGCACGCCCTGATAGGCGGCGTCCTCGCGGATGGCCTCGGCGGTCACGGACTCCGGCAGTAACACCAGCGCGTCATCCACCACCTTCACCGCGCACAGCTCCCGAAACATCTCCGCTAGCCGCTCGACGGAAGCCGACTCCACCGCCAGCAAATCCAAATCCTTCGTCGGGCGATAGGGCGAACCGGCCCACACCAGAAACATCATTGCGCCTTTGACGACGAACGCCTCCGCGTAAACCGACTGGCTCAAGCGATACATCAGCCGTTCGACGGCGTAGCGCAACAGAAGATATTGGTAGTCTTCCCCCGCTCGCCGGGCGCGTTCGAGCAATCGGTTCGCAACCGAGGCGACGAGATTACGCGGCACGGCGGGCTTCATGTCAGCGACTCCACGTAAGGCCGCATTACGTTGGCCACGCGGCAGATTTTGGCGAAGCGCGTCAGATCGCCCATTTTCAGTTGGCGCGAGCGCCAGCCGTCCCGCAGCGCCTCCAGCCCCACATCCAGTCCCACCTTGTTGCGATACTTGAAACAATCCACCACGGTCTTGGCCGGACTCGTGATCCGCACCGTCACGCCCTCGATGATCCGCTCCTCCACGCCTTCCTTGAGCGCCCTGCCTGAAAATCGGACGAACCGCACCGGTAGTCCGCCCGCCGTGGATCGTGCCGCCTTGCGGTCAATGGCCAGCCACACTTCGGAGGGGTTCTGTGTGCCCAGGTCGTGGAAGCGCAGCGCGGTGAGCAGGCAGACGACGCCTTGCGGCACGCACTTGCACACGCTGGCCAGCGTGTGATGGGCGCTCGGCTCATGTTCAGCCACGGTGTAAAGCCCGCGCCCCGGCTGCGTCAGCAGACCCCGTTCGCGGAGCCGTTGCAGGTAGGTGGGGGCAATGCCGTGCCGCGTCAGGTCTTTGGGCCGCACCACGCCCGCCTGCCGCACCAGCTTGAGCACCTGCTCGATTTTGGAAATCCGCGCCATGTTACAAAAGCTCGGCACTTGTCAATAAGTGCCGAGGTTTTGTAACACCCTCACACGATGGGGTCAACTCGGTAAACCTCCGGCCATTGCGTAAAACTCACTCCACTTCCGCGCAAGTGGAGTGGATTTTACACCGCCCCGCGCACAGCCGTGTTCGGTGTCCACCCTTCAGGGTGTCCGAGCGCCCAAACCGGCTGAAGCCGGGACACCAAACGGTTTGGTGTCCACGCTTTAGCGTGTCCGGCTCAAAACTTCGCCTCATCCCAGCCCTTCCCGTAATCGAGCACCGGATACTCCTTCCAAAGCCGCGCTGCCTCCTCCCGCCCTATCGCCGCCAGATACTCCGACGCACTGGAAAACGGCCAATCCTGCCAGTGCGCCACGTAACCATGATGCACCGGGTTGTGGTGGATGTAATTCATCGTCGCCCAAAAATGCGCGTCATTCCGCATGTAATGCTCCGCCGCGCCGCACCAGACCTGCCGCCCGCGCGTGTTCTCCTCGCCGTTCCACTCGAAGGAAAGCCGCCCGTGCATCCGGCCCAGGTCGGCCAGCACCGCGAGGATTTCCGTCGTCTCGATCAGCGCGTGATAATGGTTGGGCATCACGCACCAGGCGTGAATGAGCGCGTTGCGGCTGCGGAAAACTCCGAGCAACGTGCCACAAAATATCTCCATCCGATCGCGGCTGTGGCCGATGAACGGCGCGTGCTCGAAACACGCGGCCGTGACGTGATACCGGGTCTTCTCGCTGGTGCGATGGGGTGGACGATGCCACGGCAACCCTTGTTGCTTTCGCCAGGCCATGAGTTCGTCGCGCTGCTTCGGCGTCAGCTTGCGCCAGAGGTATGTGGGGCAGCTCATACAGTTCGGTGTTCACGCTTTAGCGTGTGGGTTTGTCAGTTCGGCGTCCACCTTTTAGGGTGTCCAGGTGATGCATTTTCGGAACACGCTGAAGCGTGAACACCCAACGGGCACACGCTAAAGCGTGGACACCGAACGCGCATCAATTTGGCCGGTGACGGCGGCGGAGAGATGAGCGCCGTGCGGTATTGCTGCAACCGCTCAATCGCCGTCCGCACTTTCGGATATGTGGGACGGCTCATAAAGTTCGGTGTCCACGCTTTAGCGTGTCGGTTCGTCCGTTTGGTGTCCAGCCTTCAGGCTGTGGGTCCCCGGGGACGTGCGCATCGCAGAGTTTTCTGTGGCTGTAACGGTGGTTGATCATGTGGGGGTTCGCTTCCCGCAAAGCTGGGGTCTGATGGAGGCGATTTCCGAGGCATGCGGCATTTCGGTTTGAGGGCTAAAGTAATCTCACTTAGT
>CAIWJG010000105.1 GCA_903912925.1 uncultured Verrucomicrobia subdivision 3 bacterium | reverse complement strand
TTAATGAGTATCGGCCGCCCACCCCGAAGCAATCTGTCGTGCGCCCGTGGACTAGCGGCTTGGGCACGTGTCGGTTATCACTATTAACACTCCTGCCGTGCCCACCGCCAGATCATGGCAGCCGGCCGGAGGTTGCGGGTTGAGAGTTGAGGGTGGGAGGCCGGGCGGTCCATACCTTTTGGGGGAATCCAACTCAGGTAGGCGGCGCCGGGGGATGGCGGTGGCGAATGACTTCTTCCTGGCGAATCGCGAGAGCGAGCGGGCGGTTCATACTCAAAGCGGCCACCGCGGCACGACCCGTCGGGGTGAGGCCAAGCAGAAGAACGCCATTCCAGCGGAAATGACGCCCCCATACTTCACGGCGCGGGTGGAACAGCGACAACGCTTCTCCGGTTTTCGGGTCCGGTGCCTGCTGGCGCGCCCCTTTGCGCAGCGAACAAGAGACGCAGGCCAGCGCGAGGTTCTCCAGCGCTGCCGTGCCCCCGGCAGTGACCGGAACAACATGGTCCACGTGGAATAGTGCTTCCTGCCCCGCTTGCGATAGCCCGCAATACTCGCAGCGATCTTCCGCCCGCCGGATAACCTGGCGGCGCGCAACGGCCGGGATGGTCATGGGCTCAGACGTGCCCGCCGTTCAACCTCTGCGACCGCAGCCGTAGTAACGACAACAAGTCCGCCAGATCCACCAGGCCCTCAGCCTCAAACTTTTCGTCGGGGCTAAGCGCAGGGCCGGCATCCTGCTTGTCGAGCAGTTCCTGAAGCCGGTGCTGCACGCCTTCGGGCAGGCGGAAGCGCGCCAAATCACCGGGCACCTCGACTTCAAGTTGAATGGTTTGGGGCATATGTGTCATTCGCGACTTCGTTCAACTGACCATACACCTCGGTCCGCATCCGGTTCAAGGTGAGACTCAGGCATTCTCGCTTTGCCAAAGTGCGGACCTGTATGCTAGGTCAGGGCGTGCAAGCAACAGCGGAAATAGACGCGTTTGAGCGGGGGGTTCGCCCTGTGCTGCGGATCGTTCTGCCGGAGAAGGCCGAGGCGGTTCTCCGTTTCCGTGCCGCGCCGGAGCTTCAGGCGCGGATCGAAGAACTGGCGGGCAAATCAACCGAGGGGCAACTCACCCAGGCGGAGCGGGCAGAGTACGCTGGCTAGGTGCGGGCGAACAAGTTCATCGCCATCCTCCAGCGGCAAGCACGGCAATTGATTGGCGCCACCTCGTAGGTATCCGAGGCAACTCCACTGGGAAGACCACTGACGGGCTTTATTGAAAAGGTCGGCGGGATAGCCGGCTCCGGCCTCTGCGCTTATTGTTGCTTCCGATGCACCTTCAGCACCGGAAGGCCCGCAGCTTCGGCGAGAGCGATTTGGTCGTCATCGAATGAAAGCAACGCATCGGCCGCCACTTCGATAGCGATTGCGACGTGGAACAGATCCATCGCGCGGACTACCATCTTCAGGGAATGTTCCGCCCTGAGCTCGCCTGCGGTGCGCACGGCGGCAGTCCAGTCGAACTCGACGTGGGGCCAATAGCCCAGCCTGACTTCCTGTTCGAGCAGCCGGATGATTTGGCGCGATTCGCTTTTCGCCAGCAGGCCGGCGCGTTCCGCCTGGCAGAACCCGTTGAGCACTTCGACCCGTTGCCAGGGCGTCCACAGCACCTCCGCATCCGGCTCGTGATCGAACAGGCTCAGAGCGGCCGGGTGCTGGGTGTCGCGCCGGCACTTGTAACCCAGCCACCACGAAGTATCCGCATACAACCTCATTTCTTGAGCGACCCCAGAAAGGCGGCGCCGTCGAACTTCGCAGCGCCGATGCTGCCGACCGCGCGCGCTTCCGCCAGCTTGCGCGTCATCTTCGGTCTCCGGCTCTTGCTCACGACAAACTTGGGCTTTCCGTTGGCGGTGACGACCAGTTGCTGGCCTTGCGGCAAGCCATCAACCAAGCCGGCATTGTGGTAGAATTCGCGGACAGAAACGGTCTTCATAACAGCGTTAGACATTATCGTCTAACGCTCGAATCTTGCAAGGGCAAACAGCAAGAACCGCGAGAACTTGCTTCCTCCCGAGTTGGTGTCCAGGTGGATCATGCCGGCCGGCGAGCTTCTGCGGCCAGCCGCTCGCCATGCACTTCGTTAAGATAGCAGGAAACCAGGAAGCTGCTGTCGGCGTAGTAGCTCACCCCGGGTTAGATGGTCTCTTCCTGGCGCTCTAACAGCACCAGGTTGGGGAACACCCGTTCACCGAAAATGCGCTTGGTCCGTGCTTCTATGTCCAATGCCGCTAGGAATTGAGCGACCTGTTCCAGTGGCAATGGTTCGGTCGTTTCCGGTAATAGCTATCCCCAAGATCCCGCATAGCCTCGAACAACTTCCACCAATTGAGACGCAGAGGGCGCCATATTGAGACGCCAAGGGCGTCGCTCATACCAGCCCAGGGAAACGCCCTGGGTTCATGCCCCCAAAACCATCTGGAGCGCTGAAGGCGCGGCTCATCCTCGCCTGGCATGAGGCAGGCCGTTGGCCTGCAACGGCCAAACGGGCGATGACCCCAGGGCGTTGCCCCATAAGCGCTAACTTGTGTGTTGTTGTCCAACAATGTTCGCGCAAAGTCAGTG
>CAIWJG010000104.1 GCA_903912925.1 uncultured Verrucomicrobia subdivision 3 bacterium | reverse complement strand
TGCGTGATGGCAGACCCGCAAGCCCACCGGCGGACAAGAATGTCCGCGCTCCTAAAAATCTAAGATGCGCACTTTGGGGTTTATCCGTAACGAGCGGATTAGACAACCTGGGCCGGGGGGACTAGACTGTCCGCGTTTCTGACCCTAATTATAACTGAATATGAATCCGTATGATACTTGCGGCATGACCGCAACTTTGAAGCGGGAAGTCCGGCCTAAACGGCAAAGGACCGCTCGATGAGTGCCAACTCGGCTGCTCCCTCGATCAGTTACAGCTTCACCATGCGGCTGGCCTATCCGAACCGGGTCGGCACGCTGGCGCGCATCGTCAGCGCCATCGGGAAAGACGGTGGCGACATCGGTGCCGTGGACATTGTAGCCTCCGACTCCAAAGGCATGACCCGCGACATCACGGTGCGGCCCCGTGATGCGGATCACCAGGAGCAGATTATCACCCGGGTTCGCGGTCTGAGCGGGGTCAAGTTGATCAACGTCTCCGACCGCGTATTCCTGCTGCACTTGGGGGGCAAGATTGCCATCCAGAACAAAGTGCCGCTGATCACGCGCGACGCGCTCTCGATGGCCTACACCCCGGGAGTGGCCCGCGTGTGCGAAGCCATTGCCGCCCACCCGCGCAAGGCCTGGCAGCTTACCATCAAAGGCAACTCCGTCGCCGTCGTCAGCGATGGCACCGCCGTGCTGGGCCTGGGCGACATCGGCCCCGAAGCCGCCATGCCGGTCATGGAAGGCAAGGCGATGCTCTTCAAGGAGTTCGCCGACATTGACGCCTACCCGATCTGCCTGAGGACCAAGGACCCGCAGGAGATCATTGCGACGGTGAAACACATTTCCGTGGGCTTCGGCGGCATCAACCTGGAAGACATCTCGGCGCCGCGCTGCTTCGACATCGAGCGCGACCTCCAGGCGCAACTGGACATCCCGGTGTTCCACGACGACCAGCACGGCACTGCCGTCGTAGTGCTGGCGGCCCTGCTCAACGCCCTGCGACTGACGCGGCAGAAGCTGGAGCGGCTGCGGATTGTGATCTCGGGCGCGGGCGCCGCGGGTGTGGCCGTTGCCCGCATCCTGCTGCGCGGCGGCGCGCGCGACATTGTGGCCTGCGACCGTGAAGGGGTGCTGCACGAAGGCCGGCTGCCGAGCCTCAATGAGAGCAAAGCCTGGCTGGTCCGGCACACCAACCCGCGCAATGTGCGGGGCCAGATACAGGACGCGCTCCGCGAGGCGAACGTCTTCATCGGCGTTTCCGGTCCGGGAACCTTGCAGGGCAAACACCTCCGGCGCATGGCCCCCAAGGCCATCGTCTTTGCCCTGGCCAATCCCACCCCGGAAATCATGCCCGAAGAGGCAGCCCGGTACGCGTTCATCGTGGCCACGGGCCGCAGCGATTACCCCAACCAGATCAACAACGTGCTCGCCTTTCCGGGCATCTTCCGTGGGGCCCTGGACGTGCGGTCCACGCAGATTACTGAAAGCATGAAGCAGGCTGCAGCGCGCGCCATCGCCAACTGCATTGGGCCGCGTGAAGTGAGCGCCGAATACATCGTGCCGAGCGTCTTCAACCGCCAAGTGGTCCAGCGCGTCGCCGCCGCCGTCCAGCGTGCCGCTCTCAAGGCCGGAGTCGCCCGTAAAGGGAAATAGTTGCAATGCACCAGCATCGGCAGACCTCCAGCCATCTACCACGCTTTCCAACCCACTGCCAGCCTCTTTGAATCCCAACAGGATTCCATCACTCAGCCCGGGGTTGCGAAGCACGAGCTACCTTGGGACGACAGCCGTATCCTCCTCAACCCATAGAAAACGGCGGGTTGACAACTGTAACCCATAGTTTACACTGGACTGGTGACCGAGCGCGAAATCCAGAAGCTGGAACTGGAGAGCGGCCGGGTGCCGTTTGATGACTGGTTCGAGTCCCTGGGCGACCTGAGAATGCAGGCCGCAGTCGATGCCCGTTTAGCCCGAGTGCGTGCCGGAAACTTCGGAGAGCACAAAGGCGTCGGCGCCGGAGTCTTCGAGTTGCGAATTAGTCTGGGACCGGGGCTGCGGGTTTATTACGGCGAACATCGCAAACAATTGGTCATCCTGCTGGGTGGCGGGGACAAGGCCACTCAACCACGCGACATCAACCGGGCGAAACAATTGTGGCAGCAATGGCTGGAATTTAACAAACATGCGTCTTAAGAATTACAGAGAGGATTTGCTGGAACGGCTCAAGGATGCGGATTATGCCGCCGAGTATCTGGCTCAGGTCCTGGCAGAAAAGGACAAGGCGACCTTCTTGGTGGCGCTGAAAGATGTGGTGGAAGCCACCGGAGGCATGAGTGCGATGGCCAAGCGAGTAGGACTGAAACGCCCGAGCTTGTATAAGGTCTTTTCCAAGAGAGGTAACCCCACCCTCGAAACGCTCCAAGCCATCCTGGCAGCTCTGGGCCTGCGCGTTACCGTAGCCACCGCCAAAACCGCGTAAACCCGGGCACACTCAGGTTGTCCTTCGGCAATATCCTGCAATCATTGACCAGTTGCGGCTAAGCCACACTACGGGTCGGGCGTTCCAACGGGCAGGTCACTCGGTTGAAAATTGACTTTGACTCATACCGTCGCTTGGGTATGCTCTGTGCCCCTAATTCGGAAGACGAGATGTTATGGCAAAACTGACGGTTAGAGATTTGAACGTGCAGGGCAAGCGAGTGTTTGTGCGCGTGGATTACAATGTACCGCTGGAGGAAAAGGATGGCCAAATGGTCATCACCGACGCCACCCGCATCGTGGAGACGCTGCCGACGCTGCGGCTGCTGATTGGTCAGGGTGCCAAGCTGATCCTGGCAGCCCACCTGGGCCGGCCCAAAGGCAAGCGCGAAGCCACCATGTCCCTCCGCCCGGTGGCAGCCGAGTTGGAGCGACTCCTCGGCTTCCCTGTGGCGTTCGCCGACGATTGCATCGGCCCCAAGGTCGAGCAGATGGTTGCCGTGATGAAGCCCGGCGATGTGCTGCTGCTGGAGAATGTACGCTATTACAACGAGGAAGAGGCCAATGATCCGGCCTTCGCCGAAAATCTGGCCAAGGTCGCTGACGTCTATGTAAACGACGCGTTTGGCGCGGCCCATCGTGCTCATGCCTCGACCGAAGGCGTGGCGCGCCTGGTGGCCAAACGCGGCGGCCAGTGCGCCGCCGGCCTGCTGATGGAGCGCGAACTGAAGTTTCTGGGCGACGAGCTGGACGAGCCGGCCCGCCCGTTCGTCGTCATTCTTGGCGGGGCAAAGGTCTCGGATAAGATCCAGGTCATTGACCGGCTGCTGGAAAAGGCGGATGCGCTGCTCATCGGCGGCGCAATGGCCTACACGTTCCGGCTGGCGCAAGGCTACAAGACCGGCAAGTCGCTCATCGAACCTGATAAAACGGACACCGCCCAGGCAGCCCTGGCCAAGGCGAAACAGCGCGGGGTTAAGTTCCTGCTGCCGGTGGATGATGTGGTGGCGGTGCCAGTGAAGACCGACAAACTGGACAAGAAGGGCAAGCCGGTCATTGACTACCAGAACGTCCGTGTCAGCGCGGATATGAACTGCCCGGATGACGCCGCCGGACTCGACATCGGGCCGGCCACGGTGAAGGCCTACTCCGAAGAGGTCGCGAAGGCCAAGACCATCCTCTGGAACGGGCCTATGGGCTTGTTCGAAGATAAGCGGTTCGCCGAAGGCACCTTCGCCGTCGCTCGCGCCGTGGCGGAGGTGACGCAGACAGGCGGTGCCAAGAGCATTATTGGCGGGGGCGACAGCGTGAAGGCGATCAACAAAGCCAAGCTGGGCGACAAAGTCACCTTCATGAGCACCGGTGGCGGCGCCAGCCTGGAATTCCTGGAAGGCCGGGTCCTGCCCGGGGTCGCAGCCTTATCGGATAAGTAATTCAACGCAAAGACGCAAAGACGCCAAGTTACTGATTTATGAACAAAGAACGGAAACTGATTATTGCCGGCAACTGGAAGATGAACAAGACGGTGGCGGAGTCGCTCGACCTGGCGCGCAGCCTGAAGATCGATCTGGCCAGCGTCAAGGAGGTGGACATTGTCGTCTGCCCGCCGTTCACCTCGCTGAGCGAGGTGTCGAAGGCGATCCTCGATTCCAACATCCGGCTGGGTGCTCAGAACATGAGCGAGCACAACGCGGGGGCCTACACCGGCGAAATCGCGGCGGGGATGCTCAAGGAATTCTCCGTGCGCTACGTCATCCTCGGCCACTCGGAGCGGCGGCAGTATCAGAAGGAATCGGACGCCTTGATTGCCCTGAGGGCGGCGGCGGTCCATGCGGCTTCGCTTAAGCCGATTGTCTGCGTCGGGGAAACCCTGGCCGAGCGCGAAGCGGGCCAGATGGAGAAAGTCCTGGAGACCCAGGTGCGCGGCAGCCTGGCCGGGCTGAGCAAGGAGCTGATGGCCGAGACGGTTGTTGCGTATGAACCCGTCTGGGCGATTGGCACCGGCAAGACCGCCACGACCGCCCAGGCGCAGGAGGCTCATGCGTTCATCCGGGGGGTGCTGAGCAAGATGTTTGATGAAGCAGTTGCCCGACGCGTCCGGATCCAATATGGTGGCAGTGTAAAGCCGTCCAATGCCCGCGAGCTGATGAGCCAGGCGGACGTGGATGGTGCGCTGGTGGGCGGAGCCTCGCTGGAGGCGCGCAGTTTTGCAGACATTATTAAGAATTCGATCTAGAAAGAGACTATGGGTTTTTTAATTGGCCTTTTAACGGTTGTATTGGTGCTGGACTGCGTGGCCCTGATTCTTCTGGTGCTGATCCAGCTTCCCAAGAAGGACGCGGGCGCGGGCCTGGCTTTCGGCGGCGGCGCGACGGATGCCCTGTTTGGCGCCGGGTCCGGCAACGTCCTGACGAACATCACCAAATACGCCGCCGGGACCTTCTTTGGTCTGGCGATAGTGCTATCGGTGATGCAGAGCTATTATCATCGGCGGACCGCGACGGTGTTTGAGCAGAAACTGCAGCAACCCGCCCCGGCGGCCGGCATACCCTCGACGTCGCCGCAAGCGACCACTCCGCCTTCGACGCCGCAGTCGCCGGCCACCCAACCGGCCGCGGTGCCTGGCACCAACGCCCTGAGACTGACATCGTCTACAGTGGAGAATACGAACGTCCCGGCTCCCAGCACTCCGGCCCCCGCGTCCACCAACGCTCCGAAGTAAGGGATTATTGCCAAGACGGCAGGATAGACGACACCGAGCAACCCCTCACCCCAGCCCTCTCCCCTTCGGAAGGGGAGAGGGAGTAGGCTCGGCAGCTTTGGGAGTAGTTGCTGCGAACTCCTCAGTGCCCCAGCTACTCCTCGTCGAACACAAACGCCCCGTAGCCGACAACCTTGTCGCGCGGGCCGGCGGTATCGCCGGAGCTGCGCAAGTCCACGGTGCGAGCGTGCAGCCCATGCCGGCGCGCGACTTGCAGGAGGCCGCGAATGGGGATCCGACCGCAGGCGCGCTCCTCACCAACTCCCCCGGGCTCTAAAGCCTCGATCGCTTGGGCGGTGGCCTTATCCAGACGCTGGGCCGTTTGGGAGTCGCAGTAGTGGCTGAGGTCGGAACTGATAACGAATCGGGTTTCGGAGCCGCCCCAAAGAGTATCCAGGACCTGACCGACTTCTTCGGGGGTGGCGTCGCCAACGGCCAGCGGCACCAGGGCGAAGTCGCCCAGGACAGTTTGGAGGAACGGCAATTGCACTTCGAGGGAGTGCTCCTGTTCGTGGGCCTCGTCCGACTCCCGGACTTGGGGCAGCGTCAGGATCTGGCGGACCGCTTCGACATCCACCGGCACGACCCCCAACGGTGTGGCAAAGGCTTCGGCGGAACTTGTAGCCAGCCCTTTGACCGCAACGTAATGCGACGGCCCAAGCAAGACGACCCGCCTGATTTGGTCCCGGGCTGAGAGGAGCTGGGCAAAAGCGGAGGCGGCGATGGGCCCGGAGTAAAGGTAGCCGGCATGTGGCGCGATCAGGGCCTTGGGCGCCGGTCCGGTCGCCGGGGGCACTTGAGCTAGAAGCATGTTGATGAGGTTGCGCAGCTCGGTCGGATCGCGCGGATAGAACCGGCCCGCGACCGCTGCCGGCCGGACTTTACCGCGTTCGATTGTGTCGGACTTCGCCATTCAATTCACTCGCACACCTCGCGGCAGACGGCTGTAATAGTCGGTCATGCTCTGGCCAATTTGCACCTCCGCCGCGCCGGTCGCTGGCCAGATGCCCGGAATGACTGTCCCGCAGCCCGGGCATTTGCCCTCGGGGGTAAGCCGGTATTCCCGCACCAGGTAACCGTAGCGGTCAATGAGCTTCTTGTGGCAGTTGGGACAATACGTGTTCTCCCACGGGCCGACGCGGCCCGGCAGATTGCCGGCATAGATGAAGCGCAAGCCTTCCTCGGCGCCGATCTCGGCGGCACGAATGAGCTGCGCCGCTGCCGTGTTCGGCGGATCGGTCATCTTGTAGTCCTGGTGAAACGCCGTCACATGCCACGGGATGTCGCGGCTGATGCCGGCGAGGAATTGCGCAATCCGGCGCAGCTCGGCTTCGCTGTCGTTGAAGCCCGGCACCACCAGCGTCACCACCTCCAGCCACAGCCCGCGCTCGTGGACCATGCGGATGCCATTGGTAACGTGCTCGAGGGTGCCGCCGAGGGTCCGGTAGTTCTTGTCGTCGAAGCCCTTCAAATCGATCTTGTAGGCGACGATCCACGGGCGGAGGAAATCCAACACCTCAGGGGTGGCGTTGCCATTCGAGACGAAGGCGCAGGCCAGCCCGGCTTCCTTCGCCTGCTGAAAGACGGCCACCGCCCATTCGGCGGTGATGAGCGGCTCGTTGTAGCTGGACACCACCAGGCGCGCGCCTGATTGCCGGCCCGTGTGCACCAGTTGCTGCGGCGTGACGGTTCGGATCGGCGCGCGGGCGGCGTCATCCCGCAGGGCCTGGCTGGTGACCCAGTTCTGGCAATACGAGCAATGGAAATCGCACCCCAGCATGCCGAAGGTCAGCGCATCGGTCCCGGGATATACATGGAAGAACGGTTTCTTCTCGACCGGATCGCATTGCACGCCCGCGACATAGCCGAAGGGGACGCGCAATTGGCCGTCCTGATTGAAACGCACCCGGCAAATGCCGTGGCGCCCCGGGCCAATGAGACAGCGGTGCCCACAGGCGACGCAACGAATCTGCCCCCCCTCGGCCTGCCACAACGAACCAACCGCCGTGTGACGGCCAAGCATATCCGCCATCGTTTCGCTGGCTGCACCGGGCTGCGCGGGCGTGTCAGCCGAAGCGGAAGCGACTCCTGGCTCAGGGTTTCGGATTGCGTTCTGCATAAAGCAAGTGCTAAGGGTAATGTCACGTTCTGCGAGCAGGTTGTCAAAGGTGTAACCGCTGCTAGTGGGGTCAGAATAGTGAGGACACTTGTTGGGTTGTAGGGGCGTGAGGGGGATAGAACTTGCGAATCCCGGCGATGACAGTAGTTTGCAGACATGACTGCGGTGCTAACAAAAGATGGCCAATTGCCCTTGCCGCGCGAGCTGTGCGAGCAACTCGGCCTGGCTCCCGGGCAGGCCCTGGAGATTTGCAGCGAGAGCGGCCGGTTGGTGGCCTGGAAGAAATCGGCCAGCGATCCCTTTGAAAAATGGCGCGGCCGCGGGCACTTGCCGACGGGAAAGAGCGGCGATGAATATCTCCGACTGATTCGCGATGGTGACCGCCGTTGATACCTCCGTGCTGCTCGATGTGCTGTTGAACGACCCACAGCACGCGTCAGGTTCGATGGCGGCGCTGCATCGGGCAGCGGCTGAAGGTTCGTTGGCGATTTGCGACGCAGCGCTGGCGGAAATCGTTCCCGTGCTCGCCGCCACAGACATCCCCCAGTTCCTGGCCGATTGGAAACTCGCTTTTCTTCCGTCCACCCAGCCGGTGGCAGTTCTAGCGGGTGAAATGTTCCGGGTTTATCTCGACCGAGGCGGGAAACGCGGCCGAGTGGTGCCGGATTTTTTGATTGCCTCCCACGCACAACAACTGGCAGACCGCCTGCTCGCTCGGGACCGGGGCTACTATCGCGATTACTTCAAGCAACTCAACCTCTGGGATCCGTCGGCGAAGTAGGAGCAGTGGTGTAAGCCGGTTTACAAACCGGCGCTCCGGCAGCAGAATCGAATCCCTTTGGGAGCCGGGGCGGCTCCGTGCGAGTCAGAACAAAGTTTCTCCACTGGTTGGCTTTGTTCGCCTGCAACCTGCCCCGTGAGCCGTTCTGGCGGGTAGGCCAAGCCGCAGCCAAGCCGCAGCCAAGACCAAACTGGGCTTAACGCCGAGTTGAAATCCGAAACCCGAAACCCGAAGGCCGAAAGAAGGCCGAAAT
>CAIWJG010000103.1 GCA_903912925.1 uncultured Verrucomicrobia subdivision 3 bacterium | reverse complement strand
GCTAAAGCCGGGACTCCGTACCAACAACTCGCGAATGCGCCCACAGCGAGACATCCGTGACGTTTCGGATTGTCTTTTGCGCGGATTCCGGTTAGATTGGGGCCGATCTTAGGAATGAGCCCATTGAATTCGATGCTTCGGACGCCAAATCACCGCATTGCGCTTATTGCTTTGCTGGTGATCACGCTCGACCAATTGACGAAGCAGATCGTGCTCAGGCTCATCCCCTACACCCAGGAAAAGGTCGTGATCGAGGGCTTCTTCAAGTTCGTGCATTGGGGGAACACCGGCTCCGCCTTTAGCATGTTCCGCGGCAACAACGGGCTGCTGGCCGGCGTGGCCGTCTTCGCGCTGCTGGTGTTGTTCCTTAGCCGCCATCAATTTGACTCGCGCACCCTGCTCAGCCAGGTCGCCTTTGGCCTGATCTTCGGCGGCATCATGGGCAATCTCATCGACCGGCTGTGGGCCGGGCGTGTGATTGACTTTATCTACTTTTACCTGCAACAGCAGGGCGGAACGGAGATCGGGTTTCCCGCTTTCAATGTGGCGGACAGCGCCATCTGCACGGGGGTGGGGCTGGTCTTCTACATCACCTGGCGGAGCGACCATGCAGGGGAAAGGCTAAAGGCTAAAGGCTGAAGGCTGAAACCCCACCCATGCCCACCGCCCCTTCCCATTTCAGCCTTCAGCCTTTAGCCTTTAGCCTTTCCCGAGATGTCTTCCCGCTCTGAAGTCCTGACGGTCGAACGCTCGCTGCCATCGGAGCGGCTCGATACGTACCTGCGCGACAAGTTCCCGGCGGTCTCGCGCGGTGCGATTCAGCGGCTGATTGAGCAGGGGGATATTCGGGTCAACGGTCGCATCGTCAAGCCGACGCACACGCCCCGGACTGGCGAGCAGGTGGAAGTACACTGGCCGGAGGCCCGGGCTGCGGTAGCCCAGCCGGAGGCGATACCGCTCAACATCTTATATGAGGACGAGGCCCTGCTGGTGCTGAACAAGCCGCCGGGGCTGGTGGTGCATCCAGCGGCTGGGCACGAAGAACACACGCTTGTCAACGCCCTGCTTCACCATTGCGCGGGCCAGTTGAGCGGCATCGGCGGCGTCGCGCGCCCGGGCATCGTCCACCGGCTGGACAAGGAAACCAGCGGCTGCCTGGTCGTGGCGAAGAATGATGAGACGCACCTGTCGCTTTCCACCCAGTTCGCCGCGCGCAAAGTGGAGAAGATCTACCAGGCGATCCTGTGCGGCGAGCTGCCGCGCGAGCAGGGCGAAATCCGCGCCGCCATTGCCCGGCATCCCTCCCATCGCAAGCGCATGACGGTCGATGACGGCGCTGGACGTGAGGCGTGGACCAGCTACCATGTGCTGGAGCGGCTGCGCGCAACGACGCTGATCGAGGCGATCCTGCATACCGGCCGCACGCACCAAATCCGGGTGCACTTCCAGTTCCTGGGGTTCCCGGTGGTGGGCGACGCAACCTACGGGAGCCGGCAGAACCAGCGCCTGGAGGAATTGACTGGTTACCGAGCGCCGCGCATGATGTTGCACGCTGGCCGGCTGGCGTTCATCCACCCGCGGACGGCCAAGCGCCTGAGCTGCGAGGCGCCGCGGCCCGAGGACTTCCAGGCCGCCCTGGCGGCCTTGCGGTGAAACGGACGTTAGGGTTTGACAGCCGGGGCAGGATGACGGTATATTATCAACATGGTTATACGGTCTGATTTGGTTGGTTGTCTAACCTTGCGCCTTGTGGCCTGACTTTAATTAACACACTTTATGAGCGATTCAGCAGTCACCAACCAGACCGCGGGCGGACCGCCCAAAGTCTCCAAGATAAACGAAGCCGTGATCCGCATCGCGGGCAACTCCCAGGACGGCATCCAGGCGATCGGCGGGTTCCTGGCGCGGCTGGCCGGCCGCAGCGCGCAGGAGGTCATGACCTTCATGACCATTCCGTCCACCATTTCGGGCGGGCCTTCCATCTTCCAGGTACGCCTCGGCTCGGGCGAGGTGCTTAGCCCGGGGGACGATGCCGACGTGCTGCTGGCCTTCTACCAGCACTCCTATGAAGATCATATCGGCTCGCTCAAGCAGGGGGGCATCGTGCTTTATGATTCCGACCATGTGGAGCCCAAACCGGAATGGCAGCCGCTGTATCACCACGTAGGCGTGCCGGTTTCGAACCTGACGATCGAGGCGATCGGCGGCACGGCCAAGGACAAGGGCAAGAACCTCTTCGCCCTGGGCCTGGTAACCCGCATCTTCGACCTGGATGTCGTGAAACTTGAGGGGCTGTTCGGCGAACGCTTCGGCGGCAAAGATGCCAGCGTGCTGAACAACGCGTTGGCCGCGTTCCGCGCGGGCTACAATCACTCGCTCGGCGAGGTGCTGGAAACCTTCAAGTTCGTTGATAGCCAGGGCAAAGCCGGCCAGCAGGTGGTGATGAACGGCAACGATGCCATCGCTTACGGGCTGATTGCCGCGGGTGTCCGCTTCGGCGCCGCCTATCCCATTACCCCCTGGTCGGACGTCATGGAAATCCTCCGTCGTGAGCTGCCCAAGTACGGGGGGTCGTTTATCCAATGTGAAGACGAGATCGCGGCCATTTCGATGGCGAACGGGGCGAGCTTCGCCGGGCGCGTCGCCGTCACCGGCTCCAGCGGGCCGGGCATTTCGCTCAAGATGGAAGCTCTCGGCTGGGCGGTGATGGCTGAGGTGCCGCTGGTCGTCGTCAATATCCAGCGCGGCGGGCCTTCCACCGGCTTGCCCACACAGGTGGAGCAATCGGATTTGAACCTTGCCTGCTTTGGCAGCCACGGGGATGCGCCCCGCGTGGTAATAGCGCCGGCAGACGTCGAGGATTGCTTCTACACGGCCATCGAAGCGGTCAACATCGCGCGCAAATACAACGTGCCGGTGTTCCTGCTCAGCGATCAGGCCATCGCCACCCGCATCGAGGCCTTTGCCGAGCCGAAACTCGAGCAGCTTTGCCAGGACATTACTCCGGACCTCTCGCCGGTGGCCGACTACAAGCCTTACGACCTGTCTTCCCCGGATGGCGTGACGCCGCGCGTGGTGCCCGGCACGCCGATCTTGAGCGGCCGGTATCCCATTGCCGGCGGTCTCGAACATGACGAGTTCGGCCATCCGAGCGCCGCGCCGAAGCTGCACATGCAGATGACGGCCAAGCGCCGGAAGAAGCTCCAAGCGCTGGCAGCCACTTTGCCGACGCCCAAAGTGTACGGTCCGCCGGAGGGCAACCTGCTGCTGGTAGGCTGGGGCTCGACCCAGGGTCCGATCCGCGAAGCCGTGGACCGCGCCCGCGCGGCGGGCGACAGTGTTTCCGCTTTGCACATCAAGTATCTGAACCCGCTCCCGCCGGGATTGGAGAACATCTTTTCCGGCTTCAAGTCCGTCCGGGTCGTGGAGCTCAACGACGAGGGTCTTTACGGCTACGGCCAGCTCGCCGGGCTATTGCGCGCGCGGTATTGCGACCCCAAGATTCGCGGCATCAACAAGACCGACGGCCTGACTTGGAAAGTGAAGGAGATCCTCGAACACGCCCGCGCCGACATGGCCACTGGCCTCCAACGCAAGTAACCGATTACTGACCACTGATCACTGATTACTTTTTACCCCTTTTGCGAATATGACTGCTCCCGTTACCGAACCAGTAGCCCCCAAAGCCAATCTTGTCCTCACTCCGCCCGGGACCGAGCGCAAGCCCCTGACGAAGAAGGAAATCGCCGCCGATCACCCGACGTGGTGTCCGGGCTGCGGTGACTTCTCCGTGCTTGCCCTTTACTTCAAGATGATCGAAAGGCGCAAGCTGTGGCAGGAGAAGTTCACCACCATCTCCGGCATCGGCTGTTCGAGCCGCTTCCCGTATTTTGTGCAGGCCTACGGCGCGCACTACATTCATGGCCGCTCGCTGCCCTTCGCCAGCGGTATTTCGCTCTCCCGCCCCGACTTGCACGTATTCGTGTTCGGCGGCGACGGCGACCTCTTCTCCATCGGCGGCAACCATTTCACGCACACCGCCCGCAAGAACATCAAGCTGACTTGCGTGGCGATGGACAACTGGGTTTATGGCCTGACTAAGAAACAGACCTCGCCTACTTCCCCGCTCGGCTTCAAAAGCAAGACCGACGTGTGGGGCGCGGTGGATTACCCGATCAACCCGATGAAGCAGGCCATCTCGGCGGGCGCCACCTTCGTCGCGCGGACCACGAGCACCAACCCCAATCACTTGCTCCAGATGATGGAGGCGGCGATGGACCACGATGGCTTCAGTTTCATCGAGTGCCTGAGTGAATGTGTCGAGTTTTACGAAGGCGCGTTTGATGCGGCCAACCCGCGCAAAGGCGGCGCCTTTAACTTAATCCCGGCCGACCATGATGTGACCAACGAAGTGGCAGCGTATAAGCTCGCGGATCAGCCATTCCCCGGTTCCTTCGGTATCTTCTACAAGGCGACTAAGCCCACCAAGAACGCCAGGGAGGCCGGCATCAGCGCTGCGGCGGTCGAGAAGGCCAAGGGCCTCAAGGATTGGCAAATCCTGCAGAAGACCTTTACCGCGATGAAGTAGGCCAGAGCTTGCTCTGCGTGGCTGGCGTGATGATGCACATCGCCCCTAGGGCTGCTCTAAAGTCGGCCCTGGCCAATCCAAACCCGAGACCCGAAGACCGAAGGCCGAAAGAAACCCGAAGGCCGAGGTCCGAATTGATAGCCACCCCATCGGAGCAGCAGCCAGTCGGCTTAGGCCATTGCCGGAATTCGGATTTCGGCCTTCTTTCGGGTTTCGGCCTTCGGTCTTCGGATTTCAGGGCTGCGGAACATGATCTTCCATCAACTGGCCGGACTTTAGAGCAGCCCAGCCTCGCCTCACGGACCCCGTATCGCGGCCGCCTGGCGCCCTCGCCGACGGGCTACTTGCATCTCGGCCACTCCCGCACGTTTTGGATTGCGCAACAGCGCGCCCAGGCCAGCGGCGGGGTGCTCGTGCTTCGCAACGAGGACCTGGATGCCACGCGCTTCAAGCTGGAGTTTGTCGGCGCCATGCTCGAAGACCTGAGCTGGTTTGGCTTTGAATGGCAGGAAGGGCCGGATTGCGGCGGGCCGTTCGGGCCTTACAACCAGAGCGAGCGGCGCGAATTCTACCTGGCCGCAATGCATAAGCTCCTCGCCAGCGGGTATCTCTATCCCTGCACCTGCTCGCGGTCGGACGTGCTGCGGGCCCTCTCCGCCCCTCATCAAGGCGAAGATGAACCCGTGTATCCGGGAACCTGCCGGCTGAAGGCCGAGCCAAGTAGCAGCGGTCACACATTCGACCCAAACCCCGCGAGCGGCTCTACCCCCAAGCGAAATTGGCGTTTCCGAGTGCCGGACGGCGAAACCATCACGTTTGCCGACGGCCATTGCGGGCCGCAGCAATTCGTCGCGGGGAAGGACTTTGGCGATTTCGTCGTCTGGCGGCATGACGGCGTGCCGGCTTACCAGCTCTCTGTCGTGGTGGACGACGCGGCGATGCAGATCACCGAAGTGGTGCGCGGCGCGGACTTGCTCGCGTCCACCGCCCGGCAACTGCTGCTTTATCGCGCGCTCGGGGTGCCAGCACCGCAATTCTATCACTGCCCACTCATGACGGACGAAAAAGGAGTCCGCCTGGCCAAACGCCATGACGCGCTGAGCCTGCGCCGGCTGCGTGCGGAGGGGATGTCGCCGGAGCAGCTCCGTGGCAAGCGGTGACCGCCCCAAAGCCGCTCTGGATTACGCGGGAGCGCGGCACTGAAATCCGAAATCCGAAGACCGAAACCCGAAAGAAGGCCGAAAGCCGAAATCCGAAAGGACAGGCTTTGCGGCTGTTGCCAAGCCTCCCGAATGACGGCCCTTTTCGAGTTTCGGCCTTCGGGCTTCGGACTTGGGCGAATCCCCCTCCACTTCCGACTGCCCCTTCGCACCTGCTCCTCCTGCCGTTTACTGCTTTTCGACTCCCCACATCTCGGCTAAGTTGACGCGGACGAGTTAAGAAAATCTGTACTATGCCAATTTACGAGTATGCGTGCCCGAAGTGCCGGGTGATCTTTAACTTCCTTTCGAAGCGGACGAACCCCGACCGCTTGCCGGTCTGCCCGAAGTGCGGCAACAAGAAGATGGAGAAACAGATGAGCCGTTTCGCCATGTCCCGCGGGCTCAAGGAACCCGCAGCGAAAACCGAGCCGCAGAGCGGCGAACCGCCAACGCCGGATTTCGATGATCCACGCATGGAGCGGGCTATGATGGAAATGGAGCGCGACATGGAGCATCTGGATGAGAACAATCCCAAGCACATGGCCCACATGATGCGCAAGATGAAAGACCTCATGCCCGCTGGCACCATGCCCAAGGAACTGGACGTGGCCATCAAACGCCTCGAAGCAGGCGAAGACCCGGAGAAGATCGAGGAGGACATGGGCGATGTCCTCGGGGATCTCATGGGCGGGCCGGACGAGGAAGGCGGCATGGGCGGCCCCGGCGGCGGCTACGCGCATGACAGTGGGCTGCATGACTATTGATTGGTTACATGGTTACATGGTTACATGGTTACATCGTTACATCGTTACAAAGGGGCATGGGGAGATTGCGCGATTGCGCAAGCTGCCGCCGCGCTCGGAGTTATGCAACCTTACAACCTTGTAACCAAGTAATTCCTTCGAAGCATGGCCCATATACACGAGAAGATTGACTTCACCGCCGCCATCTTCGTTGTCAACCAGGGAAAGGTCCTGCTCATTCACCATCGCAACCTGAACAAGTGGCTGCCACTGGGCGGACATATCGAGCTGGACGAAGACCCGGAAACGGCCGCGTTGCGTGAGGCCAAGGAAGAGAGCGGGCTGGAAGTCGAACTGCTCGGCGAACGACCGCCTACCACGGAACCCGGCACCCGCGCGCTGATCGCTCCGCGGTTCCTGGACATCCACCGTATCACGGAAACGCACGAGCACATCGGCATGATTTACTGGGCGCGGCCCAAGAACGGCACCCTGAGACTCTCGGCCTCCGAGCATCACGACATCCGCTGGTGCTCCGCCGCCGACCTCGACCACCTGGAGCCACCGATGACTGATGCGGTGAAGTGGTATTGCCGCGCCGCGCTCCGGGAGGTTGTGGGCTGAGAACTGAACGGTAGGAGATTCGAATCCTACCGCAACCCTTCACGCATCACGTTTCACGCATGTTCTCGCGCCGACTCAAAACCGGGTACTTTATCCTCGAAGGCCTCAACTCCTTCGCGACGGTTTACTATTTCTACTACTTCTATTTCTTCATGCAGACCAGGTTTGGCTATGGCAACCAGGCCAATCTGCTGCTGGCGGCGCTGAATGGGGCCATTTATGCGGTCATGGCCTGGCAGGGCGGGAACTTTGCCCAGCGCTTCGGCTACTTCGCCGCGCTTAAGACCGGCTTTTCGATCATGGTCGTGGCGCTGGCCATCGGCAGCCAGCTCCACACCGCTACCGGCCATATTGTCGTCATGTCCGTGACGGTGGTCGGCATGTGCTTCACCTGGCCGACACTCGAGGCGCTGGTTAGCGAGGGGGAAACCCGGGCGGGCGTCCAGCGCATGGTGGGCATCTATAACCTGACGTGGGCCGGGACCGGTGCGGTAGCCTATTTCTCCGGCGGGGCGATGCTAGAGAAACTCGGCCCGAGCAGCATGTTCTATGTACCGGCGGCCATCGTGGTCATCCAGCTTGGCCTGACGCTGTGGCTGGAATCCCAGGCCCGGCAGGAGGCCTCCGCCAGAGTAACAACGCCGGCCTCTTCGGCGCCCGATGCGCATCCGCATCCCGCGGCCCGAACGAAGGTGTTTCTGCGCCTGGCGTGGCTGGCCAATCCTTTCGCGTACATCGCGATCAATACTATCATTGCCGTGATTCCCGGCGTGGCGAAACGCCTGGAGCTTTCGACTATGGTTGCCGGCTTCTGTTGCTCGCTTTGGTGTTTCGCGCGAGTGGGGGCCTTTCTGGTGCTGTGGCACTGGGACGGCTGGCATTACCGCTTCCGGTGGCTGCTGGTGTCTTACGTGGTAATGATCGCCGCCTTTGCCGCCATTCTGACGGCGTCCAACCTGGCGTTGCTGGTGCTGGCGCAGATCATCTTCGGCGGCGTTATCGGGCTGATCTACTACTCCTCCCTGTATTATTCCATGGACCTTGGTGACACCAAAGGCGAGCACGGCGGCATCCATGAGGCGGCAATCGGACTGGGGAACCTTGCCGGCCCCGCCGTGGCCGCGGCCTCGCTCTTTTTCCTGCCGCAATACGCCAACAGCGGGACCGTGGCCGTCAGTGGCCTGCTGCTCCTCGGTTTGGGCGGCCTGCTCGCCATCTGGCGCAAGGGGGCATAACAGGGCCAATTCATGAAAGGGGCGGGGATCAGGGCTGATCTAAGGTTCTCCCGTTTCCAGCGAGCAGCTCTCAAATCCGAAGCCCGAAACCCGAAATCCGAAGGAAATCAGAAATCAGGAATCCGAAGGGCGTGCGGGCGGCTGGACCTGTTCGGCTTTCGGGTTTCGGATTTCGGTTTTAGGCAGATCCTAACCGACTTTAGATCGCCCCTGCCTTTTGTCCTTCATGAATTGGCCCTGGAGGCATAAACGCCCTATCAAAAGCCCTTGCAAGGTGCCCCGGGTTGGCCTACAGGTTTCTACAGCGATTTTGCACTAAAACGCATTAAGCATTTAACACATTTAACCAACGCATGTCTTTACTGGCTGGGAAACTAGGAATCGTCTTCGGCGTGGCCAACAAACGCTCGATCGCCTGGGCCATCGCGCAGGCCTGGAACAGCGCGGGCGCGAAACTCGCCTTTACTTACCAGGGGGAGCGGGTCAAGGATAACGTCGAGGAACTGGCGGGCGCGTTTGGCGGCGATACCCTGATCCTGCCCTGCGATGTCACCCAGGACGAGGAGATTGCCGGCGTGTTCAAGGCCGTCGGGGAAAAGTTCGGCAAGTTGCACCTGCTGCTGCACTCGGTGGCCTTCGCGCCGAAAGACGCGCTGGGAGGCGAGTTCGTGAACACGAGCCGCGAGGCGTTCCGGATCGCGCATGACGTCAGCGCTTATTCGCTGGTGGCGCTGGCGCGAGCCGCCGCGCCCCTCATGACGGAGGGCGGCAGCATCATTGGCATGAGTTACTACGGCGCGGAGAAGGTGGTCCCGCATTACAACGTCATGGGGGTGGCCAAGGCCGCGCTCGAAGCCAGCACGCGTTACCTGGCTTACGATCTGGGCCCGAAGAAGATCCGGGTCAACTGCATCAGTGCCGGCCCGGTGAACACGCTGGCAGCGCGGGGCATTGGCGGTCTCAACGCAATGCTCAAACACTACGAAGCCCGCTCGCCGCTGAAACGCAACGTCCTGCCCGATGAACTGGGCGCGACCGGGCTGTTCCTGGCCAGCGACGGGGCCGCCGCCATCACCGGCCAGGTTCTCTACGTGGATTGCGGCTATCAAATCATGGGGATGTGAATCGTTGAAAATATGTTCGACAAGGCGGGCAGCCTCGCTGAATGTAGATGATGTGAGAGCCAAACTTTTAACTGGTATCTGTGTGCTGGCCGTTGGCCTCTGCGGCGTCACTTCGAGCGTTGCGGGTGAAAACGGCGGGCCGATGGAGACGGCGGCCGATGCCCTCGTAGTTCGCCCGGCTTGCCTGGTCGCGACCGTGGTCGGCTCGGCGGTGTTCGTCGTCGCCCTGCCGGCAGCGTTAATCTCCAAGAGCGTGAAGAAGACCGCCGAAACGCTGGTCGTCAAACCGGCCAATGCCACGTTCACCCGGCCTTTGGGTGACATGGATTCCTTAAAAGACTAAGCGGCCGAAGGCGTTCGGGAAGACCTGCTGACCGCGCCTGTTTCCCGCGGTAATCCAGCACCCCCAAGAGCTATATGATCACGGAGGAAAACTTCATAGATTTCAAGTGTCCCCATTGCCACGAGCCGGTAGCCTTCCCTCACGAAAGCATCGGGTCGCTCCAGGCTTGTCCCAGTTGCCCCGAGAGCTTCCTTGTGCCGGAGGTGGGCAGCGAGGTCGGAAACCAGATTCCCTTGCCCATCACCACCTCCAGGCTGGTGTTAAGGCGTCTGGCCCCCGGTGACTGGAAGGATTTGTTGGAATTGATGACCGACGAGGAGTTCTTCCAATATCAGGATGGCGTGCCGCTTGACGAGGACAGCGTGTTGCACTGGTTGGAGAGCGACGCCCACGTCAAGCTGACCACGCCCGACCACCCGTTCTATTTGGCCATCCAGCTCCAGGACGGCGGCAAGCTCATCGGCTATCTGAGTCTGACTTTCACCGACCCGCAACGTCTGCTGGTCACCTTCAACATCGGCCTGAACCGTAGCTTCCAGCGGAAGGGCCTAGCCCTGGAGGCCGCCGAGGCCGTGCTCGGGTTCTGTTTCGAGGGCCTGAAGCTGCATCGGGTCACCAGCTTGTGCGACAGCCGCAACACCGCCGCCTGCCGGCTCCTGGAGCAGGTTGGGATGCGGCGCGAAGGGGAATTCCTAAAGAACAAGTGGCTGCACGGAGAATGGACGAACTCCATTTGGTATGCCCTGTTGGCGGAAGAGTATCACGAGGCTCCCACCAAGGCCTCGGATCCGAGTTAGCTGCAGCGACGAAGTCTGAGTTGCAGGTTGCCGGGTCGATAGCCGATCTTCTGGGGCTCCTACCCTATTTCCGCCTCTTGCCGAAAACGTGACTTGGGTCAAGGCCATCCTCGCGCGCGGCTGGCATAGTCCCCCCAGCAAACGGCTGACGGTATGTATGACCGGCGGCGAAATAATAACGAATAGAATTCAACCGGAGAAACCAGACATGTTTTGTTATCAATGCGAACAGACTTCCAAGGGTACGGGCTGCACCGACTTCACGGTATGCGGCAAAGACGAGAATAGCGCCATCTTGCAGGACCTCCTGGTCCATGCCAGCAAAGGCATTGCCCAATACGCTCATCGAGCCCGCGCCCTCGGCGTCCATGATGCCGCTGTGGACCGCTTCATTCTCAAAGCCCTGTTCATCACCGTCACGAACGTCAATTTTGATGCGGAAGCCATCGGCGTGGCGCTGCGCGAAGCGGCGCAGGTGCGGGATACCGCCAAAGCGCTGTATGAAAACGCCGCCCGCCAGGCCGGCCAAGTGCCGGAGACCCTGACCGGCCCGGCTACCTGGGTTCCGGCGCCGACGCAGGCCGGTTTGGTCACGGAAGGCCGGATGGTTTCGATCCTGTCCCGCAAAGACAAGCACGGGCCGGACATCAACGGATTGCAGGAACTGCTGATCTACGGAATCAAAGGCGCAGCCGCTTACGCGGATCATGCGCAAATCCTGGGACAGGAGGCGGAGGTGGTTTATGCTTTCTTTGCCGAAGCGCTGAGCTACCTGGCGGAAGAAAAGCCGACGGTGGACCAGTTGCTGGGGATGTGCCTCAAGTGCGGCGAGATCAACCTCAAGACCATGGAGATACTCGACGTCGCCCACACCAGCACTTACGGTCATCCGGTGCCCACACCCGTGCGCGTCGAACCGGTCAAGGGCAAAGCCATCCTCATTTCCGGCCATGACCTGAAAGATTTGGAGAAGCTGCTCAAGCAAACGGACGGCATGGGGATCAACATCTATACCCACGGCGAAATGCTGCCGGCGCACGGCTATCCGCAGCTCAAGCAGTACAAGCACCTGGTGGGCAATTACGGCGGAGCCTGGCAGGATCAGCGCGATGAGTTCCGCGCCTTCCCCGGCGCCATTCTAATGACCACCAACTGTCTGCAAGAGCCTCAGGAAGGCTACAAGCATCGCATCTTCACGGCGGGTCACGTCGGTTGGCCGGGCATTCCACATATTGCGAACGGCGATTTCACCCCGGTGATCGAAACCGCACTGGCCGCGCCTGGTTTCACCGAGGACGGTCCGGACAAGACCATTCTGGTCGGTTTCGGCCATCATGCGGTGCTCGGCGTCGCGGATAAAGTGATCGACGCGGTCAAGACCGGCGCGATTAAGCACTTCTTCCTCGTGGGCGGCTGCGACGGCGCAAGAGCGGGGCGCAATTACTACACCGAGTTCGCCGAATCGCTGCCCAAGGATTGTGTCATCCTGACGTTGGCCTGCGGCAAGTATCGCTTCAACAAGCTCGACTTCGGGACCATTGGCGGCATTCCGCGCTTGCTGGACATCGGGCAATGCAACGACGCTTACGCGGCGATCCAGATTGCGGTGGCATTGTCCAAGGCATTCAACTGCGGGGTCAACGATCTGCCGCTCTCCATGGTGCTTTCGTGGTATGAGCAGAAAGCGGTGGCCATTCTACTGACGCTGCTTTACCTGGGCATCCGCAACATCCGCCTGGGGCCAACATTGCCGGCCTTTATCACACCGGCCGTCTTGAACGTGCTGGTCGAGAAGTTCAACCTCATGCCGATCAAGGACGCCCAGTCCGACATCGCCGCTATCTTGAATAAAGCGGCGTAGGGCTGATATTCGAATAATAAGGTCTGTAAGACAGAGCCCTCTTCCTCACAGGCGGAAGAGGGCTTCTTCGCTTAACACGAACGGTCGGGCGAGACTCCGTCGAGCCCTGACCGTGGCTCGCACGCAGCCTACGCCACGGTGACTTCCTTGCTCAGATAGACATCCTGAATGGCGTTGAGCAGGCCGACGCCCTCTTTCATCGGACGCTGGAAAGCCTTGCGGCCGGAGATCAGCCCCATGCCGCCGGCGCGTTTATTGATGACGGCGGTTACCACCGCGTTTGCCAGGTCGCCCGCGCCCTTGGACTCGCCGCCGCTATTAATCAGGCCGGCGCGCCCCATGTAACAATTAGCCACCTGGTAACGGCACAGGTCGATCGGATGGTCGCTGCACAGTTCGGCGTACATGCGTTCGTCCGTTTTACCGTAGCTGACACCCCCGGCGTTGAGCGCTTTGAAGCCGCCATTGTTCTCGGGCAGCTTCTGCTTGATGATATCCGCCTGAATGGTCACGCCCAGATGATTGGCCTGGCCGGTCAGGTCCGCCGCGGTGTGGTAATCCTTGTCCTGCTTGAACGCGCTGTTGCGCAGATAGCACCACAGCACCGTCGCCAGGCCCATCTCGTGGGCGTGGGCGAAGGCCTGCGCGACCTCAACGATCTGCCGCGCACTTTGGTCGGAGCCAAAATAGATGGTGGCCCCTACCGCCGCAGCGCCCATATCGGAAGCCTGCTTCACGGTGCCGAACATGATCTGGTCGAACTTGTTCGGGTAGGTCATCAGCTCGTTGTGGTTGATCTTCACGAGGAACGGAATCTTGTGCGCGTATTTGCGGGCGACGGCCCCGAGCACGCCGCAGGTCGAAGCCACGGCATTGCAGCCGCCTTCGATCGCCAGGCGGACGATGTTCTCGGCATCGAAATAATCGGGGTTCCTGGCGAAGCTCGCCCCGCCCGAATGCTCGATCCCCTGGTCCACCGGCAGGATGGAGAGATACCCGGTGCCGCCCAGCCGTCCGTGTTCCACGATGCGTTGCAGATTGCACAGCACGCGATTGTTACGGTCAGAGACGGCATACAGGCGGTCCACCACGTCCGGCCCCGGCAGGTGCAGCCGTTCCTTTGAGATCTTCGGGTTCTTGAAGTTGAGCAGAGCATCGGCTTTGTCGCCGAGCAGTTGTGCGATTGATGTCATAGTTTATCCAGTCTTCGTTTTCAGTTTAATTGCCAAAGGCGAATGCTGCGGGGACGGGCGCGCGCCCTCACTGGCACCGCGCGAGCGGCCGAAACAACGGCGCACGGATTTTACGGCAAATCATGCCCCGCGCCACTTCCATTTGCAGGTTCACGCGCGATATAGTTTTTGCTTCTGGTTTGTATCCTAGTCGGTAGGATTCCGGCCTATGGATTCGAGCCACGGCACACGACGCATCTCGGTCACCGGCAATCAATGGCCGGTGCCCCAGCACCATTGACGCATGGACATAAGGCCCTGGCAGAAACTCAGCTCAAAGCCCCTCGGCAATTTCCACATCTTCACCATCCGCAGCGACCAGGTGATCTCGCCTCGCACGCAAAAGCCCCACGATGTTTATGTCATTGATTGCGGGAATTGGGTGAATGTCATCGCCGTGACCCCCAACCGGGAGCTCGTGATGATCGAGCAATACCGACATGGGTCAACGACGGTTGAATTGGAAATTCCTGGCGGCATGATCGACGCCAGCGACACCTCCCCGGTCGCGGCGGGCGTGCGCGAACTGTGCGAGGAAACCGGTTATGAAGGCGAAAACCCGCGCCTCATCGGCCAGATTTTCCCGAACCCGGCCATCATGAGCAACACCTGCTTCACGGTGATGGTGGAGAATTGCCGCTGCCTGCACCCGGTGAAATTCGACCACGGCGAGGACCTGGCGACCCGGCTAGTACCCATCGCTGACCTGCCCCAACTGGTGGCCGGCGGCAAAATCAAGCACTCCCTCGTGGTCGTCGCGCTTTACTATTTTGACCTCTGGCAGCGTCGGGGGACAAAAGTTACATGAGTTAAATCAGTTACAGGAGTTACAGGAGTTACATGGGCGGCGCCTTTGTAACCATGTAACCCTTGTAACCCATGCAACTCATTTGCCAGAATCCCGCACCTTCTCCTTCTTCTCCTCGCAATCCGCCCGCAGCGATTTGCGGTCGCTAAGCAGTTGCCTTTCCAGTTGCTGCAGAGCTTCCGCATCGCCTTTTTCGATCGCCTTGACGATCTCGCCTTTGAGGAGCAGCTCCCGCTCTGCGATCTTGGCGGTGCATTTGGATTCCAGTTCGGCGATCTCCTTCTTTTGCTCGCCGGTCAGCTTGACGGTCGGCGAGGCTTTCCCCAGCCGTTCCATCGCGAGTTCGTAGGCGCTCTTCATAGTGATAACATTTTTGACATTCCAGCCTAGTCTATCATGATGTGCTGGCGCAAGCGAGTCATGGCGGTGGACCGGCGGTGGACCGCCGGGTGTCCTCTCACCATTTACGCGTGCAGCGCACTATGTCTTTGCCGATTCAATTGATCTCAACTGACTTCGACGGCACGCTTTTCGCCGAGTTCGAGAGCCCGCCAATTCCCGAGGCGGTGCAAACGCTTATTGGCGGCCTGCAGTCCCGCGGAGCCAAATGGATCATCAACACCGGCCGTGACATGTCTAGCCTGATGGAAGCGCTGGGCCGCGCGAGGATCTCCGTGGAGCCGGACTACCTGGTGCTGGTCGAGCGCGAGATTCACTGCCACGTCAACTCGCAGTACGTCGGCCTGGAGGAGTGGAACGACGCCTGCGTTCGCGCGCACGCCGAGCTGTTTGCCCGCGTCCGGGTTGACCTACCCCGCATCGTCGCCTGGATCAGCGCCCGGTTCCATGCCCGGTTGTACGAGGATGCCTACTCGCCCTTCTGTCTCGTCGCCGGCAACAATGGCGATGCCAATGCCATCCACGAATACCTCAACGAGTATGCCCACAGCATTCCCCATCTCACGGTAGTCCGCAATGACGTCTATGCGCGCTTCGGCCATGAGGCGTTCAACAAAGGCACCTCCCTGGCGGAGATCACCCGCCGGCTTGGTCTGAACCCTGAGGTGGTGTTTGCCGCCGGCGACTGGTTGAACGACCTGCCCATGCTCTCGCGACGCTATGCCCGGTGGCTGGCCGCGCCGGACAATGCCGTCGAAGCGGTCAAGCAGGCAGTCCGTCAGCAGGAGGGCTTCGTCAGCAAACTGTCCCACGGCGAGGGCGTGGTGGAGGGATTGGAATACTGTCTGGTGAGCGCGAAGCGCGCCCAAGAGAGCCGTGCCTGATTAACGGTTGCGGGTTGCGTGTCAGAAACGGAGCACGCAACACGGACCACGCAACACTTCTTCCCGTCTTCCCGCCTCGCTGTTCGTAACTGGACCGTGCCGTTGGAGCTGGCAACGGTCTTTACTATAGAGAGCCCGCTCCCCGCTGCGCTATCGCCGTCGGCCGCTCTTTTCCACCGCCAGCAGCGTAAATCGCTGGCGATCCTGCACCAGCGGAGTTGCCAGCACGCGCAGCTCCAGGAAAGCCTCTCGGCCCTTGATGACGCGCGTCAGGCGGCACTCTTGCATATCGCGCCGACCCTCCAATCCGCTCAGAATCACCCGCACCACGCCGCAGGTTCGGCAAATCTGGGTCGTGCCGCAGCCGCTGGCGCAGTCGTTGGCGTGAACGCATCCCAGCGCCTCGCCGGGACGCAGACCGACGATGTCATCCATCGTCTTGCCAGGTACCAGCTCCAGCACATTTTCGCTGGCCATGACGATCTGCCGCTGCGCATTCAGCAGAAACAGGTAGTTAAGTGAGGCGTTAAGAAGGCTTCGGGTCAAAGGTGCGCGGCCCAGCTGCCCGGCCTGCCGATGCACCACTTTAATCGGCTCACGCTTGGCCGGTGCGAAGAAGGTGATAGGAATCCTCGCCGCCATATCAAACCTCGTTCTTAGGTTTCCGCTTCAAGATTTATCTATGTCAGTGTGCCCCACGCGGCGGTCTCTGGCAAATTGAAATCACGGCCCTGCGGAGTCAGTCAAAAGCATTACTTCATTGCGGCGCAGAAAGGCTGGCGTCCAGGGCGGGTCAAAGTAGCCGAACACCGGCGGTGGTTTCGCCGGCAACCGCTCGGCTTCCATCCACGACTTGAGCCGGCGCTCCGCATCGGCCTCTTTTTCCGGGCTGCGCCCACCACTATAGCGCAGGACGGCATACCGTCCCGCCGCGACCTCCCGCACCGTCACCGTCGCGTCTTTCGGCTTGGGAACCTGCCCCATTTTTCCGCCCGAGGGCATAACGAAGGCCATCGCCCGGTTGCTTTCATTGCTGGACATGAAGATCGGGGTGGTCATCGCGATCTTCTGGCTCGCCTCATTGTTGCCGGTGATGAAGCGGAATAAACGATTGAAACTGCCGTCGGCGCCATTGCTGCCGCCGCCTGCCATTGGGGTCTCGACCACGGTGAGCGACGGGTAATCGCGCAGCTCGAACTTGCCATCGCGGCGCACCACCTTGTAAGGCGCTGATTCGTAGCCGCCGCGCGTGGCTTTGCAGCCCGCCACGACCACCACGACCACCGCCAGCATTAACACACAAAACGCAGCCATCATTTTCACCATTACATTCTAGCCGACATTTCAGTAATCGCCAGTGGGCCGGTAGCCAGTCACGGTTCATGGTCCCCCGCCCTGACACCGCTAGGAACAACGAACACCGAGCACGACGTTTCACGTTTCACGCTTCACATTTCAACACGCGCCTCACCCCTTGCCAGCCACCTGCGCCTCGCGCATCTTTCTGCCATGCACAGCACTGGAGAACGTTTCGATTACGACCTCGCCGTGATCGGTGGCGGCAGCGGCGGTTACGCCGCGGCGCGAACCGCCGTGGCTGAGGGCCTAAAGACAGTGATCCTCGAAGGCGGTGAACAAGTCGGCGGGCTCTGCATCTTGCGCGGCTGCATGCCGACCAAGGCCCTGCTCTACGCCGCGGAGGTCATGCACTTGGCCAGCCATTCGCAAACGTGGGGTATCCGCACGCAGGATGTCAGCTTCGACTTCGCGCAGGTAATGGCGCGTAAGAATGCCCTTATCCAGGACTTTGCCGACTACCGCCGGCAACAGCTCGTCAACGGCAAATTCAAGTTCCTGCGCGCCAATGCCCGGTTTGCCGGCGCGCATACGCTCGAACTGAGCACCGGGGAGAAGCTCACCGCTGCAAATTTTGTCATTGCCACCGGGTCAACCATTGCCCGCCCGCCTTTGCCGCAGCTTGAGGACCTGGGATATCTCACCAGTGACACGGCCCTCAACCTGAGCCGGCTGCCCAAATCCCTCATCGTGCTCGGGGGCGGCCCCGTGGCGGTCGAGCTGGCACAGTTCTTCGCCCGCTTCCGCGTCCAGGTAACGGTGATCCAACGCAGCGCCCACGTGTTGAATGCGGTCGATGATGATGCCGCAGGCGAACTGGAGAAGGTCTTCCGCCGTGAAGGCATCGAGCTTTACACCGGCACCAAAATACTCGATGCCCGCCGTGTCGATGATCAGAAGGAAATTGTCTTCGAGCACCTCGGCCAAACGGTGCGCGTGCGGGCGGAGGAGGTCCTTTTCGCGCTTGGCCGAGCACCGAACATCGCCTCGCTCAGCCTGGAAAGCATCGGGGTCCGGGTGGAGGCCGGTCGCATCGCCACAAACGCGCAGATGCAGACCAGCCAGCGGCATATCTACGCTGCCGGTGATTGCACCGGTCTGTACGAGATTGTGCACATCGCCATCCAACAGGGCGAAATCGCCGTGCACAACGTGGCTCACCCCGACCGGATGAAGCTCATGGACTATCGCTTGCTCACGGAAGTCGTCTTCACGGAACCGCAAATCGCTGTCGTTGGCCTGACAGAGAAAAGAGCACGCGCGGTGAATCGGCACTATATGGCGGCCAGTTACCCCTTCAACGACCACGGCAAATCGCTCATCATGGAAGCCAAAGACGGCTTCGTTAAGCTCCTGGCCGATCCGGTGAGCGGCGAGATCATTGGCGGGTGTTGCGTCGGCCCGGCGGGCGGGGAACTCATCCACGAGATCGTCGCCGCTATGTGCAAGCGGATGACCGTGCACGAGCTGGCGGCCATGCCGCATTACCATCCCACCCTCGCGGAAATCTGGACGTATCCCGCGGAAGAACTGGCTGCCCAGGTGCTGCTACCCAGGCCGGTGACACGCTGAGTCAAGACGCCCATTTGAAACCACGCACCGGAAACCTCTGCGCGGCCTTAATGAGGAGTCCGCAGCATACACTACACCCAAAGCTGCCGAGGCTGCTCCCTCTCCCCTTCCGAAGGGGAGAGGGCTGGGGTGAGGGGTGGCTCCGTGTCGTCTATCCCGCAGTCTTGGCAGTAATGGCTTTGCTCGCGCTGCGGACGAGCGGCTCGCCAGTGGGTGTAGCGCCCGCAGACCAGCCCCGGCAGGCTAGCGGCTCGCTACCTCACGGCGCATATGTTTGGCAGCGGGCATGGGCTCAGCCGGTCCGTGATGCGGTCAGAGTGCATGCCAGGGAGTTGGCCGGCTTGACCGTCCTCAGCGCCGAGGTGGCCTGGAAGGACCACCAGCCGCAAGTAATGCGCGTGCCGCTCGACTATTCGACCTTGACGAACGCACCATGCCCGGTGGGCTTGGCTCTCCGCATCGGCGCTTACTCCGGTCCCTTCTCGACTAACGACTCCACCGCAGATTTTCTCACTGGGCTCGCCGTTTCGCTCATCGCCGAGGCCAGGGCCAACGGCCTTGTTCCCCGGGAGCTGCAAATCGACTTTGATTGCGCCGCGTCGAAGCTCGAAGGTTACCGTGCCTGGGTGGAGGCCTTCTGGCGAAAGGTGGCCCCGGTTCCAGTGACGGTCACCGCGCTTCCGAGTTGGCTGGAACAATCGTCCTTCCCTCCGCTGGTGTCGGCGGCGGGCAGCTACGTTCTGCAGGTGCATTCGCTTGAACGCCCGCGCCAGATCGACTCGGCCTTGACTCTGTGCGATCCCACTGCCGCCCGGCGAGCGGTTGAGCGCGCGGCTCAGATCGGCGTCCCCTTCCGCGTCGCCTTGCCGACTTACGGTTACCTTACCGCGTTTGATGCGGGAGGTCGCTTTGTCGGCTTGTCCGCCGAAGGCCCGAGCAAGACCTGGCCGGCGGGCGTCCAGTTGCGCGAGGTGCGCGCCAATCCGCAGGAGTTGGCCCAACTGGTCCAGCTTTGGGCCACGAGCCGGCCCGCCGCGATGCAGGGCGTCATCTGGTATCGGCTGCCCGTGGCAGACGACACTTTGAACTGGCGGTGGCCGACGTTAGGTGCGATTGTGGCGGGACGTTCCATCCGGGAAAGCGTTCGGGTGGAAACGCGCCGGGTCGAGCCGGGGCTGGTGCAAGTCAGCCTCATTAACGAGGGCGAGCTCGACATTTCCTCACGGCTGAGCCTTCGAGTCCGCTGGCAGAATGCCCGCCTGGTAGCGGGTGATGGCCTGCGAGAATTCGAGTTGGTGGAGGGCGGACCGTCCACCGTGAAATTCCAGACCAGAATACAGCCTTGGCGTTTGCCGGCTGGTGAAAAGCAAGTCATCGGCTGGCTGCGTTTGAGCGAAGACCGTGAGGTGCAAATTGAAATGGAAAAACTTTAGTCCCCGCCGCAACCGGCCGAGCAGCCGCCTGGTTTTGCGTGCGTCAGTGTTCCTGCTTGTCGCTGCGCTGCAAAGCCCGGCCACCCTGTTCGCCTGCGGCCCCAATTTTCCCAATAGCCTGTTGGACCGAGGCGACGCAGCCGTCCTGGGCGCACCGGTCATAGATTTCATTGGGGAACTCGAGCGGATGAGGCTGGTCGAGAGCAGATTCCAGGCTGTCCCTAACATAGAAGAGAGCGGCTGGAACCGCTTTTACACCCAGGCAGGCGCCGCCGAAATTGCCGACCTCACCGTGGCCTTGAAGAAGGCCAAGGTCCCGAACGACGAGCTGGAAAGAATCTGCCGCGCCCACCAGGCTGCGCGCGCCAAACTCAGCCAATTCCTCGCCGAAACCGAAGCCTGGACCAACTCGCGCCCGTGGGTTTACGACGAAAAGGGAGGGCACCGCGGCAAGTCGCGGTTGCCACCGCCCCGGTTTCCCAGCATCGAGCTCACTGCCGGTCTGCCGGATGAGTTCGCCGATTATCTCGAAGGCGCCCGGGCCTGGCATAATCCGGGCATGGTGGACAAAGGTATGGCACAAGGCGCCTGGGAGCGCCTGCTGGCTCGGCCGCCGCAAGAGCGCCGCTTCAAATCCACCTGGGCCGCTTTCATGCTCGGCAAAGCGTGCGAGAAACAGGAACCCGACAAAGCAGTCCAATACTTCCAGCAGGTCCGCGACCTCGCCCGGCACAAGTTTGCTGATTCGGTGGGCCTGGCGGCGGCGAGCCTGGGCCTGGAGGCGCGCATCTACTTGCATCAGAAGAAATACGAACGCACCATCGAGGCGTATCTGGAACAACTCTCCACGGGTGATTCAAGCGCCGGGCCGTCGCTGATTTTCGTCGCCCGGGAGGTCCTGACGAAAGGCCCGGATGTTCTCCGGCCGCTGGCCGTCAATCCGCGCACGCAACGCGTGCTCACCGCCTACGTGATTTCCCGGGGCGGCCAATGGTGGCGGGAGTCGGAAGCGGACGATTCAACGGACACCCAGCGGCCGCTACCAAGAGCCGACCTTGCCCGGGCGTGGCTGGAAGCCGTCGAGGCCGCCGGGGTCAAAGACGTGGACTCGGCGGCGAAGCTTGCCGTGGCCGCTTACCAGAACAACAACATGCCCCTGGCCTGGCGCTGGATCAAACGCGCTCCGAACTCCCCGGTATCGCAATGGCTGCAAGCCAAGTTGCTCCTCCCAAATCCTCGCCTTAGCGTTTAGCGACAAAAAAAGTCCCAGCTACCCCCCCAGGGGAGGTCTTCACGGATTCCGCCACAGCTCAAATTCCTCGCCCCAACCGCACAAAACCTTTGCAACCCATTGATTTAGAAACACT
>CAIWJG010000102.1 GCA_903912925.1 uncultured Verrucomicrobia subdivision 3 bacterium | reverse complement strand
TACCCTGGGTCAGCGGTCCGCGTCGTTTTCAACCCCAACGGGGTTGCGTCACATTGATACCGCCTAGCCGCAACCCCGTTGGGGTTGTGCCGGTTCGCGCCGTTTTACCCAGGGTAGCTCGCAAGCTCGCAACCTTGGGCTTTGAGCCGGAATCCCTTTGGGATTCGGAGCACCGGCCCAAGATTTCAAGCTCCATGTAAGGTGCAGCCGATGAACGCCGCTCTAGGACAAACGACGGTTCTGGATGAGGTAGTGACCGCCATTCGCGAGGCGGCGAACTTCAACTCCGCAGACCAAGCCGCTCCGGTGGTTATTCTCTGGCCGGATCCCAGCGAAGAGTGGGCGCCGCTGCTGCCGGATTTGCGCAAGGTCATGCCGGAGTTGTTCACCCTTGGCCCGCTCGATGCAACGGCGCGGAGCGGGCCAGCCATCTGGCTGCGCTGCGTGCTCTCGCGCAAGATTGCGGGAATGGACTGGCCGGCGGACAGGCTGCCGATTTTTTACCTTCCTGGCGTCGGGCGCAAGACGCTACGCGAAATTGAGGATGCGCCGGAGGCACTCGCGCCGCTGCTGGAACTGCAATTTCGCGGCACGGTTTGGTTTCATCCGAACGGCAAGGATTGGACGGTGCTGGCGTTTGCCCAGTCCCGGCTGGGCATGGATGTCGCGCGTGACGCTGCGACGCTGGCAGCTTTGCGCCAGGCGTTGCCGGAGTTTGCGCGGCTGCGGAAGGTGGAATTGAACGGCCGCCGCTGGGAGGCGGGCGACTTCAACCGGCTGCTGACGCCGGACCCGAGCCGGGATTTGCTCATTTGGCTCGATCAGGGCGACGATTTCAAGAAGTCGCGGGCGGCGGATGAGTGGGGCGCGTTCAAGCAAATCTGCCAGCGGGATTACGGTTTCAACCCGGAAGCGGATGGCGCACTGCGTGCGGCGGCGTTGCTGGGGCAGCGCGGCGGGGCGTGGGCACAAGTTTGGGACCGGTTCGCAGAGTCGCCGGGCCTGTATCCGCGGCTCCCTGAGTCGCTGCGAGCGGCCAAGCCGAAAGACGAGAGCGATTTATTCTTCAAGCCAGAGGTCTGGCCGCAGCTCAATGATGCGGCGGAAAGCAAGCTGGGCGATGCGCTGATCCTTTTGCAGGACCGGCCGTATCCAGAGGCGGCGGAGCGAGTGAAGGCGTTGGAAGCGGCGCAAGGAGCGCGGCGAAAGTGGGTTTGGCGAAAGCTCGGCAAGTCTGACCTGGCTGAGGCATCCGAATACCTGTCGAACCTGGCGGATTTCACGCAACAACTCCCGACTGCGGACAGCCCGGAAAAGCTGGCGGCGGCTTATGTTGCGGGCGGGTGGCAGGCGGATGCGGCGTTGTTGAAAGCTCTGAAACACGCCAAATCAACGAAAGCAGAGCGGGCTATTTTTGCGGCGGCGCGGGCGCTTTACCTGCCGTGGGTGGAAGCGGGCGCGGTTCGGCTGCAAGAGTTGGTGCGGCATGATCCGGCGGCGGTCGCGCCGCAGCCGCTGGCCGGCTTCGGCGTGGCGGGCGAAGTGATTCTGTTTGCGGATGGGTTGCGCTTTGACGTGGCGCGGGAGTTGGGCGGCGCCTTGGGCAGAGCGGGCCTAAGTGTTGATCTGGGGTGGCGCTGGTCGGCGCTGCCGTCAGTGACGGCCACGGCCAAACCGGCGGTGTCGCCGGTGGCGAGCGAACTGACTGGACGCGAGTCGGACGAAGAATTCGTTCCTTCGCTCAAGGCGGACGCGCGGCGCGTGACGGCAGACCGGTTCCGCCAGTTAATGGCGGAGAAGGGCTGCGAGGTTCTGGATTCGCGAGCGAGTGGCGACCCGTCAAAGACGGCCTGGACGGAGTGCGGGAAGCTGGATTCACACGGCCATGATGAGGGGTGGCGGCTCGCGTTTCGGATTGATGAGCAAGTGAAGCTGTTGGCGAGCCGCGTCCAGGAGCTGCTGGATGCCGGTTGGAAAAGCGTGCGAGTGGTAACAGACCACGGCTGGCTGTTGTTGCCGGGCGGCTTGCCAAAGATTGATTTGCCAAAGTTTTTGACGCAGCATCGTTGGGGACGTTGCGCGACCATGAAAGCCGGAAACAATAGCGGTCTGGTGGAAGTGCCGTGGTTCTGGAATGCCACGGTTCGCATGGCGTTGCCGCCGGGCGTTGGCTGCTTCGTGGCGGGAACGGAATACGCGCACGGCGGATTGAGTTTGCAGGAGTGCGTGATTCCGCTGCTGACGGTCCGGTCGTCGGCTGCGCCGCGCTCGCTGGCGCAAATCGAATCCGTCAAATGGATCGGCCTGCGGTGTCGGGTCGCGGTCACGGGTGGCTTTGCCGGGGTGCGGGCGGATTTGCGGCTCAAGGCGGCGGATGCGAAAAGCTCGGTGGCGGAAGCGGTGAAGGAAATTGCCGCTGACGGAACGGCCTCGCTGGCGGTGCGGGATGACAGCAACATGGGTTCTGCGGCGCTGGTGGTGCTGTTAAATGAAGAAGGCAGGCCATTGCACGCGCTGCCCACAACCATAGGAGTCAACGCATGACGGCGATTTTGGATACGATTGACCTGAGCGGCGCGAAAGCCTTTGAAGGCTACGTGGTGCGGAAGGATTTGGTCCGCAAGTTCAAGGGGCAATACCCGGTGCCAACCTACGTGGCGGAGTTTCTCCTGGGCCGTTACTGCGCGACAACTGACGAGGAGGAGATTCAAGAGGGGTTGCAGATTGTCGAGCGGCAGTTGCGCGACCGGACTGTGCGGGCAGGCGAGGAGGAGTTGTTCAAGGCGCGCGCAAAGGCAAAGGGCACGGTGAAGGTCATTGACCTGATCACCGCCAAGCTGGACACCGATACGAATTCATTCATCGCGCAGTTGCCAAGTTTGCAAATTCGGGATGCGCGGATTACTGACGATCTCGTTCATGCCAATGAACGGATGTTGACGGGCGGCTTCTACGCTGAGGTGGAATTGACTTACGACCCGTCCATTGCGGAAGAACACGCGGGGCGTCCGTTTGGTGTCGAGACGTTGCGGGCCATACAGCTTTCGCGGAAGGATGCTCTGGAAGTGCTCTGTCGGGGCCGAGAGAAGCTCTCTCTGGAGGAATGGAAGGCGTTTCTGATTCGGAGCGTCGGATTTGAACCGGAAGCTCTGACGCAGCGGGCGCGGGATTTGGTGATTCTGCGCATGGTTCCGTTCGTGGAGCGGAATTACAACATGGTGGAATTGGGGCCAAAGGGCACGGGCAAGAGCCATTTGTTCCAGCAAGTGTCGCCCTATGCGCATTTGGTTTCCGGGGGAAAGGCGACGGTGGCGAAAATGTTCGTCAATAACGCCAACGGTCAGCGCGGTTTGGTGTGCCAGTATGACGTGGTCTGCTTCGATGAGGTCTCCGGCATTTCCTTCGACCAGAAGGACGGGGTCAACATCATGAAGGGCTACATGGAGTCCGGGCAGTTTAGCCGGGGCAAGGACAACATTCGGGCCGACGGGGGCATTGTGATGGTGGGCAACTTTGAAGTGGATGTGGAACACCAACAACGCATTGGGCACTTGCTCGGGCCGATGCCGCCGGAAATGCGGAACGATACGGCTTTCATGGACAGGATTCATTGCTACCTGGCCGGCTGGGATGTGCCAAAAATCAGGAATGAGCACCTGACTAACCATTTTGGGCTGGTGAGCGACTTCCTTTCGGAGTGCTGGAACCAGTTGCGGAACCAGTCGAGGCTGTCCTCGGTGCAACGGCGGCTGTCGTTCGGTCCGGCCCTGAGCGGGCGCGATACGACGGCAGTCAACAAGACTCTGAGCGGGCTCTTAAAGCTGCTCTATCCGAGTCCTGATGCGACAATTCCCGATGAGGCTGTTGAGTGGGCTGTGCGGTTGGCGCTGGAGTCCCGGCGCCGGGTGAAGGAGCAACAGAAGCGTATCGGGTCCGCTGAGTTTCGCAGCACGCAATTCAGCTACAAGATCAACGAAGAGGGCCTGGAGAAGTTCGTTTCGACGCCGGAATTGCAGAGCGAAGACAGTATCGGGGGCGATCCGCTGCCGCCGGGGCAGATTTGGGTTATCAGCCCTGGCGGGCAGGATGAACACGCGGGGCTGTTCCGTGTTGACACGACCGTAGGGCCGGGTTCGGGCGTTCGCATCCTGAATCAGCCCCCGCCTCCACCTTTGAAGGAAAGCGTCAGGTGTGCGGAGCAGAACCTTTACGCGCGGGCAAAAGAGCTCGTCGGCGACCGTGATCCACGCGAGCATGAGTTTTCCGTCCAGGTGCGTGCTTTTGACGCGGCCAGGAGTGGGAGCGCGGTCGGGGTCGGAGTGATGATTGCCCTTTGCAGTTCGCTGCTTCAAAAGGGGATCAAGGGGGGCCACGTCGTGGTTGGCGGCCTTAACCTGGGTGGTTCGATTGAACCAGTTCACGACGCGGTCAATGTTGTGGAATTGGCCATCGAAAAAGGCGCGACGAGCATCGTCGTCCCGGTTTCTGCCCGGCGGCAACTGAACGACCTGCCAGACGACATGGCCATCAGGATCAACATCCAATACTACACAGACATTCGCGAGGTGCTGGTGAAACTGTTGGACACATAGTGCGAGGTTTGCACTGCTGCGCTGGCAGAGGTAGCTTTGCGGCATGATTCAGGCCGCTGAGATCGAGAAGATGAGTCTTGGTGAACGGCTCCAGACGATGGAGTTGCTATTGAAGGTTTTCCCCCACCGAACCGCGGTAACTCAAATAGTGGTGCCGGTACAGCAGATTTTCAAAGAGGGTCCTTTGGCGGGGGCTCGCTGCCGTGCTGACTTCACGGATCTCCAGCGGGAGCAGCGTTCCCAAGTCTGCCAGCAACGGTGACTCCCCAACCCGCTCTTGGGGTGTCGGCCCCGGCTT
>CAIWJG010000101.1 GCA_903912925.1 uncultured Verrucomicrobia subdivision 3 bacterium | reverse complement strand
TTGGCAGCCGCCCTCCGATCATCAGATAAAATCGCAAACGGATAGGGAAACGGAAATGTTGCGGGCGGGGAAGATAGTGGCTGAAGGGCGCTCTGTCGGGCTGAGCGGCGGCGCGCGCTGTGCGGCAGAGGACTGCCACGATAAGCCCTGTCGGACACCAACCACGAGTTTGACTTTCACCAACCACCGGCACTTCGGGAGGATATGAAAAGGCTCATGCTTCTTTGCTTTCGCTATTTCAAAACTGCCGCCAGGTCTGCGGGACTTGGCGCGGAATCGTCGCCTTCTGGGCGCCTGACCGTAAGCGCGCATAAGCCTCGCGCTTGTGGTATGCGCGTCGCCCTGCTGGTCGCAGGGGTGGCGCTGATATTGGTGGGCGCGAAGGCGCGGGGTCAGCAATATGCGATAGACGGCGGATTTGAGGCGGCGACGGCGGATCCGGCGGTCACTACCAGTGGCGACATAGATCATTGGACCTTGGACCGCGCTGGTGTGGGAGTGGGAGCGTTCAGAATCTATACAGTGGGGATACCCAGGACTGGCACCAATTGCATGGAGGTTCAGGCAGGAAACGGCGTTAGCCACAAACTCCAGACAAAGCGGACCCAATTCAACTTCGTTACTTCAGTCGTGATTCAATACTACTTCAAGGATGGTCAATCGCAAAGCGGCAGCGTAATCACCAAAGGGGGCATTAAGTATGCGGGGGCGACTGGAGAAGGCATCGATGCGCACGCGGCTTCCACTTGGACAAAAAAGACTGATATTCTTGCTGTTTCCGGCACATCGCTGAATACCGACTTTGCGTACGTTTACGTATGGAGAAATGGCATTTCGGGAATGGCCGATTACTACATTGATGACGTAGCCGTATATGATGGCACGGCGGTTGACGAGACGCCTCCCGATGCACCCACCAGTCCCGCGGTTACTGTCGCGTCTTCGGCTTCATTGGCAGTCAGTTGGACGGCTCCCACGTCTGGTGTGGATGGTGGTGGTTATTTGGTGGTGCGGGGCACTTCCGATCCGACGACCGCTCCCAACACGAACGGGATTTACGCGGTCGGCAACACGGTGGCCACGGGCCAAACGGTCGTCTATATCGGCACCGGCACGTCGTTCACGAATAGCGGTCTGGCCACGGGCACGTACTACTACCGTGTTTACACTTTTGACAAGGCTTTCAACTATTCGACTGCCGCCGGCGGCGCGGCCGTCAGCGGCAGGCCTTGCGCACCCACGCCGACCGCAGGTAGTGACAGCCCGATTTGCGCCGGAGCAACCTTGCATCTGTATGCTTCAGCCGTGACGGACGCTACTTATGCCTGGACCGGCCCGGATGGGTTTGCTTCGAGCGCGCAGAATCCGACGATTGCCAACGTGACGACTGCGGCCTCGGGCACGTATAGCGTGACGGCGACGGTCAGTGGGTGCACTTCCACACCGGGTACCACCACGGTGACTGTCAATGCTTTGCCGACCGGGGTCGCGGATACCCTGTCCACGCCCCGGAACACGGCGGCCACTTTCAGCTCGGCCAAGCTCATAGCCAACGATACCGGAAGTGGTTTGCAGATTACCGCGGTCACTGCCGGCACCGGGACCGACCACGGCACGGTGAGCCTCGCGGAAACGGATGGCAGCGTCACCTACACGCCCGAGACGGATTACACCGGCAGCGACAGTTTCACTTATACGCTGAGCAACGATCTGGGCTGCACGGTGCAGGTGCCGGTGACGGTCACCGTGGGTTCGGGTCAGGGCGGTTCGTCGAGCGTGCTCTATGCTGCGGCGGTGGACGGCAATTTCGTGGTCCGCTTTGCGGGTATTCCCGGGGAAACCTACACGGTGCAAACCAACTCGGTGTCCAGCGGACCGGGCTGGACCAAGCTGGGCACGGAGAACTTCACGGCGCCGGCCGCAACCAACCCGCATCCTTATGGGATTGGCGCGTTTCAGGTGACTGACCCGCTGGGCAGTTCGAGCCGGTACTACCGGACGGTCTGGCCGGCGTACTAGACGGCGATGAACCGGACTGGAGCATGAAGAACTAAGGGGAGTAGTTCATGAAGACCGCGAGCGAGCTGCTGGGAACCTCTGTCGCGGCGCTGGCCCTGGGCGCAAGCCTGGTCGGGCACGCTGGCATCTACAACTTTACCTCGAGCGCAGGCGGGGTTTACACGGCCAGCGCCAGCGGCCTCGGGCAAGTTATCCCGGATAACGACGCTGCGGGCGTGGCGTATGCGTTGGACTTTGGGGCCGCGGGCCTGCACGTCAGTGACATCAAGATCAGCTTGAACATCTCGGGCGGTTGGAACGGGGACCTGTACGCATATCTCTCGCACGGGTCGGAGTATGCGGTGTTGCTCAACCGGGTTGGGGCCACCACGAGCGGCGCGGACGGCTACGGCACTTCGGGGCTCAACATCCTGCTGGAACCGGTCTCAACCCACGCCGGCATCTTGGATATCCACACGGTCCTGAACCCTTCTTCGCTGCCCACGGCGTATGCGGCGGATGGGCGGACAGTGTATTACGATGACGTGAGCCGGACGCAAACGCTGGATGTGTTTTTGGGTGGGGGAGGGGTGGACCCGAACGGAAGCTGGACACTGTTCTTTGCCGACGGCGCGGCGGTCAGCACGGCGACGCTGACGGGTTGGAGCCTGGAGATCACGGCAGTTCCGGAGCCGGTGAACGTGGCGTTGGG
>CAIWJG010000100.1 GCA_903912925.1 uncultured Verrucomicrobia subdivision 3 bacterium | reverse complement strand
GGGAAAGCAGAAAGCAGAAATATGAACCTAAGAACGGCAGTTAACGCAAAGATTTGGAGAGATTCGCAGAGATTTCTTTTTTTCTGCGCCTTTGCAGTGCTTTGCGTTAGTTCAACTGCTTTTTTTAGGATGAAACGACGGAATGGAAAGCGCGGGCCTTTGGATTTCTGCTTTCTGCTTTCCCAATTTCAGTTTTTCCCCAGTTTGGTGAGGTCGCAGACATCCTGATTCAGGAATGTCCCACCAAACTCGATCAGCCAATAGCCGGTATTCCGCCAGTGCTCGAAACTCAATTGCGGTCGGCGGCCCTCGGCGGCGAGGGTTTTGGTCTTGCGAAACGCGATAAATTGCTCTATCGCTTCATGCACCGACATGCGTTTGACCGTAACAACTGAGCCCAAAAAGCCGTCAATGGCTTCCGTTAGGCTATGGTCCTTCAATTTGACGGCGGCTTCAGTGTGCTGAACCGCCGCTCCATGCAATGAAATGCGCTTTCCAGTGGCCTCGTAGAAGGATTGCAGAACCTCCATTGCGGCCAGGGCGTCAAGGGCTTGCCCCTCGGTCAGGAGCGTGGCTGGTGAATCTTTGGCCAACTCCGTCTTCATCTTTTCGGCGTAGCGATTGGCAGCGCCGTAGAGAGGAAAGGCTTTCATCATGCGCCGGCCAGCCACGGTCCAAGAAACCCGGTAAAGCGGATAGCTCTTGGACTTGCCGTACATCGTGGCGAGGGTTTCGCCCCGGTGTTTGTAGTGCTTCGGAAACTTCACCCGCTTGTCAGATTCGGGCGTTTCCTGTGTCAGCGGTGTGTCAGTGGGGCCAAATTCTTCATATTGCTGAGCAATATTGGCTGCCCGACATGGATTTGAACCATGACAAACAGATCCAGAGTCTGCTGTGCTACCGTTACACCATCGGGCAAGCCGGAGCGGGAACAAGGCTAGGGATTTCCGGGAAAGTGTCAAGCTGCTGATATGGCCCAGGAATACCGCCAGATTCTAAAGTACGTCGATCAGCCGGGATATACGCCGGACATCGATTGCTATTTGCGCAATGGCGGCTACGAAGTCTTGAAGCGGGTCGTGGCGCTTCCGCCGAAAACCCTTCCCAATGGCCAGACGCTCAGCGGTCCGGAGCAGCTTCGGCAGGAGGTCATGGCGTCGGGCTTGCGCGGCCGCGGTGGGGCCGGCTTCTCTTGCGGGCTCAAGTGGTCGTTCGTTGATCGTAAGAGCGGCAAGCCGATCTACCTCATCTGCAACGCGGATGAATCGGAGCCGGGCACGTTCAAGGACAAGCAGATCCTTTACAAAGACCCGCACCAGATGATCGAGGGCATGATCATCGCCTGCTATGCGAATGACGTGCATCTCGCCTACATCTACATCCGGGGTGAGTTCGCTGAGGGCGCGAAGATCCTGAACCGCGCGCTCAAGGATGCGCGGGCCAAGAACTTCCTGGGCAAGAATATCCTGGGCTGCGGCTATGACCTTGAAATCCATGTTCACCGCGGCGCCGGCGCCTACATTTGCGGTGAGGAAACCGGCCTGATCGAGTCCCTGGAGGGCAAGCGCGCCTATCCGCGGATTAAGCCGCCCTATTTCCCGGCCGTGCTCGGACTCTACCTGTGCCCGACGATTGTCAACAACGTCGAGACGCTTTGTGCGGTCAGGCACATCGCCGCGTTGGGCGGCGCGCAATATGCGAAACTCGGCACGCCCAACAACACCGGCACGCGCATCGTCAGCATCAGCGGCCATGTGCGGAAGCCGGGGTATTACGAGGTCGAGGTCGGCAAGGCCACGATCGGCGAGCTGATCAATGATCCAATTTTCGGCGGCGGTTTGCGCGAAGGGCGCAAGCTCAAGGCGGTGATTCCGGGCGGGTCTTCGTCCAAGGTCTTCAAGGCCGGGGAGCGATTCAAGCTCAAGCGCAGGGGCCTCGATGGCAAGGAAACCGAGCAAGAGGTCGATATGCTCGATCTGCCCTACGACTTCGACTCGCTCATCGCGGCGGGCAGCATGTCGGGCTCCGGGGCGATCATTGTGCTGGATGATTCGACCGACATTGTGGCGGTGCTGGCGAACATGTCGGAGTTCTACGCGCACGAGAGCTGCGGCCAATGCACGCCTTGCCGCGAGGGTTCCCTGTGGATGGCCAAGGTTCTCCATCGCCTCACGCAAGGGGAGGGGCGGAAAGGTGACGCCGAATACCTGGCGAGGATCGCGGACAATATTCCCGGAGGGCGAACGGTTTGCGCTTTCGGCGAGGCCTGCTCGTGGCCGGTGCAGAGTTTTGTCGCCAAGTTCAAAGAGGAATTCGTCGCCCGGGGCGCAGCAGACGAAGAGCACCGAGCTCAGCAAGGCACGGGGCCGGCTGCCAAGAGGGAGCTCGCGGCGAGTCCGCAAGGTTGAATCTAACAATGTCCACCGCCCTCCCAACTCAAACTCAGCCAGCGCCGCCACCGGTCGATAAGATCAAGGTGCGGGTGAACGGCAAGGACGTGGAAGTGCCCAGGACTACGCCCGATCCGGTCTCGGGCAAGCCGGTGCCGACGACCATGATCCAGGCGTGCTTCGCGGCGGGTGCGATTGTGCCGCATTACTGCTATCATCCCAAGCTGCCGGTCGCCGGCAACTGCCGCATGTGTCTCGTCGAGTTCGGCACCCCCGCCGTCGGGCCGGACCGCAAGCCGATCCTGAATCCGGACGGGACGACGAAGGTCGCCAAGTCGCCGCGCCCGGCGATCGCGTGCGCTACGCCGCTTACCCCGGGCATGGAAATCTACACGGACACGCCGGCGGTGAAACAGATGCGCGAAGGCGTGCTGGAATTCCTGCTGATCAATCACCCGCTCGACTGCCCGATTTGCGATCAGGCCGGAGAATGCCGGTTGCAGGAATACTCGGTGGATTACGGCCAGTCTGCGAGCCGGTTTGTGGAGACAAAGGTGCACAAGCCCAAGCGCGTTGACCTCGGCCCGCGCATCGTGCTGGACGACGAGCGCTGCATCCTGTGCACGCGCTGCATCCGCTTTACGAGAGACATCGTGGGTGATGAGGCCCTCGGCATCGTGAACCGCGGCAGCTACAACACGCTCACTGCCTATCCCGGAAAGGTATTCGACAACAATTATACCCTGAACGCGGTGGATATCTGCCCCGTGGGCGCGCTTACCTCGAAGGACTTCCGTTTCCAGATGCGCGTCTGGTTCCTGAAAGAAACCAAGAGCCTGTGCACGAGCTGCGCGACGGGGTGCAACATCGTGATCGGGTCGCGTGAGGAGAAGATCTACCGCTATGAACCGCGCGAGAACGACGCGGTCAACGCCTGCTGGATGTGCGACTATGGCCGGCTGAATTACCGTTGGATTGGGAGGAGCGATCGACTGGTCGAAGTCCGAAACCCGAAGGCCGAAGGCCGAAGGCAATCAGAACGCTGGGCAGCGGCAATAGATGAGATCGCAGGGAAGCTCAAACAAGCGCCGGCGGGATCGGTCGCTGTGGTGGCCTCGGCGCGGCAGACGAATGAGGAGCTTTACCTGCTGGCGAAGCTGGCAAAGGCGCTGGGGGCGGTGACGGATTCGGTGCCTCGCACGGGGGCAAGCGACCGGCTGCTGCTGAATGCGGACCGGAATCCCAACAGCAATGGGGCACGGCTCACCGGCATCGCCGCTGAGCCCATGGGCTCGAATCTGCCGAAGATTGCCGAGGGCATTCGCAGCGGGCGCATTAAGACTCTGATTGTGGTGGGCGAAGACGTGACCCGGCACGGCTTGGGCGCGGACCTGCTCGGCAAGCTGGAGACACTCATTGTGAGTGATATCCTGCCCAACGCAACGACCCGGCTGGCGCATTACCTTTTGCCCGGCTGCGCTCAGGCTGAGAAACGCGGCACTTTCACCAACACCAAAGGGCGCGTGCAGAAGTTCATGAAGGCGGTCGAACCGCCCGGGGAGGCCCGTGCGGAATGGGACTTTCTGCGAGCGCTCGCTCTCAACACCACGGGCCAAAAGGATGCGGTGAGCATTGAGGGGTTGTTTAACCAGATGGCGGTGGAGATTCCCTCGTTCAATGGGTTAACCTGGGCGGGCCTCGGCGATACGGGGGCGACGGTAAAGATTTACTGCCAAGACCGCGGGATAGACGACACCGAGCAACCCCTCACCCCAACCGAAACATCCAACATCCAACATCGAACGCCCAACATCCAATCCCAAGGGGCGAGGGAGAAGCCTGCGGGCGCAACGGCAAAGATTTAGGCGATGATTCAGGCGATCATAGATTGGTTTGGAAGCCCAGTGGGGCTGTCCGTGCTATTCAGCGCGGTGAAGATTCTCGGCGTCTTCTCCGTGCTCATGTTCATTGTCGCCTATTCGGTCTGGGTGGAGCGCAAGGTCTCGGCTGCCATTCAGGATCGGTGTGGCCCGAACCGCGTCGGCATTTTCGGCCTGCTGCAGCCGGCGGCGGATGCCATCAAATCCTTTCTGAAAGAGGATTTCACCCCAGCTCACGTCCGAAAGACGTATTACTGGCTGGCCCCGGCAATCGTGATGATTCCGAGCCTGCTCACCGTGGCCATCATTCCCTTTGGCTCGCTGATTGGGAACGAGAAGATGATTATCGCCGACCTGAACGTGGGCGTCCTTTACACCTTCGGCATCGTCTCGCTGGGCGTGTATGGCATCGTGCTGGCGGGGTATGCGGCGAGGTCGAAGTACCCGTTCATCGGCGGCATCCGATCGAGCGCGCAGTTGATTTCCTATGAGATCGCCATGGGCATGTCGGTTATCCCCTTGTTCCTGATTGCCGGCGGGCTGGACGTCCAGCAGCTGAGTGCGGGTTGGCAGAGCTTGCTCGCGGGGACGAGCGGCTTGAATCTTAACCGCCTGGTCACCTGGCAGGCCGGAAACGGCTGGCTCATCTGCTACGCGCCGATCTCGTTTGTCATCTTCCTGGCCGCCATGTTCGCGGAAACGAACCGCATGCCCTTCGACATGCCCGAGTGCGAGCAGGAACTGGCTGGCGGCTACAATGTCGAATACAGCTCGATGAAGTTCGCGCTGTTCTTCATGGGCGAATACGCCAGCATGACCGCGGCGGCCGCTTTGATGACGACGCTGTTCCTGGGCGGCTGGTCGCTGCCGGTGGCCGGGTTGAACCAGCCCGCCACAACGATCTGGATCGGGCTCATCCACATCGGCATCTTCCTGGCGAAGGTCTGCTTCATCCTGTTTATGGTTATCTGGGTGCGTTGGATGTGGCCGCGCTTCCGCTATGATCAACTGATGGATTTGGGTTGGCGCAGGTTTATTCCGCTGGCGCTGGCTAACATCGTCATTACGGCCGTGGTGTTATGGGCAAAGAGCTAAAATGATCATCCCACGCCGCAAACTGAATCTCTGGGAACGCCTTTACCTGCCGGCGGTTATCGGTGGGTTCAAGGTCACGCTGCGCCACTTCTTCAAGAAGAAGGTGACGATGCAGTATCCCGAGGAGCGGTGGGTGGTGCCGGAGGGCTACCGCGGTGCCCCTTACCTGGTGAAGAACCAGGAGGGCCGCACCAAGTGTGTTTCGTGCCAGTTGTGCGAATTCGTCTGCCCGCCCAAAGCCATCCGCATCACGCCACCCGGGCCGGGAGGCGCTCCGGAAGCCGGCAACGTGGAGAAGGCGCCGAAGCAATTCGAGATCAACATGCTCCGCTGCATCTTCTGCGGCTATTGCCAGGAAGTTTGCCCGGAGGAAGCCATCTTCCTGATGAAAGACTATTCGCTGACCAGCGCAAGTCGTGCTGAAATGATCTACGACAAGGAAAAATTGCTGGCCCTGGGGGGCGTGCATCAGGACAAAATAGGTAAGTGGAAGAAGAAAGCGCAGGAAGCGTGCGACCAGGGGATGGTGCCTTGACGCGAGCGCGAAGCGCGAATTCCTCGCGCAATCCACCGTCAGCATGCCAGCAGCAATTCTCATTATGGACGAGATGGGG
>CAIWJG010000099.1 GCA_903912925.1 uncultured Verrucomicrobia subdivision 3 bacterium | reverse complement strand
GATTCTCAAGAACGTCTTTCTGCGGGGTGGAATCCGCAGCAAGGGTTTTGCGCACCGCAAACTGACCGTGACCTGGACCGTGTTGGTGCATAACCTGTGGGTGCTGGCGCGACTTCCGCAAGCGCAGGCGCCAGCGGCCAAGCGCCTGGCGGCCTGAAAACCGCGCGGCCGATTTCTCCAGCAAGAGACCGGGGAGGCGGTGTGTACCGGCCTAGCCGATTCCATCCCAAAAGGGAGTAGCGCGAGGAATAACACCTGCATATCTTATGCGTATGCATGTTCTCAATGCGCAATACTAATGCTCATGCCGAAAACCGCTCCTTTGGGACGGGCTCTATCTAAATGAGGCGTCCTCCTCCTTTGGCATTATACGGGCTGCTCCAGGGTCGCAGAAAGTAGAGATCCGGAATGAAGAATCGCGCGCCGCTATCAGGTGCTTCTGCTTCAAACGCCTGTGGAATCATTGCGAGGAGCCCTTGGGTATGATTGTCTGGATCCTTAAAGATGCCGAACCGCTGCCATTAAGGCCGGGGCAGCGCGCATTGCGTTCCGGGTTGCTCGCCCAAGAACTGGGTCGGCGCGGCCATCAGGTGCTCTGGTGGACCAGTACGTTCTCGCACCACCTTAAGAAGTTCATCTTCGAGCGCGATACCCGGCGCGAACTGATGCTCAACGTCACTTTGCTGGCGCTGGACGTCGGGCGCTATCAACGCAATGTCTCGTTCGCCCGCGTGCTCCACCACCGGCGCCTCGGGCGACGGTTCCAGGAGTTGGCCACCACCGAACAGCCGCCGGACATCATTGTTAGCGCGCTGCCCAACATTGATTTTCCCTTCCAGGCGGCCCATTACGCCTCCAGTCGCGGCGTGCCCTTGATCGTGGATGTGCGTGATCCGTGGCCGGATGTCTTTGCCGACAAGTCGCCCGCCCCCTTGCGGCCCCTGGTGCGCTGGGTGACCTTGACCGAGCGCCGGCGGGCGGCTTACGGCTTGAAGAGCGCTGTTGCGTTAACGACCGTCTCCAAGGGCTTTCTCCGCTGGGCGCTCGGCCTTGCGGAACGGAGCCAGTCCGCGCATGACCGGGTGTTCTACCTGGGGCACTCCGGATTTGAAACCACCGGATCGGAATCATCGCTTCCCTCAAGGCTGGCAGCTCAACTCAAAGGGAAGCTGGTCTTCACTTTCGTCGGCACCTTCGGGTACTCCTACGAGGTGGAGTTGATTGCTCGGGCGGCGCAGCACTTTCACACCCACTGCCCGGACGTTGCGTTTGTGCTCGTCGGGGATGGACACCAGCGGGAGACCCTTCGCCAAAAGTACGCCGGACTCCCGAATCTGATTCTGACGGGCTGGCTGGACACCCGGGAGATCGCGGCGGTGCTGACCCAATCCCATGTCGGCCTGGTGCCATGCCGCAGCCTGCCCGACACGGTGCCGAACAAGCCGTTCGAGTACCTGGCCGCAGGGTTGCCCATCATCAGTTCTTTGCAGGGCGAGATGGCGGAGATTATCGAGACTCACGGGCTGGGGCTTTCGTATCGCGCCGGGGATTTGGGCGGCTTCATCCAGGCAGTGGATCGGATGTGGCGCGATCGCCCGGCGCTTGCCCGGTGGTCCGCAAATGCCGCCAAGGCATTCCGTGAGGAGTTCAGCGCCAGCCGAATTTACCCCGACTTCGCCAGTCACGTTGAATTCATGCACGAGCTGTCACGGAGAGGAAGGGCGGAAAGGGTGGACCAGGGACTAAGGACCATGGACTGCTGACCACGGACCACGGACCACGGACCAGGGACCAGGGACCAGGGACCAGGGACCAAAGACCTCCGATTTCTACTTTCTGCTTTTGCGTAGCCGTCCCGCAGCCCTGTAATGTTTCTTGCTCTGACCATCTTCTCTGGCGCGGCTGCCGCTTGTTGGCTGCTGGGCATTCCGGTTAATCGGCTTTTGCTCCGCTGGCAGATCATTGACTCGCCCAACCAGCGGTCGAGCCATACCCGGCCTACGGCACGCGGTGGAGGAATTGCCATCATGGGAGCCGTGTTAGGTGTCGGCGTATGGCTCATCTGCCGAACCGCACTCCAGCCCCTGTTGGCGATAGGGCTATGCACCTTGGCTCTGGCAGTTGTTTCGTTTGTGGATGACCTGAAGTCCATCGGGGCGGCCATCCGTTTCGGCTGCCAGCTTCTCGCGGCAGTGGTCGTCTTGATTGCGCTTGGAATGTCCAGCATCACGGTGGGATTCTCGCCTGGCGCAGGCGTGCTGGTGCCGGTGGCTGTGAGCGGTCTGCTGGGATGTCTCTGGATCGTCGGATATACCAATGCCTTCAATTTCATGGACGGCATTAACGGGATCGCCGCAGGTCAGGCCGCGGTCACCGGCATTGGCATGGCCTTGCTGACCGCGTTGACCGTGGGACATTTCAGCCTTTCCCCGGTCGTGCTGAGCCTTGCCATCGCGGGAGCGGCGCTCGGGTTTCTACCGCACAACTTCCCCAGAGCGCGAATGTTTATGGGAGATGTCGGGAGCGCCCCACTGGGCTTCCTGCTGGGCGTCCTGGTAATATGGTTGGCAAAGAGTGCGGGTGGGTGGCTGCTCATCCCGCTAGCTCTGCTCCATGCCAATTTCGTTTTGGACACTGCCATCACGCTCCTTCGGCGCGTCGCTCGCGGGGATCAATGGCACAAGGCACATCGGGAGCATTTCTACCAGCGGCTGGTCCGATCCGGTAAAAGCCACCCATTCGTGACTGGCTGGGAGCTGGGGCTGCAAGGCCTCGTTCTTGGCCTGATGCTAATCTACCTCCAGGCGAGCGTGCCGGTGCGCGTGGCCTTGATTGTCCTGGTGATTCTCATCTGGCTGACCTTTTTCGCCTTTTGCGAACTTTCATTTCGCAGGCACAATACACTGACTACTGACCACGGACCACGGACCACGGGACCACACGACAGCAGAACTACTGACAACCGACTACTGACTACTGACCACTGACTACGGACTACTGACCTCTCGTCCCATCTCCCTCTCCGCAGGGGGAGAGGGCGGGGTGAGGTGGTAGTCTTATTTCCGATTTCTGCTTTTGCAATGCTCTACAGCCTCCTCCTAAAGCTGCTCTACCCGACCTCCATCGCCCTCGTTCTGTTGTTGGCCTCGGCGGCTTTGAGGAAGTGGAAAACAGCCAGCCGCGGTTGTTTTTGGGCGGCGGTCGCCGTTCTGCTGCTTTGTGGTAACGGGTGGGTCGTCAAATACTCGACGCGCTATCTTGAACGCCTGTATCCGCCGCTCGCTTCAGAACCTTCAACTCTCAACTCTCAACCACCCCTGGCCGACTGTATCCTGGTGCTCGGCGGCGGCACGGTGGCCAAAATCCCTCCGCGACCAACGGTCGAGGTGGCGGAAGCCGGCGACCGAGTTCTCTACGCGGCTTACCTCTTCCGGAATGGCAAGGCCCCGCGGATCCTCTGCACCGCCGGCATCGCTACCGGCGGCTTCGGACCGCGCCCCGAGGCGGAGGACATGGCCGAACTTCTCGATAACCTGGGCGTGCCGAACAGCGCGATCGTGAAAGAAACCGCAGCCCGCAATACTCACGAACACGGGAGCAACCTGCACCTGATGCTCCAGGAGTTGGGGGTCAAGCGGGTGTTGCTGGTGACCTCAGCCCTGCACATGCCAAGGTCGATGGGGGTGTTCAAGCGCTCGTGCCCCGAAATTGAGTTCATTCCTGCGCCTACCGATTTCCGCGTCGTTGACCTTGAACCGCCTTGGTACAGGCAGATCGTTAACTTGATCCCCACCCCCAGCACTTACGTTCAGTTTTCCGAGACCATGCATGAGTACCTGGGGATGGCCTATTACCGGCTCCGCGGGTGGATCTGACACGCGAAAAACGCTGACATGCTGAAAGGCTGACATGCTGAAATCAGCGCTACGGACTACTGACTGACCAGGGACCGAGGACCAGGGACCAGTGACCAGGGACAAATGAACTTCAATAAATGCTGAAAGCCTGAAATGCTGAAAGCTGAAATCAGGACTACGGGACTACTGACTAAGGACCGAGGACCGAGGACCAGCAGCCAGAAGTCAGGGGTCAGTGGTCAGTGGCTGGTGGTCAGTAATCAGCTTTCTGCTTGCAGTTTTCAGTTTTCAGCATTTGGTCTTAATCTCAACTGTGAACGAGCCATCTTCAGTCGCCGCCCGGTCGGCCTCGCCGGAAAGACTGGCGCTGGCGCAGCAGGCCTTTACGCGCTTCCACACCCGTTGTTTCTGGTTCATGCGCGAGGATTTGCGGGTGGGTGAGGAAGGCCTGGAAGCGGTGATCCGGGGATTGCGTGCGCACGGCAATCGGGAAGCCTTTCTGATTGCTGCCCGGTTAGCCGGGCCTCTGGCCCGGTGTTCCAGCGACCCGATGGGCACGGAGTCAGAGACTCCGTGAACCGGCAGACCGGAGGCCTGCCCCACACGTGAATAGTTACCCGCAGGGGGCCGGGGTGAGGTGCTTCGGATTTTAGCTTTCTGATTTCTGCTTTCAGCTTTGTTTTGATTATCCATAGTCGCGTAGTCCCGTGGTCTTGCAATGAGCAGTCCCTCCCCGGCGTGCTTGTCTGAAGCCTGGGCTTGTGCCACCATAGACAGTGAATGAGCCCACAAGACATTATCGCTGAACTGCCGAAACTCACCCGGGGGGAGCTCGAGCAAGTGGACGCCCATTTGCACGAGTTGCTGCATGGCCGCACGGCTGTATCTCAAAAATCGTGGGGTGAGGCGCTGCTGCAGCTCGCGGGGAGTGCGCAAGGGCTTCCGCAGGACTTCGCGCATCAGCACGATTACTACCTTCACGGCGGGCGCCGACGATGAAACCGGTATTCGGCGATACCGTTTACTTCCTGGCCTTGCTCAGCCCGGCTGACCAGTGGCATGCACAAGCCCTTTCCCTGAGCCTGCACCCGCCTGGCATCCTGATCACGACCGAGTTCGTTCTGGCGGAGGTGGGCGACGGGTTGAGCCGGCCAGAAAACCGCCCGCAGTTCGCCCGCCTCTTGGCCCTGCTTAGGGACCAGCCTGATGTCGAAATCGTTCCTGCCAGCAGCGAGCTGTTCCGCCAAGGCTGCGAACTGCACGCTTAACGTCACGATAAGGAATGGTCGCTCACAGACTGCACGTCCTTTACGGTGATGAAGCAGCGCGGCGCTGTTCAAGCCTTGACCTCAGACCGCCACTTCGCACAGGCAGGCTTTCAGGTGCTGATTCAGTAATTGCGAATCCAGCATTTCAGCGTTTTGCTGCCGGCTGTTTGGTGATTTCTGCTTTCGGCTTTCCCAGTTTCAGCATGTCAGCGTTTCAACGTTTCAGTATGCCCTCTGCCCTCCGGCCCATGGTCCGTAGTCCGTGGTCTCGTGGTCCCTTAATCCCGTAGTCTCTCTCTGGTTGAGCCGCCGGAATGAACACTGATCCTAAATTCGGCAGTTGATTTAACCGCAAAGAACGCAAAGATCACAAAGACATATAGTTATGCATGGATTGCCTAAGCCTTCCATTCACCCGGCAGGTGAATCAGTCCTTTGGTTCGGAACCATCCCAAGTTCCTTTCTATGAGATCTTTGCGTTCTTTGCGGTTGATCGCAAGTGCCGTTTTTAGGATGACGGAATTGCGGATATGCGGACAATCTGATATTCTGCACCCATGAGCAAGACGAAAACTGTTCAAAACACCGGTCAGGTTGGCCGCCGTGGGACCATCGTGCTGCCGGCCGCAACCAGGCGGCGCTACGGCCTGGAGGACGGCAGGCTTTTCATTTCCGAAGAGTGTGATGAAGGTATTCTGATTCGGCCAGCAGTCGCAGTTCCAGCCGATCTTGAGGCCGCGCGTCGGAAGATCAAAGTCGGACTAGATCAATTGGATCGTGGTGAAGCCATTCCTGGCGAAGAGGTCGAGGCTGAGCTCAAAAGAGTGAGTGCCGAATTTCGATCCAAGCATAGATGATTGCTTACTGCCAAGACCGCGGGATAGACGACACCGAGCAACCCCTCACCCCAGCCCCACTGCCATTGAATTAGAGAAGTTACCGCGGGAGACGCGTCGGATTCCCCCTCTCCTCCCGCCGAGGGAG
>CAIWJG010000098.1 GCA_903912925.1 uncultured Verrucomicrobia subdivision 3 bacterium | reverse complement strand
TGTAGAAAGAACGGCGGCGGAACGCCCAAGTAGCCTCGAAGCACCGGACATCACGGGATTCAGCATCCAGCAAGGTTAAGCCGGTTTTGAAACCGTATCTCCGCCAGGGCAACCAGGACCCGCGCATGCGGCTCAGCTCATTATGGCCCTGTCACCCCGCGCCGGGTGAGGGCACCCGGCCTACATCCCGCGCAACATCGCCATCTTGTAGGCCGGGTACCCTCACCCGGCGCTCCCATCTCGTCCAAATTGCTGGGGTGAACACTCATTGCATTGTATCAGTTTGTAATACAATACTACCACGGTACACATCAGAAATTATCCGGGAGTGCGGTATTCTATGAACGATGCAGATTATGTCATTATCGGAGCGGGAGTAGCGGGGCTGAGCGCCGCCTATGCGCCTAAAAAGCGCGGCGCCACGGTGCTGGTGCTGGAAGCCCAGGATCACGTTGGCGGGCGCACTTGGAGCGGTCAACTGGAAGGCGCGGAAGTGGATTGGGGTGGCGAATGGATCGGCGAAGGCCAGCCGCGCATCTACGCACTGATAAAGGAACTGGGACTGCGAACATTCCCGACGTTTGATACCGGCAAGAAGATACTGGAACTGCGCGGACAGCTCTCCACTTACATAGGCACCATTCCGTGGATGGCTCCGTGGAAGCTCATCCAGATCCAGTTAGCGATCTGGATTATTGACGCTTGGGCGAAAGGGCTGGATATGGCGCTGCCCTGGAACCACAGGAACGCTCCCGAATGGGATACGAAGACGCTTGAATCCATCCGCAGCCGGTTCATGTGGAGCGCGGATGCGCGCGCCACCATGGATGCCGCCATCCGCACCATCTTCGGCTCGGAATCAGGCGAGCTTTCCCTGCTGCACATGCTGGCGTATGTCCGCTCAGCCGGGAGCATGAATAACCTGATCTCCACCGAAGCCGGTTTCCAGCATGAGCGCATTGCTGGCGGGGCGCAATCGGTATCACTGGCGATGGCAAAGGCCGTTGGGGAGGAGCACGTTCGCCTCAGTCAGCCAGTTTCCGCCATTGTGCAGGATGCCAGCGGTGTGACCGTGACCTCCGCCAGCGGCCAGAGCTATCGGGCCAAACGCGCCATTGTCGCGGTGCCGGTCCCGCTCGGCAGCCAGATCAGCTTCAGCCCGCGGCTCCCTGCCCTGCGCCAGCAGTTGATGCAGCGCGCCTATATGGGCGGCGCGGTGAAGTGTTTTGTGCGCTACGAAAATGCTTTCTGGCGGGAGAAAGGATTTTCAGGCGAAGCCGCCTCCGGCGATGGGCCGGTTTCGGTCACCTTCGATCAATGCAGCGAAGATGGCAAGACCGCCTGTATGCTGGCCTTTATTGGCGGGAAATTTGCACGCACCTGGCATCGTTACGCGCCCGATGAACGCAAACAGATCGTTATCGAGCGGCTGGCAAAGTATTTCGGTCCCGAAGCCAGGAAGCCCATCGCCTATGCTGAGTTGGACTGGTGCGGAGAGCAATTTATCGGCGGCGCACCCATTGCGATCTTCCCAACCGGCACCCTCAGCATCCATGGGGCATCCCTGCGCGAACCCATTGGAAGAATCCATTGGGCAGGCACAGAAACCGCCCGGCAATGCATGGGCTTCATCGAAGGTGCCGTCGAATCCGGCCAGCGGGCAGCGGATGAAGTTCTTTCGGCAGATTAGTATTTTTCGCAGTACACGTAGTCCGCATTGTAGCGGGTGCGCGGGGGCGGCTGTTCGCCGGGTTGCCCGAGCGATATCGCCGCGACGGGAATGACTGAAACTGGCAGGGACAACAATTCTTTCACCTGTTTGATCAGGGCTTCGCCGGGGTGGATCCCCACCCAGCAGGCGCCCAGGCCCTGCGCGTGCGCCGCCAGCAGCAGGTTTTGGCTGGCCGCCGAACAATCCTGCAGCAGGTAGCTGATCTGCCGGTCGAAGGCCACGTCGAGGTCGCCGCACACCACGATCGCCAGGGCGGCGGACGAGAGCATCGCGGCGCCCGGGTGAAGCGTCGCCAGCTTCGACAGAGTCTGTTTGTCCCTCACCAACACGAACCGCCAGGGGTCCTTGGTCATGGCGGAAGGCGCTGCCATCGCTGCCTCGAGAAGCCTGGTCACCACCGGTTCGCTCACTTCACCGGGCGAATAGACCCGGATGCTGCGTCGGCCGAAGATGAGGTCCAATGGTTCGTTTGTGGTCGTGCTCATATTTGTATCGTTCAATCAGATGCCCTGTGTGTAGCGCCTCCGCCCCGGATTATCAATCTGTGGTTTTGGGAATTGACGCCCGGCGGGCGGCGTGGCAAAGTTTAACGACCGTTTAAAACGAACGTTTACTTAAATGCCTAAGATGCCTAAGTCATCCGAACCAGACCGCCAGACGCGAATCCTGGACGCCGCCGAGAGTGCGATTGCGGAATCAGGGTTTGCGGGCGCATCGCTGCGGGACATCGTCCAGGAGGCACAAGTGAACCTGGCGACGGTGTATTACTATTTCGGCTCGAAAGTCGGCCTGATGGAAGCCGTGCTCAAGCGGCGGTTCGGTCCGCTGCGACAGGAACACCTGGCGATGCTGGGCAAGTTCGAAGCGGCGGCCCGGGGGCGTCCGCTGCCGGTGGAGCAGATTCTTGAAGCGATGCTGCTGCCGCCCTTGCGCCTGGCGGCCAAGGCTCCCGCCAAGCGCCAGGCCGTCACCCGGCTGATCGGCCGCATCGTGACGGAGCCGAACCCGCAGATCCAGAAAGTCTTGACCGGCCAGCGGGCAGAGGTGCGGGCCGCTTTCCTTCGCGCTCTGCAGCACAGCCTGCCCAAGGCGTCACTCCCCGCCTTGCTGTGGCGTGTGGAATTCGTCTGGGGCGCGCTGGCATTCGCGCTGTGCAACCCCGGTAAGATTGAGATCGAAACCCACGGGGCCTGTGACCTCACGAAGACAGACGAGGTGCTGGCTGAAATGATCCATTTCTTCTCGCCCGGTTTCCGCGCCTTGGCGCGGAATGCGGGTTGACTCCAAGCTTTGCTGTCCAATGAACACTCCGCCTTCCCGGCCTAATCCATCCGCACCGTCTCGCGGACCAGCGAGACCCCGACCGCTCCACCTGGTGAATTTCTTCTGCCTCGCGCCGCAAGCCAAAAGTGTCTCTCTCGCGGGCGATTTCAACGGCTGGGTGCCCACAGCCCATCCCATGATCCGGATGCCGGATGGCGGCTGGACGATCCGGCTGGAATTGCCCCACGGACATCACCAGTACCTTTTCCTGGTGGACGGAAAGCCCACGCTTGATCCTAATGCGATGGGCAAGGTGCGCAACGAACACAATGACACGGTTTCCCTGATCGCAATCAGTTAATTTCCCAACCCACCACCCGCCTATGAATGCCTCCCTGGCCTATTTATCCCACACCTCCGATCAACTCATGAACTCACGCCCCGTGAACGCGCTCGCTTCGGCCTTGCTGCCGGTCTGTTGCGCAGTCCTGCTAACCGCCTGCTCGCCGCCTAAGCCCGCCGCGCTCGCGCCCCCCAAGGTGACGGCCAAACCGCCGCAGCTTGCCACGCTCACCAATTGGGACGAATACCCCGGCCACTTGGAGGCCGTCGAGATGGTGGAAATCCGGCCGCGCGTCGCCGGATACATTGACTCGATCCACTTTCAGGACGGGACGGAAGTGAAAGCTGGCGACCTGCTGTTCGTCATTGACCCGCGCCCCTACCAGGCCGAACTGGAGCAGTCGCAGGCCCGACGCCAACAAACCGAAACCCACCTCGAACTGGTGCAGAACGACCTCAAGCGCGCCGAGAGCCTGAAGGGCACCAAGGCGATTTCCGAGGAGGAATACGACAGCCGCAGCAAAGCCGTCCGCCAAGCCGAAGCGGCTCTCGTCGCCGCCAAGGCCAACGGAGCGATCGCCCGCATCAATCTCGACTACACTCAGATCAAAGCGCCGATCAGCGGCAAGATCGGGCGACGCCTGATTACCGCCGGTAACTTCGTTCAGCTCGGCGTGTCAGCCAACGTGCTGGCCACCATTGTCTCGCTGAACCCCATTTATGCTTACTTCGACGTGGAGGAAAGCGCGTTCCTCAAATACCGGAGTATGGCAAAGGTGGCGGAGACAAACGGCGGCGGCCTCACTTGCGAATTGGCGCTCGTGAATGAGGAAGGCTTCGCACACCGGGGCCGGCTCGACTTCTTCGATAATCAGGTCAACGCGCAGAGCGGCACTATTCGGTTGCGCGCCGTGTTTGAAAATGCGGACCGCTCACTGGTGCCGGGCATGTTCGCCAATGTGCGCGTTCTGGCCGGGCCGCCTGAGCAGACGCTGGTTGTCCCCGACGTGGCTGTCGGCTCGGACCAGGGCTACAAATACGTCTATGTCGTCAATGCAGAGAACATCGTTCAGAAACGGGACATCACGACGGGCCGGGCGCACGGCCCGCTGCGTGCCGTGCTCAAAGGCTTGACGCCGGAAGACCGAGTGATCGTCAACGGCCTGATGATGCTGCGGCCAGGCGCAAAGGTTGTGGTCCAAACCCCGGAGTCCAAAGCTCAGAGCGAGAAGGTCGTCGCGCAGACCGATAAGCAGCAAGCCAAACCCTAGCCGTGAAATTCTCCCACTTCTTCATTCGCCGGCCCATCTTCGCGTCGGTCCTTTCGCTCCTGATCGTGCTGCTGGGGACCATCGCCCTGTTTACGCTGCCGATTGCGCAGTATCCAGAGATCACGCCCCCGACCATCTTCGTCCTCGCCAACTATCCCGGAGCCAGCGCGGAGACCGTCGCCAACACAGTGGCCACGCCGCTGGAGGAACAAATCAACGGCGTGGAGAACATGCTCTACATGTCGTCCCAATGCAGCAGCGACGGCCAGTTGCGCCTGGGGGTGACGTTCAAGGTAGGCACAGATCCGAACACCGCCCAGGTGCTGGTGCAGAATCGCGTGGACGGCGCGTTGCCGCGGATGCCGGCGGAAGTGCGCGCGCTGGGCGTGATCACGCGCAAACGCTCGCCCACCATCGCCATGCTGGTGAGCCTGGTTTCGCCGTCGGGCAAGTACGACCCGGTCTATCTGAGCAACTATGCCTATCTGCACGTGCGGGACGTTTTGACCCGATTGCCGGGCGTGGGCGACTCGATCATCTTCGGCGCGCGTGACTATTGCATGCGCATCTGGATTGACCCGAACAAGGCCTCCGCGCGCAGCCTGACCGCGAGCGACATCGTGGCGGCCATCCGTCGGCAGAATGTGGAGGTGGCGGCGGGTCTGTTCGGCCAGTCGCCGCAGCCGGCTGACAACCAGTTCCAACTGGCGGTCGTGACCAAAGGACGCCTGGTGAAGCCGGAAGAGTTTGGGGACATCGTGCTCAAGGCGCAGGCCGAGGGCCAGATCACCCGGCTGCGGGACGTCGCGCGCATTGAACTGGGGGCCGCCGATTATAGCATTGACAGCCGGCTCAACGGCCAGCCGGCGGGGGCGATTGCGTTGTTCCAGCAGCCGGGATCCAACGCCATCGAGACCGCCAACGCCATCGAAGCGGCGATGAAGGAGCTGAAGAAGGATTTCCCCGACGGGCTGGACTACCGGATTGCTTACGACACCTCGGCCTTCATCCGCGAGTCCATCCGGGCCGTAGTCGAGACGCTGATCATAGCCGTCATCCTCGTGGTATTCGTGGTGGTGCTCTTCCTCCAGAACTGGCGGTCGTCACTCATCCCCCTGGTGTCGGTGCCGGTGTCGCTGATCGGCACGTTCGCCGCGATGACGGCGTTCGGCTTCTCCATCAACAACCTCTCGCTGTTCGGGCTGGTGCTGGCGATTGGGATTGTGGTTGATGACGCCATCGTGGTGGTCGAGAACGTCGAGCGGCACATCGCGGAGGGACTCTCACCGGTGGACGCGACGCACAAGGCGATGGACGAGGTAAGCGGGGCGGTAATAGCCATTGCGCTGGTACTGAGCGCGGTGTTCATTCCCACCGCCTTCATCAGCGGCATCACCGGTAAGTTCTACCAGCAGTTTGCTCTGACCATTGCCATTTCCACCCTCATCTCGGCGTTCAACTCGCTGACCCTCAGCCCGGCCCTCTGCGCGCTGTTGCTGCAGCCTCACCACGCGCCTAAGGACTTCATCGGTCGCATCATGCACAACTCGGTGGCTTGGTTGTTCAAGGGCTTTAACCGCTTGTTCGATGGCGGACGCGCGAACTACGTCCGGGTGCTGGGCGGGGTGCTGCGGCATTGCGGCGTGACGCTGGCGGTCTATGCGGCATTGCTGGGCCTGACCTGGTTCGGCTTCCACAAAGTGCCGGCGGGCTTCATTCCCTCCCAGGACAAGGGCAATATCTTCTGCTTTCTCCAGCTTCCCGACGGCGCTTCACTCCAGCGGACGGAGGCGGTCAGCCAGCGGGTGGTGCAGTTGCTGACCAATACCCCAGGCATCGCCGCAGTGTCCGAATTCGCCGGGCTGTCGCTGGTCTCTCTGGGCAACAGCGCCAATGCATCGAGCATGTTCGTTCGCTTGAGTCCCTTCGAGGAAAGGGCCAAGGAGGGCCTGACCGCGGACGTCATCATCGCCAACCTGCGCAAGACCATCGCTCAGGCCAATATCCAGGAGGCCTACATCGTGGTCGCCGGCACGCCCCCGGTGGATGGGCTGGGAATGTTGGGCGGGTTCAAGCTGCAAGTCGAAGACCGCGCCAATCTCGGCTACCCCGCTCTCCAGGCGGCGACGTTCCAATTGGTAGGTGCCGCGATGGCCCAGACCAATAAGATCACTCAGGCGCTGACCACCTTCCGCGCCGGCGTGCCGCAGGTGTTCCTGGATGTGGATCGCGCCAAGGCGGAATCAATGCACGTGCCGCTTAACGCGGTATGGGACACCTTGTCAATCTATCTCGGGTCCTTGTACGTCAATGACTTCACCCTGTATGGTCGGCCCTACCACGTCACGGCGCAGGCCGACGCGCCGTTTCGGGCCAAGCCGACCGACGTGAAGAACCTCAAGACACGCAACGCCAAGGGGGAAATGGTGCCGCTGGGCACCCTGGTGCAGGTGAAGGACATCAACGCGCCCGTGCTGGCCGGCCACTTCAACATGTTTCCCACCGCCGAAATCCTGGGCAACACCGCGCCGGGCGTCAGCTCAGGCCAGGCAATCCAACTCATGGGAGACCTGGCCGAAAAGGTCCTGCCGCCGGGCATGAGAATCGAATGGACGGAGCTGAGCCTGCTGCAAATCCTGGCCGGCAACACCGCTGCCTACATCTTCCCGCTCTGCGTGCTGATGATGTTCCTGGTATTGGCGGCACAATATGAGAGCTGGTCGCTCCCGCTGGCGATCATCCTCATCGTGCCGATGTGCCTGCTCTTCGCGATCATGGGCGTGTGGCTGCGGGGCCAGGACAATAACCTCTTCACCCAGATCGGACTGGTGGTGCTGATGGGATTGTCCTGCAAGAACGCCATCCTCATCGTCGAGTTCGCCAAGCAGTTGCAGGATGCCGGCCGGACCCGGACCGAGGCTGCCATCGAGTCCTCGCGCCTGCGGCTGCGCCCGATCCTGATGACCTCCTTTGCGTTTACGTTCGGCGTCATCCCCCTCATGCTCTCGCGCGGCGCCGGGGCGGAAATGCGTGTGTCCATCGGCACCGCGGTCTTCTTCGGCATGTTGGGCGTCACCTTCTTTGGCATAGTACTCACGCCGGTTTTCTACGTGGTCATTCGCGGGGCGCTGGAGCGCAAGAAGGCCGCGGCGGGTCGCACGTTGCCGCATGTGGCCGCCACTGGCGCGACGCTGCTGCTGGCGGTCGTGGGTTTGCTCGTTGGCTTGAACGGCTGCGCCGTGGGGCCGAATTTCCATCCGCCCAAAACCGAGGTCAGCTCTGCCTTCGGCAACGGGAACCAGACCAACATGACCCCGGCGGCCACGGCCGTCACCTGGTGGCAAGGCTTCAACGATCCGCGGCTGAATAGCCTCGTGGCTCAAGCGGTTACCAACAATCCCGATCTCCGCATCGCCACCGCCCATGTGCTCGAAGCCCGCGCCCTCCGCATGGGGGCCGTCGCGGACTTCTTTCCCGTCGCGAACGCCAACGCTGGCTGGACCAAAGCACTGGCAAGCGAGAACTCCTCCCCCATTCCGCTGCCGCGCTCCCAACGTGAGATGAGCCTTTACAACGCCGGCTTCGATGCCACCTGGGAGCTGGACTTATTCGGCCGTGTGCGCCGTGCTGTCCAGGCCGACACCGCACTGGTCGCCGCCACCGTCGCGACTCGCCAGGACGTGCTGGTGACCCTCATATCGGAGGTGGCCCGCAACTACTTCGAGCTGCGCGGCGCGCAAAACCAATTGGCCGTGGCCCGCGGCAACGTCGAGAATCAGCGTGAGACCCTGGACATCGCCCTCGCGAAGTCCAAGGCCGGACGCGCCACAGAGCTCGACACCGCCCGCGCCCGCGCCCAACTCGACGCCACGCTGGCCTTGATTCCGCCGGTGGAAGCCGCCGTCAAACATGCCATCCATCGGCTGGGCATCCTCACCGGACAACAGCCCACGGCGCTGGAATCGGAGCTTGCCCAGGCGGCCCCTATCCCAACCCTGCCGCCGCTGGTCAATATCGGCAACCCTGCCGAACTGCTGCGTCGGCGGCCGGACATCCGTTCCGCCGAGAGATCCCTGGCCGCAGCCACTGCGCGCATCGGCGTTGAGACCAGTGAACTTTTCCCGCGTGTCAGCTTCAACGGCAACCTCGGCGTACAAGCCAGCCAATTCGCCAGCCTCACCAAGGGCAGCTCGGACACCTACTCCTTTGGCCCGAGCATCACCTGGGCAGCTCTGGACCTCGGCCACGTTCTGGCCCGCATCAAGGCCGCCAACGCCCGCGCCGACGGCCAATTGGCCGGCTACGAAAAGACCGTCCTGAATGCGCTCGAGGAAACCGAGAACGCGCTGGTTGATTTCGGGCACGAGCAGGTCCGCCGCGATTACTTGAGAACCTCCGAACGTTCGGCGACCCAGGCCCTGACGCTCGCCCGCCAGCGATATGACGGCGGCATTGATGATTTCCTCACTGTGCTCGACGCCCAGCGCAGCCAACTGAGCATCCAGGCCCAACTGGCCCAGAGCGAAACCCGCACCGCCACCAGCCTCGTCGCCATCTACAAAGCCCTGGGAGGCGGGTGGGAAATTGAAAACCCGCCAACCAAAACCGCCTCGCGGTAAAGAGCATCGGGGACTCTACTGCCTCACTGCACGCAAATCCGAAGGCCGAAACCCGCCCAGTGAAGTAGCCGGAAGACTTCACGGGCCAAGGAAATCCGAAGGAAGTCCGGGGCGGAGATCCGAAACCCGAAACCCGAAAACCGAAGGAAATCCGAAATCCGAGAGCCGAAATCCGAAGCAACCGGCTGCGGGTAGCAATTCGACCCTCGAATTTCGGACTTGGGAACCGGGCTTAACGCAGAGACGCAGAGGAACGCGGAGAAACGCAGAGAAGAAGAACTCTCTGCGACTCTCTGCGACTCTGCGTTAAAGGGTGAGCTGGCGGATTCGGTTTTCGGTTTTCGGATTTCCTTCGGATTTCGGCCTTCGGATTTCGGTTTTCATCCCCCCTCCTCCACGTGCGGATGTCTATGCCGCAGGATATGCGGCCGTTCCAGACCATGCGCCAGCATCAATTCCTCGTCGTTCAGCAGCTTAGCCACCGGGCCATCGGCGACCACCGCTCCGCGATCGAGCACGATGGCCCGCGAGCATAGCTCGACGACTAGTTCCAGGTCGTGCGTTGCGATCACCTTGGTCGCGGGTATCTGCCGCAGCAGCGCCTTGAATTCGCGCCGCCCGCGCGGGTCGAGGTCGCTGGTCGGCTCGTCCAGCACCAATACGGCGGGCTCGCAGGCCAACACCCCGGCGAGACAAGCACGGCGCTTTTCGCCGTGACTCAGGTGATGTGTGGCCCGGTGGCCAAAACCTGCCAGACCTGCTTGCGCCAGCGCCTTCTGCACCCGGGCACTCACTTCCGCGTCGCTCAGGCCGAGTTGCTGCGGGCCAAACGCCACGTCCTCCTCCACACTCGGGCAGAACAACTGATCGTCCGGGTCCTGGAACACCAGCCCCACCTGCCGGCGGATGGTGTCTATGTTGTCCGGCGTGATGGGCTGGCCCAGGATGCGCACCGCCCCGTTCAAGCCGAGCTTCTCCGGCAGCAGCCCGTTCAGGTGCAGCAGCAGCGTGGACTTGCCGGACCCGTTGGGCCCGAGCAGCGCCACGCATTCACCCTGCGCCACGTTGAAACTGAGCCCGCGCAGCGCCTCCGTCCCGTCGTGATAACGGTAACTGAGATCGGCAATCTGGATGGCAGTGTTCATTGAAAGGCTAAAGGCTAAAGGCTAAAGGATGAATGCTAAAGTCCGGCCCTTTAGCCTTTAGCCTTTGACCTTTAGCCTTTCTTCTCATCGCCACCCCCGCGCGCACATGGCGTCATAGATACGCTCCGCCCGCTCCGACGCGCGGACGAAAAGCTGGCCCACCACGGTGGACAATGCCTGCCAGCGAGCGCCGCGCCGCCGCGTGAACGTGCGGCTGGCTCGCGCCCGGCGCATGCGCTCCGCCTCCTCCACCAGCACGAACAGGTAGCGGTGCATGAGCGCCAGCGTCGTGATCAGCAAGCCCGGCACTCTCACGGCTTTCAGGACGCGCAGGATCTGGCTGAACGGCGTCGTGTTCGACACCAGTATGATCGTCAGCAGACAAATCGTGCTCTTGGCGGCCACAGCGCCCCAACCGCCTCGTGCCGTGGGCTGCAACGCGTTCACCAACGCTACGCTTAGGACCAATGGCGACAGCCAGGCCAGCCGCTTCATCAGAAACAGCAGGGGAATCCGGCTCAGCACCGTGACGACCAGCAGAAGCGACGAAGCGCCCACAAACCAGTCCACCGCCCGGGGCGGGACCAGCACCGTGACGACGATGATAACCAGCGCCGCGCCCAGTTTGAGCCGGGCGGACAAGCGCGACACCGGGCTATCCCGGTGGCTATGGTGATGACCTATCCAGTCGTCTATCATGGTTTGGAGAAGGGACTATCCTCTTCGGGTTTGCGCACCAATGAGCGCGCCAGCAGAAGCGCCAGTCCGAAGGCCACCAGCGTGCCCACGGCCCCGACCACGGCGGTCGCTCCGGCGGCCCAGCGCACGCCTGGCACCTGGTACCCCGGCGCCGGCGCGGACACGATTGGGTGAGCGACTTTGTGCCCAAAACCTAGCCTGTCCGCCACCGACTCCAGCCCATCCGGCCACGGACAGGCGAACGGAGCGACGAAGATCGCTATCCCCAGCACCGCCAGCAAGCCGTAGCACGCCAGCTCCCCCCATTGCCGGGGAGGCGTCGGACCATTCACTTCGCTGGCCAGCTCGGGTCTCATACGCTGGATGGCCAGGAATACCAGGGCGCTGATCAGCCCTTCCCCGATGCCAATCACCATGTGTACGCCCGCCATCGCCGCGAAGCCCGCCGACCAAGCGACCGTGCCCGACCAGGCCAACTCCCCCGCGCAACAGATGGATGCCAGCACCGTCGAACACCAGCCCGCAAACGCAACCGCGGCCACCTGCCCACGCGTCCCCGGCAGCCAGCCGCGCATCAGCCGGTAAATCGCGTAGCCCCCGGCGGCCCCGACGATGCCCATGTTAAATACGTTGGCGCCCAGTGCCAGCACCCCGCCGTCGGCAAACAGGAAGCACTGCACGATCAAGACGGTGGTCAACACCACAATCGCCGCGCTGGGGCCGAGTAACGCCGCAACCAGCACCCCCCCCACCAGGTGCCCCGATGTTCCACCCGCCACGGGAAAGTTGACCATCTGCGCGGCGAACAGGAACGCCGCCGCCAGCCCCAGCAACGGCACGCGCCGAGGCGGGAGCCTGCGCCGGGCCTGCCGCAAAGCCAGCCCAACGCCCGCCGCCGAAAGTAGCACGGTGGTGGCGGCAGTCTTCCCGTCAATGAACCCGTCCGGTATGTGCATGATGATACGCCCGTCCAGTCTCTCATTACACGCGCGGCGTTTCAACTGTTCGCTGCGCCGCCAGAACCGCCCCGATGCCGGTCTGGCCGGTTACCTTCGCACCTCGTAGCATCGAACGTGAGTTCGATCATTATCCTGGTATGCGATCAATTGTCTGCTGGCCCCGGCTTCCTGGCTTTCAGGTTAACCCGGATATTCCAGTGCGCCGTGAACACGGAACAGGACTCCCGTGGGGGAGAGAACCCCACCCGGCAACTTTCGCTCCGCCGGAAGCAGTTGGGACGCGGGCCGCTGGCAACGGCGGCAGGCGAAGCTCCCGATGTCAAAGG
>CAIWJG010000097.1 GCA_903912925.1 uncultured Verrucomicrobia subdivision 3 bacterium | reverse complement strand
GAGAGGGCTGGGGTGAGGGGAGTTCAGTTGGATTAGCACGGCCCTCCTCACCCCAACCCTCTCCTCCCTCGGCGGGAGGAGAGGGGGAAGCCGCCGCGCCTCGCGCGGGAACTTCCTTAACTCAAAGGCAGTGGGGCAACGCCCTGGGTTCATCAGCGCAAAACCCGATGAGCGCTGAAGGCGCGATTCATCCTTTGCTATGAAGCAGGCCGATGGCCTGCAACCGGATAACAATTGGACGATGAACCCAGGGCGTTGCCCTGGGCTGGTATGAATCAGACCTTCGGCCTGAAAGTCCTGCGCTGCATGCTACGACCCGCCGTGCCAGCCAGTCGGTCGGTTAGTGGTGCCCGCCACCGCCGCCACCGCGGTAGCCACCGCCGCCGTGATTGCCACCGCCACCATAGTAGCCGCCGCCGTGATTGCCACCGCCGTAGTAACCACCGTGATAGCCGCCGCCGTAATAGCCTCCCCCGCGGTAGCCGCCATAATAATAACCGCCCCCAAATCCGAAACCGAGCGACAAGGAGGGATAACCCCAGTAGTAAGGCCAAGAGTTGTAATAGCCGTAGCTTGGTGCTGGATAGGCGTACACCGGCGCTGGCTGAGCATAGACTGGTGCTGCCGCCTCATAAGCGGGCGCGAATTGAGGCGCGGCGGGCGCGGGCTGGGGGTTGCTGTTCGCCCAATCCGACGTGAGTCCGGTTGGGGCGGGTTGCGGCGCGGCCTGCGCGGCGGTGGCCGCTACATTCTGCCCGGCGCTGAGCATGGCGGTCAGCACTTGGTCGGACACACCTTGCTCTCGCAAGTAGAGAATTTCGGACGCGCTCAAGTGGTACATCTGGCCGGAGCCCGTGATGAACGCGATGATGACCTCATCGGCCACGTTGCCACGCCGAAGCTTCAGTATCTCCGGCACGCCCGATGACAACTGAACCGTGCGGGTTACGCTGGCGGGGGCCGGGCTGGCATTCTGTGCCAGCAAGACCGCTGTGGTCTGGCGGCACAACCCCATGACCACCAAGGCCGTCATCAACCTGAAAGACATTCGGCTATTCATAAACTAATTCCTCAATTATAGACGAACACCCCTTCAAGTGCATTCACACCGCTGGGCGTCACTCGCGAGCACGGAATCGACTTGGCGGGCTTTGTTGGTGGTGACCAGCCAGCCTTTGCGCTGCCAGCGCCATTTTGTGGGTGACGAACTGGCCAAGGCGTTGCACGATGACCGGCAGCGACACAACATGGGCCTGACAATCCATTATCAGTTGGCGACCACGGGCGACGAGGCGCACGCCCGGAAGCTGGTCCAGCAGCTTCGGCAGGCGGCGCTCGACCTGCCCTTCCAGCACGTCGGCGAAATCATCGAGTTCCAGGGCGACCAGTGCGACTGGAAGCAGCGGCCCGATGACGACCCTTACCGCTGGCTGCTGGTTCAGGCAGGCAGCTATATCGCGCTCCCAGTGTCCCCGTCGGAGAAAGGCCAAGGCGTCACCCGCCATCTGGATGTCCGGCCCCAGCACATCATCGCCTTTGAGACGGAGCCGGGCGACGGCTGCGAACAAGCGAACTTTGGGCTGTGTCAGTATCCCGGTGAGGTTTCTCACCCCGAATTTGGGAAGGTCCAGACGAAGTTGAAAGGCTGGTCCTGGCATTCCTTCTGTAAAACGCACTACGCCAGCGATCCGCGCTGCGGCGGCTTGCCCAATTTCCTGCGCTGCCACTTGGGCGTGGTTGCGCTTCTGGACGAAGCCAAGCGGCTCGGTTTTCTGGGCACCGTGAGCGATGAGGGCGATTTCTGGGAAACGCGCAGTCTGGAGCGCTTGACCAAGGAGATTGGCGACCAAAGCGCGATGCTGGCGGGCTTCCTCGGCGCGTTGAAGGACGCAATGGGCCAAGCGCCGGGCGGTGCGGGCACGGTGGAAGCGCCCATCGCGGCGTATCCGAACTTCGAGCACCTGGAGGCGGAGGGCCAGCGGCTGCTGCCGGAGCAGTTGAGGGAGATGCTGAGGGCGCTGGCGAAATCCAACTTGCTCCGCGGGGACGTTGGCTGAGGTCAGCGGCCCAAAGCCAACCCGTCCTGCTGGCAAATCCTCTGGCAAGCGTTCGTATAATGTGATCTTGCGCTAGAGGCAACTGGACCCGATTTGAGACGGAAGTTGCCGGTCAAATCATTCGTCACTTGAGACGCGGGGTTGGCACGCACACTGCTTTTTTCAAGGATGGCAATTATGCGCAACGCTTACAACCATCCGAGAGGGCTCCTTGGCAGATTTGGCGGAGATCACGCAAAGGGCGGGGGCCAACTTCCGGAGGTGGCGGGTGTTCCATCGCCAAACGGTCCTGTTGCCTGGGACCCGCTATTTCATCATATTCCGGCGAGCCCCGGCTAAGACTTGAACCCATGAACTCACAGCCAACTCCCTTTCAGGTCCCGCCACCGAAGCAGTCGGTCTATTGGCAAAAAGCCCTCATTTGGCAGAGTCTGGGCTTTCTGATCATGGTGGTCCTGACCTGGTCCGACGCGATCTTCGACTTGGCTCATGTGATACTGGGGCTGCCGCATCGAGAAGTGGACATAAACCGGACAGCGATTATCACCGTGGTGATTGTGCTCCTCTGGATGTTCTCGGGGTATAAGATTTACCTGGTCGTTTCGCGACTGAGTTACCTGGAAAGCTTCCTCCATGTCTGCGCCTGGTGTCGCAAAATCGAACACAACGCCCAATGGCTTTCGCTGGAGACCCATTTTGCGCAAAAAACCGGCGGCAAAGTATCGCACGGTATCTGCCCTGATTGCGCCGAGAAGGTAATGCGCGAAAGCAGAGAAGGCGCAGGTCCTCAACATCCAACATCCAACACCCAACACCCAACTTCGAGCCTCCAAGCCAGGCCGGCCCCTCTTCCATGAACCGCCAGCAAAGCAACGGGCCGGAGAATGCACGGCGTCACGGGCTCCTGCTGACGCGGTAGAAGCTCGCTGCGGCAGGGGAGGCGGGAATGGGCCACTGGATGACGGTGTTGGAGGCGACCAGCGAGGTCACCGTCTGGAAAGCGGCCGAGAGATTGGTCGTGGCTAGAACCTCGTAGCGCAGGCCCGGCATGGCCGGCCAGGAGAGTTGGGGGGGCGTGCCCGAGAGGCTGAGACTGAAGCAGGGGGTGCGGAGCAAGATCGTCGGCGTCTGGTAGTGGTTGCCATAGTTGTCGGTGACCAAGGCGTAAAAGGGATGCAAGCCCGATCCCAAAAACGCGGAAGAAGCCATCAGGACAGCCGACGGTTGGTTGGACACGACATCAATCAAGCCGCCGGTGCTGAACAACTCGAGGCTTGAGATATTGGTGACGCTGGCAGCCACAGCGAATTTCAAGGGCATACCGAGTGAGGCATACGTGTCGGCCAGGAGCGGCGTGAAAGTGGCCGTGAGAGCGGTATTCTGTATCCGCACGTTGCGCGAAATGCGGGTTTGGGTGCGGACGCTGGTCCCCTCGTAAGCGACAGCGGTCAATTCATGGTAGCCGTCAGGGAACCGGGTGGTGTCGAGAACGAAGCTGACGGGCAGCGCGGTAACTCCGGAACTGACGTAAAGGTGGTTGCGAGACCGCAGGTCGGTGAGGTTGTCCTGGAGACGGTTGGTGCCGGACGGTAGGACCGGGAGATTCGTCGAGCCGGTAAACTCAACTTCGATTTGGGAGGCCGGCCAGCCAGGCGAACGCGCGTAAAGTGTCAACTCCGCCGCCACAATGCCGCAATAAGTGTCGTTGCCGAAATCCGCGGCCAGGACGCCGTCCGCAGATTGCAAAGCGGGGTTGGCATTGACAAGGCTCAGGAGGTTCTGGACGAGCGTCGCAATGGTGGTGCCCGAGGCCATATTGGTGATGCTGACGCTTACCGGCGTGCCATTGGTCTTGGTGAACGCGAGCTGGAGCCAGTCGCCCACGATGGGGGTGTTGCTGGCTAGTACCGAGAGGTAACCGGTAGCAGCCGCGTCGAGGAATGCTGACCGAGCAGGCGTTGACAGGGTGGTCAATTGGGCTGCGGAACCAGCCGCAGCACTGGCGCTCAAAGTGACGTTGCTGCCGGGAACTGTCACGTCGAGAGATTCGAGTTCCAGGCGGTCGCCGGTCACATAAGCCCGCACGCGCGTGGAGGTGCTCTGCGCATTCAACTCGGCGGCCAGCCCGGTCGCCACGGAAGCAACCGTGGCATTGGTGGGCACGGTGTAGTTCACCGTGAAGCCATTGAGCGTGGCTGAAACCACATTGCCCTCCGACGGCAGCAGGTTGGTCACGGTCTGGACGTAATTGCCGTCGAGGAAGAGGTCCACCCGCGCCAGCGGCAGGTTGGTCACGGCGGCGGAGAAAGTCAGGTTGAGCCCAGCCTGGCCGCTGAGCACCGTGCCATTGGTCAGCGAGCTCCAGTCGTCCGTGCCCGGGCGGGCAAAGGGCGCCGAGAGCGGCTCGCCGACCAGCAGTCCCTGGTAAGGATTCCACAAGCTCTGGTAGTAGGCTTCGGCGAGGCAGAAACCGCGCTGCTGATAGAAGTAGTCAAGCGGATTGGGAAACTTCTGCCGGTAGTTGCAGGGCTCGGTGACGGTGCCATAACTACCGGCAGCTCCCGCCTCGAGAAACGCCAGCAGGGTGGTTTGTCCGGCAGGGTCGAGTATGTAGCCGGCGTAGGAGGTGAGGCTATCGCCCATGGCGCCGGGAACGAAAGCGTTACCGGGCAAGGATAGCCCTGCCAGGCCGGTCAGGAGGCCCAGGAGATTGGTGAATGACGTGGAATCCGTGTTGATCCGAACGAGCGAATTAGCGCCCAGAATGCGCGTGTCGAGCACGGCGTTATCGAACTCGACATAACGAACACTCCGGGCCACGTCACTGGTCCGGGCAAGATAGACCGCTTGGGTGGGGAACGTGCTGTCACTGGCCACGCCCCGCGAAAGAATGAGTTCGGCCCCGGCCAGCGTGGTATCGGTGAGCATCATCGCCAGGAATGAATTCGTAGTCGCGGTGTTGGGCGGCGCCTCGCGGAAAGGCATTTCGCTGAAGGCATAGCTGTTGAAAGAAGCGTCCGGCAGCGAACAACCGGCGGGCAGACAAACCAGGGGCGGGGCAGTATTGGCCTTGAAGCCATAAAACAGGGCCGAGGTAGTGCTGTTGTAGCTGCCGCCGTCCATTACTCGGTATGGGATATCCATGGACAGCAGCACATAGTCAGCCTGATTCGTCAACCCTCGGCTGCCGAGCATGGCCAGCAGCGGGTTGCGGAGGTAAGCCTCGAAATTGCTCCGGTTCCACGTAATTGCGCCGCCGGTCCAGCCGGTCATACGAAAGACATTCTGGGGCGGCACTCCCCGCTGCTCACAGTAGTCATTGCCGAGTTGCACGGAGTTGGTGCTGTTCTGATTGACGACAACGATGACGTTGAGGCCGCTGCCGCCAGCCCAGACCTGGCCGGCCGTAAACACCACAATCAACATTGATAGCAGCCTGATGGGCAATCGCATGACAGAAAGATTCACCAACATGCCCGCCGAGTAAAGGCGTGCCCATCTGTGTTCATCTGTGTTCATCTGTGGTTTTCAGGCTCAAGGGTTCAGAATGCGCCGTAATTGCGCCAGATCATCCGAGTTGCGGCCGGCATCGAACTTGAAAGCGTCTTCATAAGCAACCAGCTCGCAACGGCGCGCTTCCAGTTCTTTCGCCAGACCGGGGCGCGGCGACACGACAAATATATTCTCCGGTCCGAAGCGGCCAGTGATCTGCACTCCTTCGGCAATCCTGGTGCTGTTGACCGGGCTGATGCCTTCGGCGTCCACCCGCAGAACTTCGACCGCCGCTCGCAGGTAGGCGGGCAACGGAAATTGGAGCGTGGCTTCGCGTGGTGGGCCGAACTTAAACACCTTTTCCTGCGGGTCAGGCGTATAGGCCAGGTCGAGCGCAAACAGCAATGCTCCACGAGGCCCGGCGATGACGGCGATGTCCCACTCGGGTTTGCCTTCGCGAGCGAGCCGCTCGTAATGATACGCGTCGCCTTCCAGGTAAAAGTCTTCCAGCAGGCAAATCTCCCGGCTCACGCGGGTGATCGGTTCAATGAGGTCGGGGAACTTGAGCAGCGAATCGAGGCTCAGGTTGAACCAGTATAAAGAGGTAATGCGATGCGCCAAGGCGTGGTAAGCCTGGGCACGGAGTTCTTCGGGCGTCGGCGCCGTGCGTTTGCGTCCGCCGTAGCGCTCCCAGTTTCCGGTGCCTTGCGACCAGTAGGCGATGGGCCGCGGGCGATTAAGTTCACGCAACGAGCGCGTCATGTCGCCAATGGTTTCGAGCGGCGCACCCCAGCGGATGGTTTGTTCTCCCCAACGGTCGTATTTGGACCACAGGTCGGGCGACGGCGCGGTGACCCGGTAGGCGTCGTAGTGCGGGTAGTCGGAGAGCCCGGCATAAAAGCGCCAGATCCGCTCCTCGCTGTGCGTGACAGTGGTCGGCAGGTGCGTGGTCGCGTAGGGCGCCAACCTGCGCCAGACCTCTTGCGGCGGCACTGGATGGCCGCCACCGTATTGCGGCTCCCCGAGAAACTCGACGGCGTGGATGCGCGGCAGCATCGCGTCGGTGTCATAGCGGTTGAAGTCGCCAAGGCGGTTGAAGAGCTTGAGCGGGTACTTCGCATAAAGCTCGGGATTGTCCGTGTAACCGGGGACAACCTCGAAGTGTCCCGTGTTGATGTGCATCCGGCGCAGCGTCTTGAGATACGGCTCGAAGCTCAGGCTGCTGCGGCCGCGAATCCCGCTGCTCACCCAGCCGCCGCTGAGGTCGAACGCCTCGCGCTTGATGCGCAGGTGCGCCCAGAGCGTAAGCGGCGGGCTGCCGACCCGGGACAATCGCACCTCCAGTGCCGTGTACGTGAGCGGCAAACGGCCAGTGTCCACCCGCGCGCCACCCCGGTCCCCGACCGGAATCGTGGCGTTGGCAGGGAACGCCGCGAGGTTCGTGAGCCACGGCTGCGGCAGCAGGGCACGCCAGGAACTGTTGTCCCGCGGTAGCCAAAGACGGCAGGCTTCGAGCCGCAGCGGCCCGGCGGTTTGATTGGCGAGGTGGAAGATAAGCGAGTCCGGGAACGGATTCGTCGGGCTGCCAAGGAACGTGACGGCGGAGAGCCACGCTTCTGGCTGGGCAAGGTCGAATTTGATCTCCGCGCCGCCGACGGCGAGCGTCGCGCTCGTGCCCACGCCCCACGGCGCGCGTTTGCCGTTGAACGACCAGACCGTGAGCGCGTCCGGCGGCAGGACCAGCGGCGCGTTCGTCCAGGCACTGGGAAAGTCATGCCAGGCCCACTCGTCCGCGGCGATCAAGTCGTCTGGCGACTTGTCGCGCAGGCGAATATCGGCGTCCGGCGCAAGACGCAGCTCGGTGCTGCCGGAATTGCACAAGAACAACTCCACCCGCGCGCCGAGGCTGAAATCCGGCTCGCGCCGGTAGCGCATTTCCTTCGACTGCAAGTGCGGCGCGACCACCAGTCCCTGGAGTTGGAGTCCGCTGGCGCCCGCAGCGGTGAGGGGCAAACCCAGAAGGAGAACGAGACTGAATGCGCGCGAGTATGCCCTAACCATCTTTGTCGTGGCTTCGCGGATCTAGCGCCGTCCAATAAAGCGCCGGATGCGGATCATAGCTTCTTTAATGTTATTCATGTTGGTGGCGTAAGCACAGCGGACAAAACCCTCGCCGCAGACCCCAAACGCAGTGCCGGGAACCACCGCCACATTCTCCTCGCGCAGTAACTGGAGGGAAAACTCCTTCGCCGACAAGCCGAACTTCGCGACGCTCGGGAACGCGTAAAATGCCCCTAGCGGTCGGTGGCACTCGACACCCATCTCCGCGAAGGCGGTGGCGATGAAGTTGCGGCGACGCCGGTATTCATTCACCATCTCGGTAACGTCTGCCTCGGGCCGGACCAGGGCTTCAAGCGCGGCCTTTTGGCTCAGCGAAGACGCACACAGCATCGTGTATTGGTGGATCTTCATCATGGCCTCGATAAGCTCCGCCGGACCGCAGGCGTAGCCGAGTCGGAAACCGGTCATGGCCCAAGCCTTCGAAAAGCCGTGCAGAAAGATGGTGCGTTCGCGCATGCCGGGCAGGCTGACAATGCTCGTGTGCGGCGCGTCGTAGGTCAGCTCGCCGTAGATCTCGTCCGTGATGACGATGAGGTCGCGCTCGATGGCGAAGGCGGCGATGTCCTCCAGGTCAGCCCGGCTCATGACCGCACCGGTCGGGTTGTTCGGGAAGTTAAGCATCAGCACCTTGGTGCGCGGGGTCACTTTGGCTTCGAGCATCGCGCGGGTGAGACGGAACCCGTTTTCGGCGCGGGTCTCGACTTCCAACGGCACGCCGTGCGCGAACAGAATCGTCGCCCGATAGGACACATAGCACGGCTCATGATAAAGAACCTCGTCGCCCGGGTTCAGCAACGCCCGCAACGCCAGGTCCAGCGCCTCGCTCACGCCGACCGTAATAAGCACTTCGTCGTCCGGGTTGTATTCCGCGCCGAAGGTCTTGGCCACATAGCGAGCCAAGGCGCACCGCAGATCGAGGTAGCCGAGGTTGCTGCTGTAATGGGTCGCGCCGCGTTCGAGGGCAAAGACGGTTGCTTCGCGGACGTGCCACGGCGTGTCGAAGTCCGGTTCGCCGATACCCAGGCTGATCACGTCCTTCATGGTCGTGACCAGGTCGAAAAAATCGCGGATGCCGCTGCGCGGGATATCGCGCACGGTCACATTCAGGCGATCACGGAGTGACAGTGAGGCGCTCATCGGTAGTAGTCTGGTGCATCAGCACGCCGAAGCGCTTGTAGGTCTTCAGCATGAAATGGGTGGAGGTTGAAAGGACGCCTTCGAGGGTGGAAAGCCGTTCACTGACGAACGCCGCCACATCGCGCAGCGTGCGCCCCTCGACAAACAGCAGCAGGTCGTATGTGCCGCTCATGAGATGGGCCGAGCGCACCTCGGGGAAGCGGCTGATGCGTTCGGCAATGGTATCGAAGCCGCCCTCGCGTTGCGGCGTCACCTTCACCTCGATGACCGCGGTGACCTTGCCTAGATCAAGCTGGTCCTCGTTGAGGATGGCCTGATAGCCCCGGATGACCCCGCGTTTCTCGTAATCGGCAATCCGCCGGCTCACTTCGGCTGGCGCGAGGCCCAGCATCCGGGCGAGGTTCTCATGCGACTCAAGCGCATTGCTCTGAATCAATTTCAGCAGTTCATCCATAATTCATCTCGGGTGACGTGTGCCGCCAACCTAGCGGCTCGGCGAGCGGTGAGTCGAGCAGAATCAACGGGGCGGGGCAGCCGGAGGCGGCTGGTCATGGTATTTGACACCCCCTCTCCGTTTGGCACCATGCGCCTCAATGAGCACGATCAGGACCCAGTTCTCTAGTAACCACGCAGCGTTAAGAACCAATTTCTTCTCACTGATCCTGCTGCTGCTGTCGGCATCCGCCCCCGTCGGCCGGGCACAACCCGCGGAGGCACCGCCCCCAGGCAATGAAACCCGCCGGCCACAAAACGACCGGGAGCTTCGTTACTGGCTGGAGAACATGCTCGTGTATCACCATTTCAGTGTGGCGGAAGTTTGCTCCGCAACCGGGATGTCCCCGGAAGAAGTGACCACCGCCGCCAGGAAGTTCCATCTGGCTGATCGCAAGCCGATGGTTCACAAGGCGGGCGACCCGTTGCTTGTGCTCCCTTACCCCGGCGGACGCCATCCCCGCATCGGCTTTTTGGAGGGAGCAATCAACCCGCAGCGGGAGACCAAGGTGAGCATCTTCACCCCGTGGGATGAATCTGGCTACGTGGTGGTGGACGTGCCGGAGGCGGTGTTCTCTAATCTGGGGCTCATCTATCTGGCGCACACCCATGTTCCGACCTTGTGGGAAACACAGAAAATCACGCTGCCCAAACTGGAGTGGCAGCGGCAGCGCGGCGGCGTTCTGGAGATGGCGCGCACGCTGCCAAATGGAATCGCCTTTGGCACCAGGGTTGTCCCGCGCCGTGACGGCGTGCTCTTCGAGATGTGGCTTAAGAACGGGACGACGGACACGCTCACCAAAATGCGGGTGCAGAACTGCGTGATGCTCAAAGCTGCGCCGGAGTTCAATGCGCTTACCAATACCAACAAGCTGGTGTCCAAGCCATACACCGCGGCGCGTTCTGAAGACGGCCGCCATTGGGTGATTACGGCCTTCGAACCATGCGATCGTCCATGGGACAACCCTAAAGTGCCGTGCATCCACTCAGACCCCAAGTTCCCCGACTGCGCACCGGGCAAGACCACGCGCATCCGAGGCTGGCTGTCGTTCTTCGAGGGAACGGACATTCAAGCCGAGTTCAAGCGCCTCGACCATCTGGGTTGGCGCGAGGGGAGATAATTGAATCCTTGGCGACCGGCTCAGTCCTCACCCATGGAGATTCCTTGAAGCGGCTCAAAGAATTCGGGCACGAAAGGAGTATTGTGGAATGAGTGTCGTGGAATGAGTTGACAAGCACACGGAAAAATCTGATTCTACATAGAGTTGGGTGACAGTGGTCCGTTTCCTCGTGAACGGTTTAGTCTCGCGCATATGGCGGAATTGGCAGACGCGCTACTTTGAGGTGGTAGTGGGGTAACCTGTGCAGGTTCAAGTCCTGCTATGCGCACCAACTTTGAGGCACAAAATGGACACATGGAGCTTCCCGCCAAAAGCCACCTTCTCCGGAGAGCCCCGACGCACGCCCACGCGGGGTCAAATGCCCTGCTATCAGTTATTATTCATCGTCGGACTACTCCTGCTGGGCGCCGGCACGGCCTCAGGGCACACCTCCGCTTCGTCCCGGGAGCTGCCGCTTCCGACAGAGTCGGATCTTTCCAGGAATCCTGCCCTGGCGTTTGACTGGGCAAATCGCGTGATGGCCAACGACCCGAAGGTTCGGGCAACCGCCGAAGCCGCCCTGGTCCAAGGGGCAGGGCGTTCGCTGCCCCTGCTGAGACGATTCCTGAACCGTCGCAATGGAGACCTGCATCTGGAGACTTCTGAAATCATCCGCCGTATCGGTCCGGCGGCCATTCCGGTGCTGACGGACATGCTTCGGGATGATCGAGCCGCCATCCGGCGAAGCGCCGTCGATGTCTTGATCGACCTGGCACCCGATACCGAACGGATACAGCCGGCGTTGAGACGGGCACTGAGCGACGCGGATTCGCTTGTCGCGCGCGATGCCGCGCGTGCCCTGGGCGCCTTGGGCAAGCGGGCCGCTCCTTCGGTATCCGCTCTGGACAAGGCTCTCTCGCACGGGGAACCATACGTCCGCCTGTACGCGGCGGAGGCTCTGGCATCCATCGGTACGAAGGCCGCCAAGGCGACCAAGGACCTGGCAAGAGCCGTGGGCGATCCGATTCCCGGCGTCCGATGGGCGGCATGTGAGGCCCTGGCGAGCATCGGCCCGGCCGCGCAGCCCGCTGTGCCGCAGTTGATCGAAGCTCTGAAGGATGAATTCCTCTACGTGCGCATCTGCGCGGCCGGGGCGCTGGGAAGCATCGGGCCAAAGGCACAGACATCCCTGGAGGCGCTGAGAATGGCCAGCAACGATCCAACACTGCGTAACGAAGCTGAGTGGGCGTTGAATCGAATCGCTGGCGGCGAGTCTGGAGGGCATGTCGTCTCACCCCCTGTGCCTGCGACTCTCGTCATGCCCCAACCCCAGACGACGGTGGCTCAAACGGGCAATCCTCCGGTGGACTGGAATCCGACCACTGGGCGGAACATCGTCTGGAGTGTCGAGTTGGGAAACGAGACGTTTGGCCGTCCGGTGGTTGCTGACGATGCGGTCTATGTGGGGACCGACAACGCCAGGCACCTGAACCCCGCCTGCCAGCAAGATTGCGGGGTGCTCATGGCCTTTCGGGTGACGGATGGGACGTTCCTTTGGCAGGACGTGGCCCCGCGCGTAAAGCGAGGCCTGAGGGAGTTCCTGTTGCCTTCGACGACCAGTGCGCCGTATGTGGAATGGAACCGGTTGTACTATGTCACCGCCGAGTGCCAGCTCCGTTGCCTCGACACACGGGGGTTCCGCGATGGCGAGAACCCTGGCCGGTATCGGGAAGAGCACTTCCAGGACAACGCCGCGGCTGACATCGTTTGGGAACTGGACATGTGCGCCCGGCTGGGTGTCTTTCCGCATGAAGCTTCCAACAGCGAGGTGTTGCCCGTGGGTGATCTGCTGATCGTCTGCACCTCCAACGGCCAAAATGAAGGCCATACGCGCATCCCCTCGCCGCGTGCCCCGAGTCTGATCGCGGTGGACAAGCACTCGGGCGAAGTGGTCTGGCGCGCCATTGGCCCGGGCCAGCATGTGCTGCACGGCCAGTGGTCCAGCCCCGTGGCGGCCAGCGTGAACGGGCGCATGCAGGTGCTCTTCGGCGGGGGAGATGGCTGGCTGCGCGCATACGACGCGGCGTCGGGCCGCGAACTCTGGCGCTTTGACGGCAACCCGAAAGGGGCTCGCTGGCTTCCGCGCCCTGGTGTCCTTTCACGCAGTTCTATCATTGCTTCACCAGTCTTCGCCGACGGCCGCATCTTCCTCGCCCTGGGGCAGGATCCTCTGCACGGCAACGGACCTTCGCTTGTTCATGCGCTCAGCCCCAACGGCCAGGAAGACGTCACCGAGAGCAGGCTCCTCTGGACTTCCCGCGAGGTCGGCCGGGTGGTGGGAACGCCGATCGCGAAGGACGGCTTGCTGTATGTTGGGGACCTGGGCGGAGTGCTGCACTGCCTGGACGCGACCACCGGCGCCCACGTCTGGAAGCACGAGACAAGCGGGGCCATCTGGGGATGCCTCTTGCTGGCCGGCAACCGCCTCTACGTTGGCAACGTTGACGGCAGCATGACCGTTCTGCGTGCCGGACGACGAAAGGAACTGCTGGCCCAGATCGAGATGGATGCGCCTCTCTATTCGCGTCCGGCGCTAGTCGGCGATGCACTCTATCTGGCCACCGCACACCGGTTGCACCTCATTGCCGCAAAGCCTTGATCCATCGTCGCGCAGAGCGCCGTAAATAATCACCCCTATTCTTATTGGTCTTCTCACCGTTTTCGCTTTCGTGTCTTGGTTTTAGGTTGTTTTCTGTCACCCTTATCCCAATCGAATGCGAAGATATATGAATCGGATATTGACCGTTGCGCTCCTGCTTGTGGTTGCGGCGGCTAACGTATTGGCGGCCGAAAAGCAGATTTGGGCCAAGTCGTTCCTGAACCAGAAAGCGCCGGAACTTGTCGTCGAGAAGTGGCTTACCAAAGAGCCGGACCGAAAGGGCAAGTTTGTGCTGATCGACTTCTGGGCTACCTGGTGCCCGCCTTGCCGCAAAGCGATCCCCGAGCTGAACGGCCTCCAAAAGAAGTTCGGCGATAAGCTTGTCGTCATCGGCCTCTCGGATGAGCCGGAGGCCAAGGTCAAAGGCATGACCACGCCCTCAATAGACTACGCGGTGGCCATTGATACACAGGCCCGGACGAAGAAGGCGGTCGGGGTGACGGGCATACCGCACCTGCTGCTTATCGACCCCCAAGGTATCGTGCGGTGGGAGGGGTTTCCGTTTTTGACCGGTTTCGAGCTGACCGAGCAAGTCGTAGCCGACATCCTGGCGAAGCACTCCAAGTAGCATCTGGAGCTAGCGGCCTACGATAAAATCCGCCGGCTCAGTTGCCCGCTGCGCCCTGACGGGGGCTTGCGAAGCCATCACGCTTTGCAGTGTCACATCGCCCGTGGCCAGGAGCATGATCCGACCGTCGGCATCGACGGTTCTCAACTCCAGTTTCGAGTCTTTGATCTGAATGACTTTCCGGCAGAGCGAAAGGCCAGTGTGGGAAGCCTCGCACACCCAGTCACCCTGCAAGTGTTCCAGGCACGATTCCGTCCCCGGCCCTGCGAGATCGGTCACCGCAGCAGCTCGGATAAAGCCGGTAGTGACAGTCGTCGCGCTTGGCGACAACGTCTCACCGGCCGGAGCAAGCGAGGGGCGCTTGGCCGACTTCCGGTCCTTCTGTTCGCAGAAGAATACGAACGCGCTCACCAGGTAGGTCACCCAATACGTGCCGAAGCACAGGGCGGCTAACAGGGTAATTTGCTGCGGCGTCAGTTCCACCTTGGCGCCGCGGACCATGCCGAAGACCACCGCCGGAAACGCCAGCGAGATCGACACGGAGAACCACTTCGCGCCCTTGAACGCCCCCATCATCATGCCGACCAGCGCGGCGCTCGTGATGGTCCCCAGGAATGTGAAAAGCAGGCTCAGAAGAATAACACAGAGGACAATCGCCCCCCATGCCCCGAGATACCTGCCCGCGGTCTTGACGGCCACCACGTTCATGTGATTTGGCAGTTACGCATAACAGCCACTATTCGATGGAGTGTAACGATCTAATAGTCCGGGTCAAGCCCCTCCCTCACCTTTTTTCCCGGCACCGCCCCGGAGCGGCAACCCCGCAAATTTAGAACTGACAACCGTGCTGGAATCCGCTTTATTCCTCCGGCCCTTATGCCGAAACGCACGGATATCCACTCGGTTCTGATCATTGGCGCCGGCCCGATTATCATCGGGCAGGCGTGCGAGTTCGATTATTCGGGCACGCAAGCTTGCAAGGCGCTCAAGGAAGAGGGTTACCGCGTCATCCTGGTGAACTCTAACCCGGCCACCATCATGACCGACCCCGAGTTCGCCGACCGCACCTACATCGAACCGATCACGCCCGAGTGCATCGACAAGATCATCGCCCGGGAGGTGGAGGAGATGAAGCGCCTTAAGGCCAACGGCAAGCTGGTCCTGTTGCCCACTCTCGGCGGCCAGACCGCCCTCAACACCGCCATGGCCCTTTTCCGCCGCGGCACGCTCGACAAATACAGCATCGAGATGATCGGCGCGAATGCCGGAGCCATCGAGCGCGGCGAAGACCGCCAGGTGTTCAAGGACCTGATGATCTCGATCGGTCTGGACGTGCCCTTGAGCGGCACTTCCCACAACCTCGAGGAGGCGCGCCTGGTCGCCGAGAAGATCGGGCGCTTCCCGCTCATCATCCGGCCCGCTTTCACCCTCGGCGGCACCGGCGGCGGCATCGCTTACAACCGTGAGGAATTTGACGAGATGGCCAAGCGCGGCATCGAACTCTCGCCCGTGTCCGAGATTCTCGTCGAGGAATCGCTGCTCGGCTGGAAGGAGTTCGAGATGGAGGTCATGCGTGACCGCCAGGACAACTGCGTGGTCATCTGCTCGATCGAGAACTTCGACCCCATGGGCGTGCATACCGGCGATTCGATTACCGTCGCGCCCATCCAGACGCTCACGGACAAGGAGTTCCAAATCATGCGCGACGCCTCGTTCGCCGTCATCCGCGCGGTCGGCGTCGAGACCGGCGGGTCCAACATCCAGTTCGCGGTGAACCCGGACAACGGCCGCATGGTCATCATCGAGATGAACCCCCGGGTGTCACGTTCGTCGGCCCTGGCGTCCAAGGCCACCGGCTTTCCCATCGCCAAGATCGCCGCCAAGCTGGCCGTCGGCTACCTGCTCGACGAGATCCGGAACGACATCACGCGTGAGACGCCGGCCAGCTTCGAGCCCACCATTGACTACGTCGTCACCAAGGTGCCCCGCTTCGCCTTCGAGAAGTTCCCGCAGGCCGACCCGACGCTCAACACGCAGATGAAGAGCGTCGGCGAGGCGATGGCCATTGGCCGCACCTTCAAGGAATCGCTGCAAAAGGCCCTGCGCTCGCTGGAGATCGGGCGCTACGGTCTGGGCGGCGACGGCAAAGCCTGGCGCATCGGCGAGAAGGTCTATGGCGACCGCGACATCCTTCCCCGCGAGGTCATTGCCCCCAAGCTCAGCGTGCCCAACGCCGAGCGCATCTTCTTCCTCCGCCACGCCCTGCGCGCCGGGTTTACCATCGAGGAAATCTTCCAGCTTACGAAGATCGACCGTTGGTTCCTGACGCAGATCAAGGAGATCGTGGATTTCGAAGAGGAACTGGCGGCTACGAAGAATTAAGAACCAGAACATCCAACATCGAACACCCAACGCCTACCGGTTGGGCGATCCTTGGATGTTAGGCGCCGGATGTGGGTTGTTGGAAGTCTCCCCAAGCTACTCTCTACGAGCGATTTGTCATTAGCCGGATTAGCGCTGCGCCGGCGTTTGGGCCGCAGGTAGAGAAAAAACAGCGGCACGGTTGGCTGGGCAACCGTGCCGCTGCGCAAATCGATCAATCCGGCGGTCCCGGAACTACAGCTTCTTAGCCGCTTCCTCCGGCACGGTCACTTTGGTCGTGCCCACATCTTTAATCTGCACTGTGTTCTTGAGGTTCACGTCGTGGTCATCGCCATCGAACTTCGCGGTGCCCGTCATGGTGGATTCATACTTGGTGATTGAACCATCCTTGAGCCAGAACTTTACGGACCATTTGGCGCCGCTCACCTCTAGTGAACCGCCGGCGGCTTGCTTTATAACACTCAGCAGCTCCTTGACTCCGTCGGCTGTCAGATCACCGGAATAGACCCCATCAGCCACCTTGAGTTCCTTGGTCTTGCCCGCCAGGTCCGCCGCTTCCGCTGCCGGGGCTTTCTGCGTCTGCAATATTCGGGCCGCGATTCGCATCGGCTCTTGCTGGTCTTTGTCCTCAGCCACCGACTTAAGGGTCTTCCAGCTATCATCCAACTTGACCACTCCTTTGTCGCCCTTGAGCACGGCGTTTATTTCCTGGCCGGCGGCCGACAAGGCCAAAGTGGTGGACCCAGCCTTCTCCGCCTTGCCATCGATCGTCCCGGTCATATCGCCGCCGAGGTCAATGGTCGTCGTCCAACTGTAATTGTCCTTCTCGCCCAGCTTCTTGGCCGCATCTTTCACCGCATCCTGGGGATTGGAATCCGCCGCGAGGAGCGAACCCGCCAGCAAAGTGATTGCCCCGAACAGAATTGTTTGTTTCATACTATCTTTTGTTATCTATTTAATTTCTAGGTTACTGCAACCGGCGTGCCTCACCGTCTGCCGGGCTCTTCCCCTGACGATACGCCGTCGAGAGAGCCGGCAGGGCTTGGCCGGAACGCCGGTACCCTGGCGGTACTCACGTTCTTTTGCAGGCAGAAACGTGAACCACTGGTCAGGATGATAAACGGCCCCGCGCGCCTCTTGGTTACGCCTGTCCTTCGGATTGCTGTGTGTTTTCAGCGCCAGGTTAGCACCGTGATGGAATGAGCCGGCAGCCGAACGGGCTGATCCAGGGCAACCGGCGCCAATGCCTCAGTCGTAATCGCCTCAGACTGGCCCGGGATATTGATCGCGCTGAGGCTCGGGCCGTTGATCCGCCAGCCTTGGGCGGCCAGCCGAGGTTTCCGGTCGCCACAGTCAATCCTCACGACCACTTCCTGGTCCGGCGAGTAGTTGACAAGCCCGGTCGAGACCTGGCCGGTCTTTCGATCCACGGCGGCAACCGCATCCAGCGGCACTCCGCCGCTGAGTTGGATGGGGACTACATTCCCTCCCACGCGGGCGCGATACAGGGCCAGCAGGTGGCCGACTGAATCGAGCACCGCATAATTGCGGCTGGTCTTGATGGCGCCGATCACGTTGACCGTCTGGGCCCAGTTAGCCATCCCGACCACGTCAGCCGAGCGGAGCAATTCGTGGAGGGCTCGGGCCGAGGCCAGGCCGTCTCCCAGCGGATAATAGTGCTCGAAGGAGCCGATGCCGGGACCGTCCGGCGCGGCATTCCAGTCGCGGACAATACCCCATTCATCAATGGCCAGGCGCACGCGGTCGAGGTCGGCATTCCCTTTGCCCAGGCGCTGCCGGTAATCGTTCACCACGCGGCGCACGCCTCCCATAACGCTGCCGGAGTAGGCCAGGAAGTTAGCTTCATATTTGCGCGCGTCCTCGGCACTGAAGGGAGCCTTGAATTTGCGCTCGGTGTAGTGGTGCCCGCTGAGCAGGTCCATGTGCCGGGCGCTCACCGAGAGCATCAGGTTGTTCCAAGCCCCGGGTGCGCCCACAGCGATGAATTTGGCGGTCGGGCTTTTCGCTTTCATGGCCTCAACGAAGGAATTGTGCCGCAGCGCATAGCGCTCGACCGGCACATTGCCCAGTTGCCAGTCGCCGTACATCTCGTTGCCGATGCCCCACCAGGTCACCCGGTACGGCTTGGGATGGCCGTGCCGCGCGCGCTCCGCTCCCCAGTGCGTCCGGGCCGATCCGGTGGCGTATTCGACCTCATCGGCCGCCTCCTCCACGCTCCCCAAACCGGTGTTGACGGAGATGTATGGCTCGGTGCCGACCTCGGCACAAAAGGTCATGAACTCGTCCAGGCCTACATCGTTGTCCTCGACATCATTCCACGCCCGCTCCCAGCGCGGCGGGCGCCGGTCGCGTTCGCCAATACCGTCTTTCCAGTGGTAGCCAGAGACAAAGTTGCCTCCGGGCCAACGTGTGATGGGCGGATTGAGCTGCTTGATGAGCGCCAGCACATCTGCCCTCATGCCTTTGACGTTGTCGGCCGGCATCAGCGACAAGCAGCCCACCCATACCAGCCCGGGCCGGGTGATCTGAAGCGAGAACGAGGCGGACTCGGTGGTCTTGCCGGCATGAAAGCGGAAGGGAATTCGCCGATATTCCCGGCCCAGACCGTTGAGGCGCACCGTTTGCCGGTCGTCAACGCCATCCCCCCAAGCGAGCGTTGCTTCCAGGACCGGTTCGCCGCTCGCCACCGCCACCCAGGCATAGCCGACATAGTCCTTGCCGGCGATGACGCCGAGGTCCTTCTGCGCCAGGCCGCAGCCGCCGCTATTCTGGTCCCGGCGCCAGAGCGCCAGGCAATGCTCGCCCGCAAAAGCGCCGGCAGGGTCCAGGTAAGCGTCAAACTGCGCACCGGTCGCGCGGACCACCTGCCAGACGGACTTGTCCAGCGGTTGGAAGAACTTGCGGTCGCGGAGTTTCTCGGCCCAGACCCCATCATGGATGCAGCGTCCCAGGTGTTCGAGGAACTGGCCGTAAAGATAGGGTGAGATTGCTGCGCCGGGCTTGGAAGGATCCAGCGTTAGAGTTGCTTCGAGGGCCGCACCGTCTGCCCGTGGGGCTGGAGCGCCCGCGGCCAAGGCCGCAATTAGCAGGAGAGCGTGCAGGCTTATCAGTCGTAGTGGCTGGCAGGAGGTTGTTTTTATGGTTCGGAGCAGTGCCTTCATAGTTCGTGGTTGGGAGTGTAACAAGACGGAACGGGAGGCGAAATGAGAATTGGAGCAGGCGCGTGCAGAGGTCTGACGGTATGGACAGCCGGGGATTCTCAACCCTGCGGGGCGCTTGGCAGCAAGCCAGGCGGTATGGTGCTGCTATGGGGGCGGCATGGGGGCGCAACGGGGTTGGGCGGGAGGGCTTTCCACGTCTTGGCCCAGGTCATTGCTGGGCAAGGGCTCAGCTTTTCTGTGCGACCTGATGGCGTCGAGGGGCACTTTGTAGAAGTGGGCCACCCAGCCGAAGCGGCCCTTGGCAATGCGGACGCGCCAGCGATAGCCCGGCGGTGCGGGCGACGAACGGGCCAACTGGCTTTGGAGCTGTTTTCGGTGCTTCTCGTCTGTGGGGGCTTGTATTTTCATAGTCGGTTCTCCTGGGTTTCTCATTCCTGAGAGGTTCCTTCCAGCACAAAATTATCCCCGGTCGCCCACGCCTTTTTGTTTGCGGGTCAAACCGTTTGAAATACTATCGTGCGCAAGGCCACATGACTCAGGGCAGTGCAACGACCACCGACATTTGCCACCCGCCCGGCGACGGTGTGAACTTGTGTACCAACGCCAGCACCCACGCCAAACTGACTGCAAACTCATGATCTGGATCGCGCCATCGGAGAAGGATACCGCCACCAACACGCTGGAAAAGCGCCTTTGGGATGCCGCCGACCAGCTCCGCGCCAACTCCGGCTTGAAGCCCCAGGAATACTCTGGCCCGATCCTTGGCCTCATCTTCCTGCGCTTTGCCGAGGTCCGCTTCATTGCCCAGCGAGCTAAGTTAGAAACACCCTCACCCCGTTCCCCTCTCCCAGCGGGAGAGGGGGCAGGGTTGAGGGTGCCCAGCTTGGGAGAGGGTGCCGCCCGCCCTTCACGCCGCGGTTCGCGGGTTGACGATCCGGCGGCTTATCACGCCGAGGGCATCCTCTACCTGCCCGCCGAGGCTCGGTTCGATTACCTGCTCAACCGCCCCGAAGTCGAGAACATCGGCGCCAAGGTCAACGCCGCCATGCGCGACATCGAGAAGCACAACCCGCAGCTCGCGGGCGTCCTGCCCAAGACCTACAATCTGTTCACCAGCACCCTGCTCAAGGAATTGCTCAAGAAGGTCTCCGAAATTCCCGCCTCGATGGACTACGACGCCTTCGGGCGTATCTACGAGTACTTCCTCGGCGAGTTCGCCATGAGCGAAGGCCAGGGCGGCGGCGAGTTTTACACCCCCAGCAGTATCGTCCGCCTCCTCACCGAGGTCATCGAGCCCTATCACGGGCGCATTTTGGACCCGGCTTGTGGCTCAGGTGGGATGTTCGTCTCCTCGGCGCGGTTCATCGCTGAACATAAGGCTGCGCCACCCTCACCCCCATCCCCTCTCCCAACGGGAGAGGGGCGCAGGGAGGAGGGGGCTAAATACACGGGCGACCCAGCTCGGGAATTGAGCATACACGGCATCGAGAAGACCGACGAAACCGGACGCCTCTGCCGCGTGAACCTCGCTGTCCACGGCCTCGAAGGCGACATCCGCCACGGTGGCAACGTCAACAGCTACTACGACGACCCGCACGACGCCACTGGCCGGTTCGACTTCGCCCTCGCCAATCCGCCGTTCAACGTTAACGCCGTGGACAAGGAGCGATTGAAAGACTCAGTAGGGCCGGGCCGCCGCTTCCCCTTCGGCCTGCCGCGCACCGACAACGCCAATTACCTCTGGATTCAGCTCTTTTTCTCGGTGCTGAACGAAAAGGGCCGCGCCGGATTCGTCATGGCAAACTCCGCCTCCGACGCCCGCTCCTCCGAACAGGAACTCCGCCGCCAGCTAATCGAAAGCCGGGCCGTGGACGTTATGGTTGCGGTGGGGCCCAACATGTTTTACACGGTGACGCTGCCATGCACACTTTGGTTTCTCGATCGCGGCAAGGCATCCGCACCGCAACCACCCTCACCCCAGCCCTCTCCCAAAGGGAGAGGGAGCGTCGCTGCTGAACTCTTTTCTCCCGCTGAGAGAAGGGCCAGGGATGAGGGTAAACAGGATCGGGGCAACACAATTCTGTTTATTGATGCGCGGCATATCTACCGTCAGGTGGACCGCTCGCACCGCGAATGGACGCCCGCGCAGATCGGTTTCCTCGCCAACCTCGTCCGCCTCTATCGCGGCGAAGCCCTCGACTTCACATTGGGTAGTGAAGAAGCGAGGGCCAAAATCCTTGAAGTGTTCGCCACCCAACCCTCAACCCGGCCTGGCGGCCACCCTTCTCCCAGCGGGAGAAGGGCCGGGGATGAGGGTGCCCGCGCCGTTGCATACAAGGATGTCGCGGGCTTATGCAAAGCAGCGACGTTGAAAGAGATTGAGGCCCAGGGCTGGAGCCTGAATCCGGGGCGATATGTTGGCGTAGCCGCCGGCGTAGCCGTGAGTGACGAGGACTTCAAGGAACAACTCGAGACGCTGAACGAGGAACTCGAAACCCTCAACGCCGCAGCACGGGAACTGGAAGCCACCATTGCCAGCAACGTCACCGAAATACTCGAAGCATGAAAGCCGAACTCGTCCAAACCCTCACCACCACTTTTGAAGCTCACGCCCAGCAGGCCGAGGGCGGCGTCGAATATTGGCTGGCTCGCGACCTACAACACCTGCTCGGCTACGATGAATGGCGCAATTTCACCACTGCCATTTCCAAGGCCAAGACAGCCTGTGAAGTCTCCGGCCACCGCGCCTCCGACCATTTTGTTGGCGTCAACAAAATGGTCGATCTCGGCTCAGGCAGTCAGCGCCAGATCGAGGACATCATGCTGACGCGTTACGCCTGCTACCTGATCGCCCAAAACGGCGACTCCCGGAAGCAGGAAATCGCCTTTGCCCAAACCTACTTTGCCATTCAGACCCGCCGAGCGGAATTGATCGAGCAACGCCTGCTGGAAGCCGAGCGTGTCCTGGCCCGCCGGAAACTCAGTGCCACGGAGAAAGAGCTTTCCGCGGTCATCTACGAACAAACCGGCGGCAACGAAGATTTCGCGCTAATCCGCAGCAAGGGCGACCAGGCGCTCTTCGGCAAAACCACCCTGGCCATGAAAGCTCAGTGGAAAGTGCCGGACAACCGCCCGCTGGCCGACTTCGCGCCGACCATCATTCTGAAAGCCAAGGATTTCGCCACCGAGATCACCATTTTCAACGCCCGCCAGCACGGGATGCAAAGCGAGTCCGCCATTTCCAGCGAACACATCACCAACAACCAGGCCGTCCGCAACACTCTGCTCGAACGCGGCATCCGCCCGGAGACGCTGCCCGCCGCCGAGGATGTGAAAAGGGTCGAGCACCGCCTCGCCTCAGAGGAAAAGAAATCCCTGAAGAACCCGGACGCCTTGCCACCGGAGGAATAATAATCATGGCGCAGAAACGCCCCAACCCAACTCACAAGGATTCCTTGATAGTTCGTCAGAGGGATTTGGCGCGCGCCCCGCTCCCTTCTCCCAGCTCCTCTCCCTCTGGGAGAGGCCTGGGTGAGGGTGCGCAGCATGAACAAACCATCGCCGACAACTTGGCGGGGATTCTGGAGGCGTGAAGATGGTGAACAAGTGGCAAACAGGGAAGCTCGGCGAGTTGGTTACCTTCAAGACGGGTAAGCTCGACTCAAATGCCGCCGTTCCCGATGGCGATTATCCGTTCTTCACCTGCTCACAGGAAACTCTACGGACGAATACCTTTAGCTTCGATACCGAGTGCGTGCTGCTGGCTGGAAACAACGCCAACGGCATTTACCCGCTGAAATACTTCCAAGGAAAGTTTGATGCCTACCAGCGGACGTATGTTGTAAAGCCCCGTGACACGGAAGTGCTGACCACCAAGTTTCTCTATTACGCACTCCGACCAAAGCTTTCGGAGTTGCGCAGCTTTTCAACTGGGGCGGCGACTAAGTTCCTGACGCTGACGATTCTCAACGACACGGAGATTCAAGCTCCTCCGCTGCCGGTGCAACGCCGGATCGGGGCAATCCTATCGGCCTACGACGAGCTGATAGAGAACAGTCAGCGGCGCATCCGGATCTTGGAGGCGATGGCCCGCGCCCTCTACCGCGAGTGGTTCGTCCACTTCCGCTTCCCCGGCCACCGACAGCTCCCGCACGTCGCCTCCCCCCTCGGCGACATCCCCCAAGGCTGGGAGGTGAAGACCGTGCCTGAATGCGTGGACATCAGTCCGCGTGTTGCCGTCCCGCGCGGTGGCGAGAAACCGTTTGTGCCAATGGGCTGCCTCTCCAACGACTCGATGCTCATCGCCGACATCGAATCCCGCGCAGGCAACAGCGGTGCGAAATTTCAGAACGGCGACACGCTCTTTGCTCGCATCACGCCTTGCCTGGAAAACGGCAAAACCGGCTTCGTGCAATTCCTGCCCGACGCGCAAGCCGTCGGATTCGGATCAACCGAGTTCATCGTCCTGCGCTCCCGCACTCTCACGCCGGAGTTCGTCTATCTGCTCGCCCGCAGCGACGAGTTTCGCGGCGTCGCCATCAAGAGCATGTCCGGCGCAACTGGACGGCAGCGGGTGCAGGAGCAGTGCTTCGACGATTTCCAGATTGCCCAGCCAACGCGCGCGTTGCTCGACAAATTCTCCGCTATCGTTGCGCTGAGTTTCCGCCTCATCCACAAGCTGCATTTGCAAATCCAAAACCTCCGCCGGACGCGCGACCTGCTGCTGCCGCGTCTGCTGGCGGGGCAGGTGGAACTCGCTCCGTCGAGCGACAAGGCAACCAATTTATGAACGACCCAAGAGGCTCAGTCTGGCGAAAATGGGATTTGCATGTTCACACCCCGGACTCGCTTGTCCATCACTACGGCGGCGCAGGCGTGGATGTGTGGGACGAATACATCGAAGCCCTGAGCAAACTCCCGCCGGAGTTCAAGGTGCTGGGAATCAATGACTACATCTTCTTAGACGGCTACAAGAAGGTGTTGGCTGCGAAGGCTGCGGGGAGATTGCCCAACATCGACTTGCTTCTTCCGGTGATCGAACTCCGCCTCGACAAGTTCGGCGGCAGCCGGACCGGGCTGAGTCGCGTCAACTATCACGTCATCTTCTCAGACGCGATTAGTGCCGACACGATTGAAAGCCAGTTTCTCAGTGCTCTTTGCCCAAAATATGTTCTGACAGCCGAGATGGATGCGTTGCGAAAGGCGGGAAAGTGGTCAGGCATCCCAACTCGGCAGAGCCTCGAAGACTTGGGGAAAGCAGTCATCGAGAGCGTTCCCGAACCCGAACGTGTTAATTATGGCACGCCGCTCCGAGAGGGATTTAATAATCTTTGCGTGAGCCTCGATGCGATAGGCGGGATTCTTGGCTCACCATATTTCGAGGGAAAGGTTCTCACGGCAGTCGGGAAGACTGAGTGGGCCGACATCAAATGGAACGACCAGTCGATTGCCGACAAGAAGACCATTATCAATAGCGCCAACCTTGTCTTCATCTCATCCGCGACAGCGGTTGAATGGGCCAAAGCACAAAGGTCGCTCACAGATGGCGGAGTGAATGATCGGCTGCTCGATTGCAGCGACGCGCACCGTTATGCAGATTCCACCGACAAGGACCGACTTGCCAAGTGCTTCACCTGGATAAAGGCAGACCCGACGTTTGAAGGACTGCGACAAGCCGTGTTTGAGTATGCGTCTCGGGTTCACGTCGCAGACGTGCCGCCAATTGAGCCTTTTCTTCAAATCAAGAAGGCGACGCTCAAATTTCCAACCAACGCCTCGCTCAGTCGTGGAGAGCGGTCAGATGTGTTTTGCTTTCGCGGATCACGAGAAATCGCGTTCAGCCCTTTCCTGACGTGCATCATTGGCGGACGCGGCACAGGCAAGAGCACGCTGTTGAATCTCATCCATGAAAAGCTCGACGTAGGCAGCACCGAGTTTTTCAAACAGAACAAACTGTCGCCCACTGGAACATCCGTGGCTGGCGGCGTCAGTCTCGAAGGTGTTTCTGAGAAGGGTGTGGTGGAGTTCCTCCAGCAAAATGAAATTGAGCAGTTTGCTTCGGACCACCAGCGGCTCACAGCCGCAATCTTCACCAGATTGCGGAAGCTGGATGCGAAGAGTCTCCTGCAAGAAAAGGAGACCGCTGTCGATGCGGCGATTGCCGCTACTCAAAAGCAGCTCGAACGGCTCAAGAACCACCACGAACTTTCGGTGAAGCTGAGCGATTCCGAGAAGGAACTGGCGACTCAAAAGGGCATAGTCGAATCCTTCCAGAATACTGATTACCAGCGAATCAACGATGAACTCGGCGGGTTCAACAAGGAACTGCAAGGGCTCAAGACGAGCAAGAACAGATTGGAAAAGTTAATCCAAGACCTGAAGACGCTGCTCGCGGAATACCCCGCCTACGACCCGAGTCAGGTTGCGAGTCTCAACGCCTACGAGCAGCAGGTCCGAAGTGTCGTTGAGACCATCGAGAAGCGCGTCAATGACGCGGGCGCCCATCCTTCCCTTGCAGCAGCCGTGACGCGCGAGCAAGAGGTCGCAGGGAAAGTGAAAACGCTTCGCGAAGAGCTCGATAAGTTTCTAAAGGCCCGCGGGCTTTCAGAAGAGAATCTGGCTGACGTTGGAAAAGCCACCGAGAAGATTGCGCAGTTAGACGAGGGAATCGCCGCTCTGAAAGCGAAGGTTGGAACGCTGCAAACGGAGTTAGGCCAGTTTATCACGCAACGCGACAAAGCCGACGAATACGCCAAAGCAGTGGAGGCGCAGCTTGCGCCGGTTAACGTGGACTTGAAGGGCCAAGGATCTGAGGTCAAACCCATCGAATTGCGATACCGTTTCAACCTGAAGGCATTCAGGGATGCAATGATTGAGTATGTCGCGAGCGCCATCGGGCAAGTGGAAGGCAGAGCACCGAGGCCGGACTACGTCGAGAGCAAGCTGAGGGAAGTCGATTTTACTGCGCTTGGCGACCGTGCCGCGACTGTTAAGAAGATTCCTGATGAGGATGGAGTCTATGCGAAAACCCTCCGTGAGTTCTTCGCTCAAGAAGTGAATTGTGAGACGCTGAAGTTACAGGCTGAACTTCGTTTGCTGGATGTACGGAAGCTGGGGCAGATTTACGTCCTGTATGACGACAAGCCCGTGGAGAACTCTTCGTTCGGCCAGCGATGCACTGCGGTAATCGTCGTGCTACTTTTGCTGGGAAACATGCCGATCGTCATCGACGAACCAGAGGCGCACTTGGACAGCTCGCTGATTGCTAAATATCTAGTGGACCTCATCAAGACCCGAAAGAAGCATCGTCAGATTATCTTCGCGACGCACAACGCGAACTTTGTCATCAACGGCGATGCCGAACTCATTCACTGCATGTCGATGGACGATGCGAAGGTGACAGAAGTTGTCAGCACCACCATCGAAGACCTAGCGAACCGGGAGCTATTGCTTGCGCTGGAGGGCGGAGAGAAAGCCTTCCACCAACGCGAAAAGCGTTACGGCATTGACTGAGATTCTCATGCCCCACGCCTACACGGAAGACCAGCAAGCGCCGCGCACCCTCACCCAGCCTCTCTTATGCGTTGCGCCCTCACCAGAGGCCAGCGGGATATTCGCGGAGTATTCGGCAGGGCCGAACCCTCATCCCTGGCCATCCTCACACTGGGAGAAGGGTGGCCGGCAGGCCGGGTTGTGGGTGCGCAGCTTGGTGCTGGTGTCCCGGTTGCGCGCGGCGTTGGAGCGATTGGATCCCGCGCTGCCGCGTCTGCTGTCGAGGCAGGTTGCTTTGCGAGAACAAACCGGATTATCCTGAGCCATGCTATTTGAACGCCAACGGCTGTTGTTGACCCTACTGGACGCAGTCGGCGAGCCGGTGGGCCACACGGATTTCCAGAAGCTGCTGTTCCTCTACACGCGGGAGTGCGAGACCCCGCCGAGCTACGCTTTTGTGCCTTACAAGTTCGGCGCGTTCTCGTTCACGTCCTACGCGGACAAGCGGAAGCTGATTGCGGAAGGGTTGCTGGCGGAGGACGACCAGAACTGGACGCTGACCGACGCGGGCCGCGCGGCGGCCCGACGTCAGGCAGTCGAGCCGCTCCGCGTGGCGGGGTTCTGCCGGCAACATTCCGGTTTGCGCGGCAACGCGTTGATCGTCGAGCAGTATCGTCGGCACCCCTACTACGCGACGCGGAGTGAAATTCTGGAGAAGCTGCGGCTTGAGCCGGAGGCGCTGGCGAGCATCGCGGCGGCCAGGCCCAAGCGGCAGCCGGCGGGCCTCGTGACCATTGGCTACGAAGGCCGCAGTCTCGAAAGCTACCTGAACGAACTGTTGCGCGACGGGGTGACGATGTTGTGCGATGTGCGGCGGAATCCGTTGAGCCGGAAGTATGGCTTTTCCAAAGGCACCTTGAGCAAGGCGTGCGAGGGCGTGGGCATCCGCTACCAACATCTGCCGGAGCTGGGCATCGCATCGGAGCAACGGCAGGAGTTGGACACGCAGGCGGACTACGATGCGCTGTTCACGGAGTATGAGCGCGAGAGTTTGCCAAAGCAGCGGGCGGCGCTGGACAAAATCCGGGGCTGGGTGGCGGCGGGCGAGCGGGTGGCCTTGACGTGTTTCGAGCGGCTGCCGCAGCAGTGCCATCGGCATTGCGTGGCGGAGGCGCTGGAGCACCTGGGAGGCGCGAAGTTAAAGGCGCATCACCTGTGACAGGGGAAAGGGACGCATGGCCAGGGAGCGCATTCTTATCACGGTCAAAACTTACCCGACGCTGTCGCGCAAATACGGCGAGACGGTTTGCACGGCAGGCGTGCGGGAGGATGGCTCGTGGGTGAGGGGTTATCCCGTGCCGTTCCGGCGGCTGGAGGAGGCGGAACAGTATCGCAAGTTCGACTGGCTGGAATGCGATTTGATCAAGAGCCGCAGCGACCCGCGCCCGGAGACACGCCATTTGGCGGACATTAAGCAGTTGAATCCGGTCGCGCACATGGGAACGGACAGCCAGTGGCGTGAGCGGCGGGAACTGTTGCTGAAGAAAGCGACCGTGCATACGCGGCTGCAGGGGTTGATTGATGGCGCGAAGACGAATGCGCTTTCGCTGGCGGTGTTCAAACCCGCGACGATTCGGGATTTCGTGTGGGAGGAGGAAACGCGGGAATGGGATGCCGCGAAGCTCACCGAGATGCGTAACCAAACCAACCAAGGTGAGTTGTTCGCGGAGGAAGCTTGGCGGAGGACGTTTCAGGTCATTCCCAAGCTGCCTTACAGTTTTTCGTTTCGCTTCGCCGACGCCGACGGGCGCGAGAGCGAAATGCAGGTGCTGGATTGGGAGGCGGGTGCGTTGTTTTGGAATTGCTTGCGCCGTCACGGCGACGAGGAAACGGCGCTGGAGAAAGTGCGGGCAAAGTATCTGGACGAGTTCAGCCGGACAGACCTGCATTTCTTTCTCGGCACAACGCAGCAGTTTCATTTCGTCGCCCCCAATCCGTGGGTGATTATCGGTGTGTTTCCCATTCCGCACGAGCGCCAGATGGATTTGATTTAGCCATGCCCCACGCCTACACCAAAGACCAACAAGCGCGGCGCACCCTCACCCAGCCTCTCCTATGCGGTGCACCCTCACCCCAGCCTCTCCTATGCGGTGCACCCTCACCCCCGCCTCTCCCAGGGGGAGAGGGGCTTGAGCAGCCCGCCATCGGGTTATTCGCGGAGCTTGGCGGGCACCACCGCCGGACGCGCGACCTGCTGCTGCTGCGTCTGCTGTCGGGGCGAGGGGGACTCGCGGTTTCGGAGCAGAACCGCCATACTGCCTCACGGTCATGACAGTCGCTGAACTCAACGCATTGCTGCTGGCGCGCTCGGAGAGCGAGCACGTCGAATTCAAGGAAGCGAAAAACCGCTACGATTTCGAGGAGTTGGTGGGTTACTGCGTGGCTTTGGCCAACGAGGGTGGCGGGCGAATGGTTCTCGGTGTGACTGATGCGCCGCCCCGCCGGGTGGTGGGCACGAAAGCATTCGATGTGCCGGAGCGGACGGTGGCGGGAATCCACGAGCGCATCCATCTGAAGGTGGTTTGGCAGGAGATACCTCATCCTGATGGCCGCGTGCTGGTGTTTGAAGTGCCGCCGCGACCGCAGGGCCAGCCGATTCACTACGGCGGGCGCTATTTCATGCGGGCGGGTTGGTCGCTCGCGCCGATGTCGCCGGACCAGTTGAGGAGGATTTTCGATGAAGGGCGGGTGGAGTGGATCGAGCAACCGGCGAAGCGGGGCTGTTCGGAGGAGGACGTGATTCGGCTGCTGGACGTGCAGAGTTACTTCGACCTGAAGAAGCGTCCGTTTCCTTCCACGCGCACGGAGGTGGTGGAAACGCTGGTGCAAAAGGGCTTTCTGCGCGCGGAAGGCGCGACTTCCAGGATCACAAACATGGGGGCGCTGCTGCTGGCGAAACGGCTGGGCGACTTCGAAAGCGTCGCCCGGAAGGCGGTTCGCGTGTTGGTGTATGACGGCATTTCCAAGGCGAGGGTGAAGGGTGGGAAGGACGCCACCGACCCCAAGGGCTATGCCGCCGGGTTCGAGGCGCTGATTGATTTCATCCACAACGAGTCCGCGAGCGAGGACATGAGCGCCGCCTTGCGGAAGACGACGCACGGCTATCCGAAGAAGGCGATTCGCGAAGTCGTGGGGAATGCGCTTGTGCATCAGGATCTGGACGAGCGCGGCACGGGCGTCACGGTGGAAGTCTTCGACGACCGGATTGAGGTGACGAATCCGGGCCAGCCGATTTTGCCGGTGGACCGGTTTATTGACGAGAACCAGTCACGCAATGAGAAGTTCGCCGATGCGCTGCGGCAACTCGGCATTTGCGAGGAGCGCGGGCATGGGAGGGATGCCGTGGTGACGGAGATCGAAGGCGCGCAGTTGCCGCCCTACCAGTGCCGGCTCGGAAGTCATCACACGACCGTGATCCTCTCGCGTTACAAGCCGCTGAAGAACCTGACGCCGGACGAGCGGACGAGCGCGGTTTACCAGCACTGCTGTCTGCGCTTCGTCAACAACCAGATCACGAACAACGAGTCCCTCCGCGAGCGATTCAAAATCGAAAAGCAGAATGCGGCGACGGCGTCACGTCTGCTGGCCGAAGCGGTCGCGGCGAAGAAGATCAAGCCGGTGGATGCGAACGCGGCCAACAAATTGATGAGGTATGTGCCTTACTGGGCGTAGTTCTTTGACGCGGGAGACCCCTATGAGCGCGAGCCCTCGACCAAGGGCTGGAAAGCCAAGCGTTTGGGTGTTTGATGGGTATTTGATGGCGGAGCGAGAAACCACGGCTTGGAACGTGGTCAAAGCACTGCAAACACCTGCAAACAAGGGCTGGCGCGTATTTGACGGGTATTTGATGGGAAGGGGCTTTGCGTCCTGTCAGTCACCCCAGATGTCTTTGGACAAAATGACTGCGAATCAGCCCGGTTTTGTCAAAAGAGCGTGGACCAAAAGCGGGCGAGCAGTCGCGAAACCCCGGATTTCAAAGGGTTTCCTTTTGACCCGCAGGGGGTCGAACCAAGCGGCACGTGTTCGCTGGATTGTTCAATAGCCGAAGCATGAGCGCGCACGCCTACACCGAAGACCAGCAAGCGCCGGGCACCCTCACCCAGCCTCTCCTATGCGGTGCACCCTCACCCCTGCCTCTCCCAGGGGGAGAGGGGGTCGAGCAGCCCGCCATCGGGTTGTTCGCGGAGTATTCGGCAGGGCCGAACCCTCATCCCCGGCCATCCTCCCATTCTGCGAACCCTCACCCCTGCCTCTCCCAGTGGGAGAGGAGCCGGGAGAAGGGTGACCGGCAGGCCGGGTTGAGGGTGCGCAGCTTGGTGTTGGTGCCCCGGTTGCGCGCGGCGTTGGAGCGGCTGAATCCCGCGCTGCCGCCGGAGGTCATCACCACCGCCGTGGATGAATTGAGCAAGCTGTGGCGCGGGCCAGGCGGGCGGGCGGAAGGCTACGGGCTGAAATGCTTCCCTGAGAAAAACGAAGGGCCACCGGGTAGTCCCAGTAGCCCTTCGCCGAACGGGTAGTCCCATTCCAAAGCCGAGATATGAATAGCACACGCCGTGGGGAATGGCAAGCGGCGGCTGAGATGACTGCCGTAAGTCGCTCATTTCCAGCAGGTTCTTATTTGAGTAGAAAAGGTCCAGTATGAGCAAGCGATCCCAGAAACCAGTGAAGGCAGCCGCGGTTGTGCCGACGGGCTACGGGCCGTTATTGGCGGAGTTGAAGTCGCGCGTGCGCGCGGCGCAAGTGAGGGCGGCGCTGTCGGTGAACCGGGAGTTGGTCGCGCTCTACTGGGACATCGGGCGTGTGATTCTCCAGCGTCAGCAGACGGAAGGCTGGGGTGCGAAGGTGGTGGCGCGGCTGGCGGCGGATTTGCGGACGGAGTTCCCGGAGATGAAAGGGTTTTCACGGCCCAACCTCCTTTTCATGCGGGCGTTCGCGGCGGCGTGGTCGGAAACACCAATTGTCTTACAGCCTGTTAGACAATTGTCCGAAGCTGGTGAAAACCTCCGACCGTCTGTTGGGGAAAAGTCACTCACAGGCGCGAGAGAATCATCCACGCCAATAGTCCAACAGCCTGTTGGACTATTTCCGGCGACGCCGCCCGAACCGTTGGCTTCGCTGCCGTGGGGGCATAATCTCGTCCTGTTGACCAAGCTCAAGAAGCCGGCGGAGCGGCTATGGTACCCGCCCCGAAATCGAAGCACGCTTTGGTGCTCGAATCCAACAGCTAAACTGGAAGGGCGAAGGTTATGACGGAGTCCATACTTACAAGAGCTTCGGCATCTTTTGCGTGCCGGACCTATACACCCCCCGAACATGAAAAAGGAGACAATGCTTTTGAGTGCCCCTCACTCCAAAAGAGCAAAGGTTACTCGCAGCCGAGTCTCCGCGCACAATAAAGCATATCCGAGAGAGGTTGCCAAGACCTGTTTCTGACAAAATGCCCCACGCCTACACAGAAGACCAGCAAGCGCCGCGCACCCTCACCCAGCCTCTCCCAGGGGGAGAGGGGCTTGAGCAGCCCGCCATCGGGTTGTTCGCGGAGTATTCGGCAGGGCCGAACCCTCATCCCCGGCCCTTCTCCCATTCTGCGAACCCTCACCCCTGCCTCTCCCAGTGGGAGAGGAGCCGGGAGAAGGGTGGCCGGCAGGCCGGGTGGAGGGTGCGCAGCTTGGTGTTGGTTTCCTGGTTGCGCGCGGCGTTGGAGCGGTTGAATCCCGCGCTGCCGCCCGAGGCCGTCAGCGCCGCCGTGGATGAATTGACCCGCGACCGGCTGCTACCGCGTCTGTTGTCGGGGCAGGTGAATTTGAAAGCGAATTGAACAAATGCCATGATGACTCTCCGCCAGCTTGCCGCCGTACCGCCGAGCATTCCCACGCGCACCAGTTGGTATCTGGCCGATCTCGCCGAGGCGCGTGGGAAGCAGGAACTCTTCACACGCCAGTCCCCACAGAAGCTCAAGGTTCTGCGTGAACACGCGCTGGTCGAGAGCGCGATTTCCTCCAATCGCATCGAAGGCGTGGAGGTGGATAAATCGCGCATCGGCACGCTGATCTTCGGCAAGCCCGCGTTGCGCGACCGCGACGAAGAGGAAGTGCGCGGGTACCGCGACGCCCTCAAACTCATCCACGAGCGCGGGACAGCACTCCCCATCTCCGAAGCCACCATCAAACGTCTGCACAAGCTCTGCCGGGGCGAAATCTGGGATGCGGGCGCATACAAGGAAAAGGACGTGGACATCATACAGACCTACGCCGATGGCCGTAGCCGCGTTCGATTCAAGACGGTTTCCGCGCAGCAAACCCCCCAGGCGATGACCGAAATGGTGGAGTTGTGGAATCGCGGCGAGAGTGAGAAATGGATTCATCCGCTGGTGCTGGCCGCCGCACTGAACCTTGACTTCCTTTGCATCCATCCATTCCGCGATGGCAATGGCCGCGTCTCCCGGCTGCTGTTCCTGCTGGCGAGCTATCATTGCGGTATCGAGGCGGGGCGCTATGTCAGCCTCGAACGCATCATCGAGGATAACAAGGAACGCTATTACGAAGTCCTGGAGCAAAGCTCCGCTCGCTGGCACGAGGGCAAACACGACCCCTGGCCGACGTTGAATTTCCTGCTCTTTATCCTCACGCAGGCGTGCAAGGAGTTTGAGCAGCGCGTCGGTCAGCTCAAATCTCCAAGGGGTGAAAAGACAGAAGCGGTTCTCGCGGCAATTGAACGCCAGATCAGCACCTTCCGCGTCGCTGATGTGCAGGCGGGCTGTCCCGGGGTCGGTTTGGATTTGATCCGCCAAATCCTGGCACGGCTGCAAAAGGAAAAGAAAATCAAGTCACTCGGCACGGGCCGGGGCGCAAAATGGGAGAAAATCATAAACTAGGTATTAACTCGGAAACTAGGTATTAAACTGCGTATTGGAAACCGTCCATGAGCGCCCACGCCTACACCGAAGACCAGCTAGTCGAGCAGCCCGCCATCGGGTTGTTCGCCGAGCTTGGTTGGACCACGGTGTCGGCGTGGGAGGAAAGCTTCGGTGCGACCGGTACGTTGCTGCGGGAGACGAAGGGCGAGGTGGTGCTGGTGTCCCGGTTGCGCGCGGCGCTGGAGCGGTTGAATCCCGCGCTGCCGCCCGAGGCCATCACCGCCGCCGTGGATGAATTGGTCCGCGACCGTTCAGCCATGAGCCTGGAGGCGGCAAATCGCGAGGTGTATCTGCTGCTCAAGGAAGGCATCAAGGTGTCCGTGGCCGACACGGGAACAGATTCGACACCTCACCCCAGCCCTCTCCCCAGTCGAGGCGGAGAGGGAGTTCGTTCCAAAGGCGGCGGGCAGAAGACGGAGCGGGTGCGCGTGGTGGATTGGGAGCATCCGGCGAACAATGATTTCCTGCTGGCCAGCCAGTTCAGCGTCACCGGCGCGCTTTACACCTGCCGGCCGGATTTGGTCGGCTTCATCAACGGCCTGCCGTTGGTAGTGATCGAGTTGAAGAAGCCGGGCGTGCCCGCGCGGGCGGCGTTCGACGAGAACCTGACGCACTACAAGCAGCAAGTCCCGGCGTTGTTCTGGTATAACGCGCTGCTGATCGCATCCAACGGCACGGACAGCCGGGTTGGCTCGCTCACGGCGAATTGGGGGCGGTTCTTCGAGTGGAAGCGCATCGAGCGCGAGGACGAACCACGGCGGGTGTCGCTGGAGGTGATGATTCGCGGTACGTGCGAGCCGTCGCGGCTGCTCGACCTGGTGGAGAATTTCACCCTCTTTTCCGAACACAAGGCCGGGCTGGTGAAAATCATCGGGCAGAATCATCAGGTCCTCGGGGTGAACAAGGCCATCGCGGCGATGTTTGCCGCGCGCAAGGCTGGCCACGGTCGCGGCGGGGTGTTTTGGCAGACGCAGGGGAGCGGCAAGAGCTATTCGATGGTGTTCTTTGCCCAGAAGGTGCTGCGGAAGGTCCCGGGCAACTGGACATTCGTGATCACGACGGACCGGGTGGAATTGGACGACCAGATCGCCAAGACGTTCAAGGCCACCGGCGCGGTGAGCGAAGCCGAGGGCGACCAATGCCACGCCGAGAGCGGTGCGCATCTGCGGGAGTTGCTGCGCGGTAATCATCGTTATGTCTTCACGCTCATTCATAAGTTCCAGACGCCGGAGATGCTGTGCGACCGGCCCGACGTGATTGTCCTCGCCGATGAGGCGCACCGCAGCCAATACGACACGCTGGCGTTGAACATGCGCGCGGCGCTGCCCAAGGCGATCTTCATCGCGTTCACCGGCACGCCGCTCATCGTCGGGGAGGAACGGACGAAGGAGGTCTTCGGCGATTACGTCTCCATCTACGACTTCCAGCAATCCGTCGAGGACGGGGCGACCGTGCCGCTCTTTTACGAAAACCGCACGCCGGAGTTGCAACTCGTGAACCCGGACCTGAACGAGGACATCTACAGCCTCATCGAGGCGGCAGAACTCGACCCGGAACAGGAAGCGAAGCTCGAACGCGAGTTGAGCCGGCAATACCACATCCTCACCCGCGACGACCGGCTGGAGACGGTCGCCCAGGACATCGTGCGGCATTTCCTCGGGCGCGGCTTCATCGGTAAGGCGATGGTGGTATCCATTGATAAGGCCACCGCGCTCAAGATGCACGACAAGGTGCGGAAACAATGGGCAGCGGAGCACGAGCGGGTGGAGCAGGAACTCGGGCGGTATGGTCTGCCAGCCGACACGAAGGATGAGCTGCTGGACCGCCTGCGGATTTTGCAGACAACCGACATGGCGCTCATCGTGTCGCCGGGCCAGAATGAGATTGCCCAGATGCAGAAGCACGGCCTGGACATCGTGCCGCACAGGAGGCGGATGAACGAGTCGCAGCCGCCGCTCGACGAGAAGTTCAAAGACCCGGACGACCAGTTGCGGCTCGTGTTTGTGTGCGCCATGTGGATGACCGGCTTTGACGCGCCAAGCTGTTCCACCATGTATCTCGACAAGCCCCTGCGGAATCACACGTTGATGCAGACCATCGCCCGGGCGAACCGCGTCTTCCCCGGCAAGCACAGCGGCGTGATCGTGGATTATGCCAATGTCTTCGCCTCGCTCGAAAAGGCGCTGGCCATCTACGGCGCCGGCACGGGCGGCAAAAACCCGGTCAGGGACAAGCAGAAGCTCGTCGAGGAATTGCGGAAGGCGGTGGACGCGGCGGCCCTCTTCTGCGCGAACCGTGGGGTGGTCCTGGTTGCCATCGAACAACTGCTCACCGGCAGCATGGAGCGGCTGCAACGAATGGACGAGGCGGTCAACGCCCTGATTTCCCCCGATCCGCTCCGCCGGGAGTTCTTCGGCCACGAGAGGCTGGTGGGCACGCTTTACGGTGCGGTGAAGCCTGACCCGACGGCCCTGGAATTCGCAGGTCGCGTAGCCTGTGTTGCCGCTATCGCGGATGCCATCCGCGCCAAGCTCAATCCGAACCCAGCGGACATCTCCGGCGTGATGGGCGGCATCAACCAGTTGCTCGACGCTTCAATCACCGGCGTTGGTATGTCCGCCAAGCCCGCGCCGGTGATGGACTTATCGAAGATTGACTTCGAGGCGCTGCGGCGGCGGTTCAAGGAGTCCAAACACAAGAACACCGACCTGGAAGTCCTCAAAGCGGCCATCCGCGCCCAACTGGAGAAGTTGATTCGGCTGAACAAAACGCGGACAGACTTCCAGGAGCAATTCGAGGAGCTGGTAGAATCCTACAACGCCGGCAGCCGGAACATTGAAGCGTTGTTTGAGGAGTTGGTAAAGTTGAGCCGCAACTTGTCCAAGGAACAGCAGCGCCACGTCCGGGAGAACATGACGGAGGAGGAGTTGGTCATCTTTGACATCCTCATCCGCCCCGCCCCAGACTTGAGCGCCGACGAGCGCAGCGAGGTGAAGAAGGTGGCCAAGCTGTTGTTGGAGCGCATCAAGGCGCTGCTGGTTCTCGACTGGCGGAAACGGCAAAGTTCGCGCGCCGGCGTCGAGGACGCCATTAAGGGCCTGCTCGATGCTGGCCTGCCGCGGGTCTATTCGCCCGAACTCTACCAGAAGAAGTGCTCAGCGGTCTTCGAGCACGTTTACGAGAGCTACGCGGATCAGGGTGATAATATCTACGTTGCAGCGAACTGACGCCACTTGCTTGCCAAAGTGGTTGGTGTCCGCCGTCATGCGCCATTTATCAGCCTATTACGCACGATGCCGAACGGATGGAACGCGCCGTTGGCGCTTATGGGTTTTTTGCTGGTATGGACCTGGGGCGTTGCCCCAGGCTGGTATGAAACGGGCCTTTGG
>CAIWJG010000096.1 GCA_903912925.1 uncultured Verrucomicrobia subdivision 3 bacterium | reverse complement strand
CGCCGATTCCCCTCACCCCAACCCTCTCCCCGTCCGACGGGGAGAGGGAGAAGGCACGCCGCGCTCCCTGTCATTCCTTAATTCAACGGCAGTGGACGCCGGGTGAGGGCACCGGCCTACAAGATGGCGTTTTTTCGGGGGATGTAGGGTGCCCTCATCCGGCGGGGGGTGACAGGGCCATGCGGGGCGCAATCGCAGCATCAAGCCACATTTGGCGATCCTTGGTGCGGAAAACAATATGGAGGATGGCCTTGCTGAGTTGTGGCATAGGCACTGGTTAGGTTCCGAACGGTAGCTATGACGCAGGCCGTTGGCCTGCAACAAAAATCACCCACCGTTTTCCCAAGGCGTTGCCTTGGGCTGATATGATTGACGCCGTTGGCGTCGGGTCTCCCCTCACTGGCTTGCGGGGTGAACTTGTCCAGCCAAGCTTGTTGGTCTTTCAGGTCCTGCTGAAACTCGCGCACACCCTGGGTCTTCCAATCCGTCGTCCCGAGGTCGTTGCCGAAGAGATAGGTGAAGTCCGTCGAACAAGCGGCGGTGCTGGTGTTGGTGTATTGCTGGGGCGCCGAGGCTATTACGCCCCGGCTTCCTCCGGGTAAACGGTCACACCGTCACGGGCGATTTTTTCCTTGAGCCGCTCATTGGTCAGGCGCTCGGGGCGCACGAGGTCGAGTTCGTAAATGAGCGGGGCATTTTCCAGGGCGTCGCACAGGTCAAGCCACTCAGCGGCGGTGGCGTCGGGCGCTGAGATGGCAAGGTCGAGGTCGGAAGCCCGGCTGGCAGTCCCAGTGGCGCGCGAGCCGAAGACCCGCACCTCCCGCACGGCAGGAAACCGCCGACAGGCAGCCCGCAGCACGGCCAGGTCTTTGTTCCGCAGGGTGACGGGCCTCATCGGGTTAATCCCAGGTCAGCGTCTGAATCCGGTGGGCCATCGCGCCGAGGAGCTTGGAGTAATCCCGGACCACATGCTGGTAGATGCGGGTAGCCAGGGTTTCATCGTAGGCGTGGCTGGTCAGATTGCGGTCCTCGAGCATCTGGAGCCAAACGTCAGCTTCTTCGGGCGTGGCAATAAGTCCATCGGCAAAGGCCTTCTTGAGCGTCGGACGCGGGCCGCCACATTCGTGGCCCTGGCGCTCCAAGTAAAGCTTGAGGGCCTTCCAGACCAGTTCGAAAGAGAACTCGAACCGCTGGATGACGGCATCGCGGATGATGGAGCTTTCCGGCTGGCCAACGGCTTCCTGCAAGCGTGCGGCAGCATTGCGAACCTCCGCCTGGCGTTCGATGAATCGTTCTTTGCTCATCATCATTGGTGTATCATGGAAGGGTTGTGGCTGACAACCCTCTACGTTCGTCTTCCGCAATCAAGACAGTCCTCCACCTTCTGTCCCTCGTGTTCTCCACGGGCCCTCAGCCTTAACCTTCTGGTTTTCGCAGATTCCGTTTTCCCCTCACTTGGCTTGGGAGGGGAACTGGTCCAGCCAGGCTTGCTGGTTCTTCAGGTCCTGCTGAAACTCGCGCAGGCCCTGGGTCTTCCAATGAGTTGACCCCAGGTCGTTGCCGAAGAGATAGTGTTCATGGAGAGGTGTCCGTTACCTTCGGCACCCCGAACTGGCGGAGACGCTGGACTTCATCCCACCGGTTGAATCGCCAGCGCAGGAAGCGCAGCATCCACAGATCACCCCGGCGGCGGAACTGCCGAATCCGCCGGCGCTCAGCCAGGATGTGTTTGCGCAGCCGCCAGCAATCCACCAGGGCGTCCCAGTAAGCCCGCTTCACAAAGCTCCAGCGGCGGACCAATGCCAGACCGGCGATTGCCTCGATGGCGAGCAACCCCAATTGGAGCGGGACCAGCAGCAGCAGCAGGAGTTGCGCATTCTTGAGCAGCACCAGCAGGCTGTTCCGATTCGTGTAGTAGCGCTTGGTATCGCTGGTGCGGAATTCCACCGTTGCTCCGCCGCCGGCGGGATTGACCTGCGCCGCTCCGCGATGGTGGAGCTTGGCCGAGGGCACGGCCAGGGCCTGATTGCCGGAAATCCAGACCCGCCAGGACAGGTCGAACTCATCCGCGAACATGAAGAACTCCGAGTCAAAGCGGCCCAACTTCTGAAACAGGTCGCGGGCGATCAAGTAGGCGCAACCCTCGGGCATCAGCACCGGCCGCGTTTGCGTGGCACAACCGCGCGTGCTGGCCAAGCCAAAGAGGTCGAACCCGAACGCGCCCAGCGACTGGAAGCTATTGTCATCGTAGTTCAGGATTAGCGGAGCCGCGGCACCCGCGCCTGTGCGTTGCACTTCCGCCAGGAGTTGTTCGAGGCAGCCCGGTTCCAGCCACGTGTCGTTGTTCAGGAAGAGCAGGTAATGGCCGTGCGCGGCCTCGGCGGCGCGGTTGTTGCCTTCGCAGTAACCGAGGTTCTGGCTGTGCTGAACGAAGACGCCGCGTGGCCAGCTTGCGATGATTTGCTTCCCCAACCGCTCCGAGCCGTCGCTGGAGACGTTGTCCGCTAGGACGACTTCGATCTGGTCGAAGATGGTCTGGGCGCGCAGTGACTCCAGGCAGCGCGCCAGCCACCGCGCGCCATTGTAGTTGAGGACAATCACCGAGACGCGCGGCGGCGGGTTGGATGGAGCTGGAGCCGGGGCCATTTTCTCAGAGCAGATGGTGGAGGACCGCGCACACAGATTGGACGGTAACCGAGGACATGCAGCGGAGCAGTTCGGCGGGCGACCCGCGGATACCGGCGCCGTCGTAGCGGTAATATTCCAGGTTCCTGCCGGCTACCGCGGGATTGGGGATCAGCGTAAAGGGATGGCTGTAGGGTTCAATTGGCTTGTTCCAGGTGGGCGTCTCAATCACCACCAGTTTGGGAACTTTCATGGCGGTTGCCAGATGCATCAAGGCCGTGTCCACGCTGAGGAACAGGTCGCAATATTTGAGCAAGGCCGCCGCCTGGCGCAGGTTGGAGGTTTGAGCGATCAAGACCTGCTCGCGGCTGGTTTGCGCTTCGATTACCTGGTGGTCCTTTTGCTCCTCCGGTCCGCCGAAGAGCAACACCCCAAGCTCGGGGTGGGACCGTCGCAACTCTTTGAACAGCCCGAGGTAGTGGTCGATTGGCCACCGCCGGAGAGGCAGATTCTTAGTGCCGCCCGAACCGACGTGGATGCCGAGCAGCTTACGATTGGACCACTTATGCCGGGCGATGAAGTCCTCAGCCCATTTAAGTTCGGCGGGGGAGAGGAAGACCTCGTATTCATGCTGGGGCAGCAGACGCCGCGCGCCGACGGCCTCCAGCAGCGCGAGGTTGTTTTCGACCGCGTGTTTACCGTAATCCTGCTTGAGCGTGCGATTGACCAGGAGCCGGTCCCAGCCGCCAGCATTATCATACTCGTGACTGACGCGCACCCGCGCATTGATCAGGCGAGCCACAGCGCGATAATGCACTCGGCTTTGGGGATGGCTGTTGATGGAAATATCATACTCCTTCTTCCGCAACTGCCACAAGAACCTCAGGGATTCAACCTTGCCCGCGCGGATAAGGTTCTTCTGGTGAACCGAATTCAGGTGCGGGTTTCCCTCCAGCAGGTTCTTCGAACCGGGCCAGAGGACGAGGGCGTCGATATTGGCTGCGGGAAAGTTGGCGCGCAGCTCGTGAATGAGCGGCGTGGCAAAGAGTGTGTCGCCAATGCCGGCCAGAGAGATAACCAGGAGGTTCATGTCGCGACCTGCGCTACAGGCGCATGATCTTCTTGAGCAGCGCCGTCGTGGACTTGCCGGGCACGAAGGGAATGATCGCGATCCTGCCGCCGGCCTGCTCGACGGCCCGGCGCTCGTCCTGGTTGAGTGTGTCCAGAGTATAATCGCCGCCTTTGACGTAAATATCGGGTTGGGCGGCGGCCAGGAACCGCGTGGCCGTCTTCTCAGCGAAGATGCAGACGCCGTCCACGCTTTCCAGCGCACCCATTACTGCGGCGCGTTCATCCTCCGGTGTAACGGGTCGGTCGGGCCCCTTTAATTGGCGCACCGATTCGTCGCCATTCAGGCCGACCAGCAGCGCATCCCCATGATTCCGCGCCGTCTCCAGGTACGTCACATGGCCCAGATGCAGGAGGTCAAAGCAGCCATTGGTGACCACCAGGCGTTTGCCGCTGGCGCGCATGGCCGCGCGCCACTCAGGCAAGTCGTTCCAGGCAATAATTTTCATACGGAAGTTCACCCGCGCATTCTGGCCACAGCGGTTCCGCCTTGGCAAGCGGCGGATTGGATTGGTGGATGAATGGATTGTTGGATGAATGGATTGTTGGATGAATGGATTGGTGGATCAATGGATTGGTGGATCAATGGATTGTTGGATGGTTGGGCTTCCATCAATCCACCAATCCATCAATCCATCAATCCCTTCTGCGCTTTTCCCCGCAGTTGATGCTCATGACGCCGCCCAACAGGCTTACGACTCGCACCTCGTGGAGGCCGAGCTCGCGCATCTTCGCGGCGACACCGTGCTGCGCCGGGTAGTGCTTGAGCGACTCGAGGATGTAGGCATACGCGCTGGCGTTGCCGCAGAAGACCCGCCCGAGGCAAGGCACGAATATCTTCAGGTAACCGAAATACAGACTGCGCCACAGCGTGTTGTCCGGCTTGCCAAAGTCCAGCACCACCAACCGGCCCCCCGGTTTCGCCACCCGCTGCATCTCGCGCAGGCCCGCTTCCCAGCTTGCCAGATTGCGCAGACCGTAGCCCACCGTCACGATGTCGAAGGTGTTATCCGCAAAGGGAATGCGCTGGGCATCACCGCGAACGAAACGGGCCGCGGGTGATGCCGACTTTACCCGTTCCGGTCCCTTGCCACGAATTCCTGAAGCTCTCTGCGCCGCCATCTCCAGCATGCGCTCGGTGAAATCCAGACCAGTGACGACGACGCCGCGCCGTGCCAGCCCCTGCGCCAGGTCGCCCGTGCCGCAGCAGAGGTCCAGCGCTCGCTGCCCGGGTTGCGGGCGGGCCTCCTGGATCACGCGCCGCTTCCAATGCCGGTGCAGGCCAAAGCTTTGGAGGTCGTTGATCAGGTCGTAGCGCGGCGCAATGCGCGAGAAAAGCTCGTGCACTTTCGCAGCGCGCTGTTCGCCTGGATCGAAGTACGTAGTGGCCACCGGTTAAGAAGTGTGCGCCAAATCCTGGCGCCCTGCGACCCGGATTTTCCAGCAGGCCCGGATCAGGCAAACGACCGCCGCAAGTACTCCAGGCTCCTGCTGGCAATCGGCTCCGCACCTTCGTCGAAGTTGAAGACTTCCACGGAAACAAAGCCCTGGTAGCCCACCTCTTTCAATGCGGCAGCGATGGGCTTGAAGTCCACGTCGCCGAAACCCGGCCCCTTCAGGTTCCGGTCGTTGGCATGGAAGTGCGCAAAGTGCGGCCACGCATCGTGGATAATCTGCGGGATGGGCTTGGATTCGGAGCACATCGCCTTTACGTCGAGGATAATCTTGAACCGCGGCGACGGCACGCGCTGGACGAATTGGAGGGCGTCAGCCGCCGTATTGATGAAATTGGTTTCTGCCGGCGCCAAGGGTTCGAAGCAGATCGTGACGTCCCGCTGCTCTGCTTGCGTGACGGCGGGCCGGAAGGTGACCGCTGCCCATTCCGCAGCCTGCTCACGCGAAACGCCCTGCATCACGTTGCGCTGCTTGGGCGAGCCAACGACCATGATCTTGCCGCCCAAATCGGCGCAGAAGTCAACGAGGTCGCAGAAATACTTCGCCGTGCGGTCGCGGAGACTGCGGTCCGGGTGGTTGATATAGAGCCCCTCAGGTTTCACCAGCACCCAATGGATGCCGGCAATGGCTATCTTATTCCGCGCCGCCGCCTCGCGCATGGCCTGGCGACTACTGGCCGGAATATCCGTTACTGAGTTGGCCAGGGTGAACGGGGCAATCTCGACTCCGTCGTAGCCCAGGCGCGCGGCACAGGCCAGCGTATCCTCCAGCTTCCAGTCCTTAAAGATCTCGTTGCAGATGGCGAATTTCATGGCTGCAAGGTTCAGGGTTTGCGCTTTCGAATTCAAGGCTGAATCGAGGAGGAGCGCAGCCTTCAGGCTGCAGAAACGCCGGATAGGACTGCGGCACGGGTATCAGCGTCCATCCCGCTTTTGACGTGGCGGCATGCAGCCTGACGGCTGCGCCCCTATGTCGTGGTGGCTCTCCCGGTGTTGACGCCTTTCTGTGCTAGATCGCGGCTGAGTGGCATCGCGGTGGTGTGAAAGGATTAACGCTCTGCGTCAGGCGCGCCGGACCCCTGAGCCTGGATAAACACCAAGGTGCAATCCGGCGTCGCCTGCACGCAGTTGTTGGGCGCACTCATCGGCCCCATCCTATCAGCCCGAAAGAACCACACAACGCGCATATACCAAGCAGCAACGAAAGGCCAAAATAAAAGAACGCCATGCGCCGACCTCGTGGATAGGAGAAATGCTCGCAAACCCAAATCAACGATCTCAGAACGTGGCTCGCGTCAGAATAGAAATAGCTTAAGAGGAATAGAACCCCCAGGTAAATGACGTAGAAGCCCAGAAAAACCGGCGGCACATCGCGTGCAACTGGTGCAGTGCTGGAGGGGCGGGCGAGCACAAGCAATACAGCGGCCACTGCAATCAAGACGGCGTCCAGGACGATCTTCTGCTGGATGGAGCGGTGAGGACTCATACTCGCGCAGGCGCCAGCTCAGGCACAGCCACCGGGAGCAGGGCTGGCCTGTAACACTGGCGTTCGAGGTTCATAAAACGGTCAACAGCACGGCGGGGCGGCTGTTGCCTGAAGCGCCGGGTTGGACCGACCAGCTCGGGGAAGCAGCCATAGCACTGCTGCGGCGAACACCACCAGTGCCACGCAGGCCACGGCCCAGTAGCCTGCAACGTGGGCGCGGGCAAGGCCGTAAGCCTGCATATCCTCCAGAATATTGTCCCAGGGTTGATCGCGAATCCTGGCGGGCTCCTGGTAGCTTGGGGACTGCTTCATTCTGTCGAACTCAACTCGGAGATTGTATGCCCATGCGTAACTCATAGCTCCCCAGTGCATGTAACCGAAGGCGATGTAGCCGCCCACGAGCCCGACGAGGATCTGCAGCCACAGGATAATCTTCACGGTTCTCATGATACGAAGCCCGTCCAACGATGCTCATCACTGGCGGCAGTCCGGTCGTGCCCAGCAATCAACAGAGACGGAATCCAGCCGTCCAGTGCATGGGCCGGGTTGGGCCAGCTCCGTAGGAGCGACATGTTTATAGCGACCACCACGTCCCCGATCTTTTCCGCAAGCCCTGTAGGGGCGGCATGACCTGTGCGAGATGGCACCATGCCGCCCCTACGGGGCTTGCGGAGATTTCGGTTGGGTTGGGCTATAAACATGTCGCCCCGCTGGGGCTGGTTAGCTTTGGCGGCCGCCCCCCCAGCCCAACGCGCGTGCTGAGCCGCGGAGGGCCAAGCGCGTTGGATATGGAGCTGTAATGGAATCCCGCCGTCCACTGGCGGAGCCGGGTTGGGTGGCGGTTTCATCTGCTGCCCACTTTGGTGTTGTCCGTCTCGTGAAGCGAGCCACTCGTAGAAGACGAACGAACTTTATCCTCTGATGGCATGGGCCGGTTGGTGCCCGGACCCTGTTCATCCGTCCCCGGATGTATCGCTTTCGATCGGAACTCCTTCGGCCCCCACAGGGAACTATCCTCCAAAAAGGAACTGGAAGGCTGAAACTCCAGTTTCGGCACCTCGCGGCGCGCCGAGAGGCTGGCGGCGATTGCTTTCTGAGTCTCCGCGTAGCGCTGTGCTTCAGCGGCGTTTCTGAGCAACCGAGCCTCGGTTGCCGCGAGGGTCCCAACTACCGGATCGGCTCTCAGCTTGTCCAGCACAGGAATCAGTACCGAAGGCTCGGCGTTGATATGGCGCAGGGTGCTCATCGCTCCAGACCGTTGGTTCCAATGCTCAGTGGGGTCTTCAAGGATTACGAGAAGGTCAGGAGTCGCCGGGCGCCCCGCCCGACCGAGCGTTTGGAGGGCCCACATGGCCCGGTCCTTGCGGTCAAACTGGTACCCCCCAACCGGCAGCCGGAAGTACAGCCATCTTGGTGCCTTCGCAAACCACACCCGTTCCGATTTGGTCCCCGAGTGCAGCATTCTCCTCAGCGCTGGCACAGACGCTTCTCCGAGAGCAAAAACGGCCACAGCCACCGCTGCTCTGTTTGTCTCGAAATCCCCGCCTGTGAGCCATTGCGTCACGGTCCGACCACCGAACGCTGGCTCCGGCTTATGGCGGTGGGCCAGCTTGATGCCTATCACAGCCAATGCCGCCCCACATAAGAGCAGCGTGATTACAGTTAACCAGGGTCGTCTCATTGCAGAGCAATTGCTGCCGACCAGCGAATAGGATCACCGATGAGCGGCCTCCCCTGAGCGCCCCCGAATTTGGAAGTGGCATGATGGCCGCTGATTCGGTGCATCGCCTCGTTCGCAAATTGAGCAACGCCAAAGAGCATTGAAAGGATGATAGGTTTTGTTTGCATATCTCGGCTATCGAAAACCGGCGTTGCCTCCGACGTGGCTGACGGCGTTAGTACCACCTCCCTCGACAAGCATCCAAATCGTCCCGTTGGTCTGGTCAAATCTCCTGTTCGGCACGTCATACTTAGCAATATAAATCGTGCTTTCACCTGCTGGCACCCCGTCCCGGTCACTGAACCCATGAACGTTAATGGTGTGACCCAACCTTTCGTTGGACTCGTTCTTGTAAACCTGTTGTGGGGTTACGGTGTAGCGAACGAAGGAGGAATCTGAAACGACAGGCCGAGCGTGAACCCTGTGCACCCGCATGACCGCCACTGCGTTCGTGGCTTTGGCGTCGTCGAACAGCTTGTCCTGTGCGTGAACCAGAACAACGCAAACAATGAGCAATACAACGGTAATAGTTTTCATAGAATTTCAACTGTGCTTCAGCGACGGCTGGTTATTTCCTCCAGGCCGCCAATTCTCCGGTCCGGCGCCCCGAAGGGGCAGCAAGATAATAGCCCAGGCCGCCGCCCTGGGTAAAGAGCCCAACCAACCAACCTCATTCTTCCCT
>CAIWJG010000095.1 GCA_903912925.1 uncultured Verrucomicrobia subdivision 3 bacterium | reverse complement strand
GGTTAACTTGTAAAGTTGTCAATTACACTCGAATGGCGCTTAGATAAGGCCTAAAACCCTCTTTCCCAGGCGTTTACGTCTGGGCGGACTCGGCAGGGTTTCAAAGATGACCTGGCGACTGAGGGCTTGCATGCGGGCGAGGATTTCCTGCGCTTGGTGCCAGTTATCTATAGCCTCCTGCAACGCCGCATATTGCTCCCGGGACAGGGCGACTGAGACCGTCTTGGCCTTGACCTTGCGCGTCCACTGATAGCAGGGGCCGCCGGCTCCGGGCCCCCGATCCTGGACGTAGCCGTGGCTGATCCAGCCCAAGCGCCTCAAGCGGGCGCGGAGTCGGGCATATTCTTCTCTAATCTGAGCGAGGTTGACGTTCATGAATACCTAGGGTAGCAGGGGCGTCAATAGAGGCGGTATATATACCGCCTTTATGCACACACCTTTCTTTCCTGCCTGGCATCCCCGCCTGGCGGCCCTGGGTCGCCGGGTTCAACACCTCCGACAACAAAGCCTCTGCCACCTGGAGTTGCTGCTGGGACCGCTATTGCCGCCGGGCCTCCTGGCTCAGGCCGATGAGGGCGCCAATAGCCGCGAGCGCGTCTATAGCGTGCGCCGCACCTTCTTTGGCTTCCTCTACCAAGTGCTTAATCCGGACTGCCCCTGCCGCGAAATCGTCCGTCAAATTCAGGCGCTCTTTGCCCTGCACGGCCAAGGCCGCGTTGACGAAGGCACCAGCGCCTACTGCCAAGCCCGAAAACGATTCCCCCTGGACACGCTGAGCCGGCTGCGGGTAGCGATGGCCGCCGCGGGCGAAACCGCCGCGCAACTCTGGCACGGCCTGCGCCCCAAACTCATCGACGGCACCACGGTCGGCCTGCCCGACACCCAGAAGAACCAGCGGGCTTATCCTCAATCGGGCAGTCAAAAACCCGGCTGTGGCTTCCCGCTGATGAAGTTGGTGGGCGTGTTCAGTCTGGCCACAGGCGTGCTGCTGGATTATGCCAAGGGTAACAAGCATCAACACGAACTGCGGCTGCTCAAGGGATTGCTTGACCAGTTCAGAGGCGGCGACCTGGCCGTGGCCGATCGAGGTTTCTGCAGTTACGTGCTGCTGGCGCTGCTGTTGGGGCGGGGGGTTCTGAGCGTCTTTCGCCTGCATCAGCGTCGTCCGGCTGATCTGCGCAAAGGCAGACGGTTGGGTAAAAATGACCGGCTCTTCACCTGGCTCAAACCTGCGGATAAACCCCGCTGGCTGCCTCAGTCCTGGTGGACGAAGATTCCAGAGCAACTGGCCGTTCGGGTCATTCGCTTTAGCCTGCGCCGCCCTGGTTACCGGCCCGCATCGGTTACGTTGGTGACCACGCTGCTGGACCCCAGCAAGTATCCCGCCCAGGAGATTGCTCACCTCTACGCCCGGCGCTGGAAAATCGAACTGTGGTTTCGCGACATCAAAACGTCCATGGGCATGGAGGTTTTGCGCTGCAAGAGCCCCAAGCTGGTGCATAAGGAATTAGAAATGTTCTTCATCGCCTACAACCTGATTCGTTGCTTGATGGCCCAGGCAAGCATCCTCAACGATGCGCCGCTGGAGCGCTTGAGCTTTAAAGGTACCGTCGACTCGGTTCGGCAGTTCAGCGTGGCCATCGCTCAGGCTCGTTCGAAAAAGAGGCAAAACCATCTCATCGCCCGATTGCTGGAGACCATCGCCCGAGACCAAGTGCCGGATCGCCCTGACCGCATCGAACCCCGTGCGGTTAAGCGCCGCCCTAAGGCATTCCCCTTGCTCAATCGACCGCGCGACCAATTTCAGGATATTGCTCATCGCAATCGCTATTGGAAGAATAACCCCAGAAAATCCTATGTCTAAACTAAGCGCCATTCGGTTCTGGAGGCTTTCCGGCGGGGAGAATTCGACCAGCTCGAGGTCATTGGGGCAGCCGACGAGAAGGAGTTCTTCGAGTGGTGCTTCCAAGAAAAGATTTTGGCGGCCCTGGCCTAGGAGCTGCCCACGGTCAGGAAAAAAGCAGAAGTGCCGTTGTGGTTTCAACTGGCCGCCAATCTGAGTTTGAAGTTGCACCAGGAGAACTCCTATTCCGCTTGGGAGCGGGTGGTGCAGGGCGGCGGCTTGCTCAGCGCACTGCCTCCGGAGCTGGCTTCCAAACATCTGGATCCGCAGACCCAGGAGATTTGGCTCCCATGTCGCGGGTTTAATAGCAAGAACACGTATCCGCGCAAAACGCCGTGCGATCAGGACACTTTGCGCAAAGCGGCCAAGGACGTGGCCGGTTCCCGTTGGCAAGACTGGTTTAATGGGCCGGTACAACAGGTGTTTCAGAAATACGGCTTTTTCGACCCGGGCGGCATCTTCATTGGCGATGGCACTTATCTGTTCGTGCCCGACAATCCCGACTATGAGGGGTTGGTGGTGCTGTGGTTTGATGAGCACAACCATCCGGTTAATTATGACAAACTCAGCCCGCAGGAGCGCCAGACCGCGCATCGGGAGCGTTGTTACAAGCTGGTGAGTCTGTTGCACGTGCGGGGCGATTGTTATGTGTATGCCGGCTTGCGGCTCGTCCCGGGCAATGTTCACTAAGGTTCCGTGCTTTACGAACTGGTGGAAAACTTTGTCCGGGTTGTGGGCCAGGGGGTGATCAAATTATTGATCTTGGACCGGGGCTTCATTGACGGGAAGAACCTCGGCCGTTGCAAACAAGAGTGGGGCATCGACGTGCTGATCCCGATGAAGCGCAAGATGGATATCTGGAAAGACGCCTGGGCTTTAGGCAAAACCGAGCCGTGGCAGAGCGTGCCGGTCAAAGCCCTTGAGCCCCGGCTCCCGCTGCAGCCAAAGCCGGAGCGTATCGCTCGCGCGGAGGCCAAGCGACAACGCACCCTGGTCGCGCGGCGTCCACCTCCCGATCCGGCCAAAACCCAGACGCATTACGACTACTGCTGGCTCAAGGGTTTTCGCAGTTGGAGTGATCTGCCCGTGCCGATCAACGTCTTACTGATGCGGGACCGTTACGCGGACGGGCACGCCGAAGAGTGGGCCCTCATGAGTACCCGGAACTATGCGCAAGTGGAACGTCCCCGAGCCGACTATGGCTTGCGGGTCAAAATCGAAGAGCGGCATCGTAGGCTCAAGTGCTTCCACGATTTGAGCAAATTCCATTCCCGCAGTTTCAATGTGATTGCCGCACAGATCGTTTTTATTCTGCTCAGCTACACCTTGCGCCAGTGGCAGCTTTGGCGGCTGCACGCCGAAGAGTTGTCCAATCGCAGCCCCGCATCCATCCACCGACGGCTCGACGTGCGCAAGCAATATATCGTGATCTACTTGGCCCGGTACTACGCCCAAATACCTTTGCTCCAGTTCACTCGCGAGGTGCTGCAACTGGAGGGCGAGGCGCGCCAAAAGGCCTTGGCCAAAGTGCGCCTCCTGGAACACCGCTTGTTAAGTCCTTTCGACGATACCTGCTAAACCAGACGTCCCGAAAGAAAAGCCACCTGACAGCCATGCCCAAATCAAAAGGCGGGTTGCCAGCAACCGTCGCCAG
>CAIWJG010000094.1 GCA_903912925.1 uncultured Verrucomicrobia subdivision 3 bacterium | reverse complement strand
TTACGACTTTCTATTCTTCCCCCGGCACGTATCCATCGGAGATCATTACGTACGTCAGCGAGACCCCGGCCAGACCGAGTTCCTGCGGATATCCGATCACTTCCCCGTGCTGGCGGAAATCACCTTGCCCGCAGCCAAATGAACCACGCCGGTCTGCACCAACAATCGCAGTTAACGAAGGGAACGAGGTCCCCATGAAACCTGCTATGGCCACTAGATTTGGTTGGACGGCCATATCAAGCGGCTTTCTTTAATAGGCGACAGATGGTTTCGGGAAATGTCGGGGCGGCAAACAGTTGCCGGATTTTCGGAGGGACTTTCTCCAAGGAGATTTGAGCCGCCTGCAGTTCCTTGCGGACCGTTGCAACGTCGATTTGAGCAAGCCGATCTTCGAGAGTGGCCTGACCATTGAGGAGGATTTTCAGGTGGCGAGGGTTTTCCAAATTGCGGACCAAGGGGGTGTCGGCGATCATACTCTGGAGCCAGCGGCTAATCGAGTTGCGCCCCATCCTGCGGCGAGCACCACGTCGCCAATCGCGAAAGAATCGCTCTATGAGGTTGTTGGTTCGCTGCGGCTGAAGGGAGTGGAGCCCGAAGACATCCTGTCGGCGGTTGATCCGGGTGCCTGCCTCACTGGCTTTTACGCGCCGTTTCGGCGTCACCTTGTCACGCAGGTGCCGACGGAGGTCACCTGTTTTACCGACCGTCGCCATAACCGGAAGTCCGATCGCATCACCCCGGCAGGCAAACTGAGGTTCATCTGCGTCCCACCAAGCGTCTATGCCAGACCTGAGGAACAGGTGATCGCGCCTGCTGAGCAGGCGCTCTGTGATTTTGCATGGCTGAACCTTCGTGATGAGATTGATCCGCAGTCCCTGGTTACATTTCAGAAGCTGGATACTCTGAGCCGCCGACGATTACATAAAGCCCTGCGACGTTATCCCGAGAAAGTCCGGACCACGGTCGCCAGGATTATCGGGACCGCAGCAGGCACCGATGATAGATTTCAAGGGTAAGCCTGAGTGGTGAAACGAAAGGGCACGAACGAACAGCGCAATTATGAACACGAAAGATTTTATCCGTCTCGGTATCCCTTTGGGTGAAGCCACCCGGCGGGCGACTGATTTTATCAGCAGGTTTATCCTCGCTGGTGGGGACAAGACGCGACTGGAAGAGGAAGTGAAGGCCATCATTGCTACGCCGTCCGCTTTTACGAAGGATAGCCTGCGGAGCGAGTTGGCCAAGGCGTTGATCAATGCTCCGCCTCCTCCACGTACCGAGCCCATCAAATACCGACAGTGGGGCGAAGGACTGGAGCACGAGGCTGTAATGCAGATGGAAAAAGCCTGCCTGCTGCCGGTCGCAGTGGCTGGCGCCCTCATGCCGGATGCACACGTTGGCTACGGGCTGCCCATCGGCGGGGTGTTGGCGACCGAGAACACGGTTATTCCTTATGCGGTCGGCGTGGATATCGCCTGCCGCATGAAGATGACCGTGCTCGATATTCCTGCGCGTGAATTGGAACGGCACCAGGATCGGCTCACCCGGGCGATCGAGGCTGAGACGCGTTTTGGCGTGGGCGCCAGCTTCAAGAACCGCCGGCAGCACGAGGTGCTGGATGCGGATTGGAACGCCAGCCCGGTGACCAAACAGAACAAAGACCGGGCCTGGTCACAGCTCGGCACCAGCGGCAGTGGCAATCATTTCGTCGAGTTCGGCCTCTTCACCGCTCACGGAGAAATCCGTGGACTCGCCCCGGGCACTTATGTCGCGCTGCTCTCCCACAGTGGCAGCCGCGGCACCGGTGCTGCCGTATGCGACCATTACAGCAAAATCGCCTTCAGCCAGTTTCCGGACCTCCCGAGCGAATTGAAGCGGTTGGCTTGGTTGTCACTGGATTCGCAGGAAGGCCGGGAATACTGGGCGGCGATGGAGTTGATGGGACGCTACGCGGCGGCTAATCATGCGCTGATCCATAAACATGTGGCGGCGAACCTCGGAGCCGAAGTGCTGCTGGATCTCGAAAACCACCACAACTTCGCTTGGAAAGAGCGGCACGTGATCAACGGCGTGGAAAAAGAGGTGATCGTCCATCGGAAAGGCGCGACACCCGCCGGTCAAGGCGTGCTGGGCATCATCCCCGGATCAATGGCCTCCCCGGGCTTTGTGGTCAGCGGCAAAGGCAATGCCGAGTCTCTCAACTCGGCCTCTCATGGTGCTGGTCGGGTGATGAGCCGCACGCAGGCGAATAAGACCTTCGAGTGGAAGAAGGTGAACGCGTTCCTGCGCGAAAGGGGTGTGACCCTGATCTCGGCCGGCTTGGACGAAGTGCCGATGGCCTATAAGAACATCCACGAGGTCATGGCCGCCCAGCACGACCTGGTGACTATCCTCGGCCAATTCGATCCCAAGCTGGTCAAGATGGCGCCGCATGGCGAGCGGGCGGAAGACTGACGCGATGATCACAATCGAGGGCTCAGAAGTTGAGGGCGGCGGCCAGATTCTGCGAACGTCTTTGGCGCTGTCCCTGGTGACCGGCCAACCGTTCCGGATGGAGCGAATCCGGGCCAAACGCTAGAAGCCGGGCTTGCTGAGACAGCATCTGACGGCAGTCGAGGCGGCGAAGACGGTCGGTTGCGCCGAGGTGGCGGGAGCGGACATGAACTCGCAAACGTTGGAGTTTCGGCCAGAGTTGGTGACCCCGGGCAAGTACCGGTTCGCGGTGGGCACGGCGCCACGAGGCTAGCCAGCGGCCCGCGATGGGGTTGTGGCCAGGCGGGGTGCGCTCCTGTAGCCCATAAGCGCGGGCACCGGGCCGCTTGCCCCCTTCACACGCGAGCGAGTCCGCTTGCATCACCGTTCCAGTCACCGCGCAGCACCCACCGGCAACCCAAGCGCGGCAGCCCCGCGTTTTTGCACATTTTCATGCGCTAGTTCCTGGCAACGCGGCTGTTGCGCATTGATTGGCCCTGTGTCAGGAAATCATCCAGGTCGGTCAATTATATTATTTGGAAACCCTCCAGGCAGCCCGAGGCCATCGCGTCGGGGCGATGCCTGGCAAGGCGGTGAGCGAGACGGCGCTTCATAAACGCATTGCCGAACCCGTCAAATTCCGCTATTCCCCTATCAATGCCAGATGGAGCAACGACTTGCGGGGTGGAATCAGATACAACGCCATGAACAACTTCGGCGAGAAGGTCAATTTCCTCTGGTCCATTGCGGAACTGCTCCGTGATCGTTTCAGGCGTGGCAAGTATCAGGATGTCATCCTGCCGTTCACCGTCCTCCGGCGCATTGACTGCGTCCTCGCCCCGACGAAGGAGAAGGTCTTGGAGACGCACAGCAAGTTGAAAGGCAAACTGGAGAACCTCGAACCGCAACTCCGCAAGGCGTCCGGCTTTGCCTTCTACAACACGTCCAAATACGACTTCGAGAAACTGCTCGACGATCCGCCCAGCCTCGCCACAAACCTCCGCACTTACTTCAACGGCTTCTCGGACAACATGCGAGAGGTTCTCGACAAGTTCGACTTCCCCAACACTATCGCCAAACTCGATGAGCATGGGCTGCTGTTCCTGGTCATGGAACGCTTCGCCAGCAGCACCATTGACCTCCACCCCGACAAAGTGGGCAGCATGGAGATGGGCTACATCTTCGAGGAGTTGGTGCGCCGGTTCAACGAGGCCCTCGACGAGAATCCGGGTGAGCACTTCACGCCCCGTGAAATCGTCCGGCTCATGGCGCTGCTGTTGATTGCCGTGGATCGAGAGGTCATTAAGAAGCAGGCCATCGTCCGCACCGTCTGCGATCTCTGCTGCGGCACCGGTGGGATGCTCACGACGACGAAGGACCAAATCCTGGAGATCAATCCCAACGCCGAAGTCCACATGTTCGGCCACGAATCGCAACCTGAGACGTTCGCGATCTGCAAAGCTGACCTTTACATGAAGTCGCTGGATGGTCGGGACGCCGACAACATCAAGTTCGGCAACACCCTCTCCAACTGGCTACTCGGCGCGCGGTGTTACGATTACCAGGCTGCCAATCCGCCGTATGGCAAGGAATGGAAACTCGAACAAGCCGCCGTGGAGGCCGAGGCCGAGCGTGGCCACGCCGGTCGTTTCGGCGCTGGCCTACCCCGTATCAGCGACGGCCAACTCCTGTTCCTCCAGCACATGCTTTCCCGCATGAAAGACCCGAAGGAAGGCGGGGGTCGGGTTGCCATCGTCATGAACGGGTCCCCGCTGTTCACCGGCGATGCGGGCAGTGGCGAGAGCGAAATACGGCGCTGGGTGCTCCAGAACGACTGGCTCGAAGCTATCATCGCCCTGCCCGAGCAACTGTTTTACAATACAGGCATCAGCACCTACATCTGGGTCTTGAGCAATCGCAAGGGAAAGCGGCGTAAGGGCAAGGTTCAGTTGATTGACGCCTCTGGCTTCTGGATTCAGATGCGCAAGAGCCTGGGCAACAAGCGCCGTGAAATCTCCGCCGACCAGATCAAGCAGGTGCTCGGACTTTACACGTCATCGGAGGCCGGTGAGCACAGCCGGATTTTTGACAGCACCGAATTTGGCTACCGCAAGATCACCATCGAACGACCATTGAGGTTGAACTTCCAGGCCAGCGCGGAACGCCTCGCACGGCTGGAACTGGAATCTGGTTTCCAGAACCTCGCCGTCAGTAAGAAGAAAGAGCCCAAGACCAAGGCCGCTGAGGAAGCAGATGGCCGGAAGCAACAGGCTGCTATCCTTGCCGCCCTACGGGCACTGCCGGACACGCTCTCCAAAGATCGGGCAAAGTTCATCCCGCTCCTGGACAGCGCCTTGAAGCAGGCGGGCCTCAAGCTCGGCGCGCCGGTTCGCAAGGCTATCCTCAGCGCCTTGTCCGAGCGTGATGAGACGGCAGAGATTTGCCGAGACGACGACAACCAGCCGGAGCCTGATCCTGAACTGCGTGATACCGAGAACGTGCCGCTGCTGGAGGACATCCGCGAATACTTCGACCGCGAAGTGAAGCCTCATGTGCCCGACGCCTGGATCAACACGAGCATCCGTGACCATCAGGACGGCGAGATCGGCAAGGTCGGCTACGAGATCAACTTCAACCGCTACTTTTACCAGTATCAACCGCCACGTCCGCTCGGCAAGATCGGAGCGGACATAAAGACGCTGGAAGGCGAGATCATGGGGATGCTCAAAGACATCACCCAATGAGCACGAGGCCGTACCCCAGCTACAAGGACTCGGGCGTGAAGTGGTTTGCAAGCATTCCGGCCTCGTGGGAGGCACTCAAACTCAAATATGTTGCGACAGTTCAGCCGAGCAACGTTGACAAAAAGTCCGAAGACGGCGAATTGCCGGTAAAGCTCTGCAACTACGTGGATGTCTATTATCACGACCGAATCACCGCTGACATGGATTTCATGCTGGCGACTGCCACGGAAGCGGAGAAGCGGAAGTTCCAACTTCGGGCCGGAGATGTTTGCGTGACCAAGGATTCCGAGGAGTGGTCAGACATCGCTGTTCCAGCCTGCGTTGCCGAGGACGTGCCGGATTTGCTCTGCGGCTACCATCTTGCGCTTGTCCGCCCCCGTGTAGGCCACACGCATGGCCAATTCCTGGCATGGGCGTTTTCGGCGAGGGGCGTAAACGATCAGTTTCGAGTAGAGGCCAACGGCATCACTCGTTTCGCATTGGGCCAAGACGCGCTGTGCAATGCTCTCTTTCCTGTTCCGCCGCTCGATGAGCAGCAAGCCATCGCTTCGTTTCTTGACCGAGAGACAGTGAAGATTGATGCGCTGGTGAAGAAGATGGAACGGTTGGTCGAGTTGTTGCAGGAGCAACGCACCGCGCGCATCAGCCACGCCGTCTCCAAGGGCCTGAATCCCGATGCGCCCATGAAAGATTCTGGTGTCCCGTGGCTCGGACGGATTCCGGAGCATTGGGAAGTGAAGAAGGGACGATACATCGGCACCATTCTAAGCTATGAAGGCGAGCCTGGGCCGGAGCTACGAGAGAACAACCCTGTTGCATATCTGAAAGTTGATGACTTGAATCGCCCCGGCAATGGGTTGTACCTCAACAAACCTTTGGCTGAACGCTACCACGTTCAGGACGCTTCGACCGAGGCGGAGGATGAGATTGTCGTATTCCCAAAGCGTGGGGCGGCCATATTCACCAACAAGGTCCGGATTGCCTGTGGGGCTGTGATGCTCGACCCAAATGTGATGGGCTGGCGGGTATTTCGCCAGAACGACACAAGGTACGTGGCGTTGGCACTCTGGGTACGTAAGCTGACTGACTTGGCGGATGTATCGTCGGTACCTCAAATCAACAACAAACACATCTACCCAGCGAAGTTTCCTATCCCGCCTGTGGATGAGCAACGTGCCATCACCGCCCATCTCGACCGCGAAACCGCCAAACTGGACGCCTTGATAGCGAAAGTCCGCACGACGATTGAGCGGTTGCAGGAATACCGGACGGCGCTCATCTCCGCCGCCGTCACCGGCCAGATTGACGTGCGTTCGGTGTCCACGCTTTAGCGTGTGCCCATTGGGTGTTCGCGCTTCAGCGTGTCCCCGGGGTGCGCATCTCAGATCTTTCTGAGGCGGTAGCGGAGGTTAATTATTTCTCAGTGCGCGGGGTGCGGGATGGTTAGTGGGAGTTGCTCGATCGAGTTATCAATTGAGAGCGACATTGGCTTTAGCATGGG
>CAIWJG010000093.1 GCA_903912925.1 uncultured Verrucomicrobia subdivision 3 bacterium | reverse complement strand
GGCGCCAGGAGCGACGACAATTCATGATGAAGACAATCAAAGGTATTGGCTTGGAGAACGTGCAGGCGGTGTATGGCGGGCCGGAAGGAGATTTGTGGGAGCTGGTCATGGGGGAGCAAATCCACATTGGCGGTTTCCAATCCTCCATGGACCTGGCCCAGCGTGCGGGCATCGGGGCGGGCATGCGCGGGATTGACCTCTGCTGCTGCACGGGGGCCGGGATGCGCTTCCTGGTGAAGTTCCGCGGCGTGGAATCCATGCGGGGTGTGGATGCCACCACCAAGGTTGTCGAGCGCGGGCGCGAGCGCTGCCACGCCCTGGGGCTGGGCAACCAAATCAGCTTCACTCTCGCCAATGTCTGCGCCAGCGGGCTGCCGGATGCGAGCGCCGATTTCGTGTGGGGTGAGGATGCCTGGTGCTACGTGGTGGACAAGGCCACGCTGATCGCCGAGGCGGCGCGACTGGTGAAGCCGGGCGGCCTGATTGCCTTCACTGACTGGATCGAAGGACCAGTCGGGTTGACCCAGCCAGAGGCGGAGCGGTTTCTCAGCTTCATGAAGTTCCCGAACATCCAGGACCTCAAGGGTTATCAGGACCTGCTGGTTGCCAATGGCTGTCAGGTGCAGGTGGCCGAGGATACCAAGCGCTTCGGGCCTTCTGTGGACCTCTACCTGGATATGCTGAACAAGCAACTCACCTACGACGCGCTGCGGATCATCGGGTTCGATATGGCCCTGATGCAGGCGATGGGGGGTGAGATGGTGTTCATGCAGCAATTGGCTCACGCGGGCAAGATTGCCCAGGGCATATTCATTGCCCAAAAGGCCTGATGCAGGTCTTCATCACCAGCCCGTGGGTGCCCCCGGAATTCATCGGAGCCCACGGGCTGGAGCCGCGCGGGGTCTGGTTTGCCGCTGAACCGAGCCAGCTTCCCTTGGGCGCGGGAATCTGCGCCTTTGCGCAGGCAATGATTCGCCTGGCGGAAACACGCCCCGAGTCGGCCTTCATCTTCTCGACCCACTGCGATCAATTGCGGCGGGGTTTTGATGCCCTCACCCTGACGTTGCCCGGGCGGGTCTTCCTGTTCAATCTGCCGGCGACCTGGCAAGGCCGAGTGGGGGAACGCATCTTCGGTTCCGAGCTGGAACGGCTGGGGAGCTTTCTCCTGAAGATCGGCGGCTATCCGCCCACAGCCAAGGCGTTGGGAGAAAGCATGGCCAGATACCGCCTTGCGCGGAGCCGCCTGATCGAGGCAGGCGCCGACTGCTCCGCCCGCCAATACGGCGAGGCCCTCGCTCGTTTTCACTGGGATGGCACCGTCAACCTGGGCGGGGAGGCGCAGCACGCCCGAGCCGATGGCATTGCCCTGGCGCTGGTCGGCGGACCGCTGCCCACGTGGCAGATGGACTTGCTGGACGCCATCGAACGCGCCCGGGGTCGGGTGGTCTTGAACGCGACTGAAGCGGGCGAACGCAGTCTCGGTCTGGCTTCTCAGCCGGAAGCGGATTACACCGCCAGCCACGCGCTGCCGGACCTGCTCCAATTGCTCACCCGTTCCTGCCTTGAACGCTGCGTGGATGTCTTCCAGCGGCCCAACACGCGCCTGTACCTATGGCTCAAGGAACGGCTGGCGGCGCGCGGGGTGCGGGGCATCCTGCTTTGGCATTTCGTGGGCTGTGACCTGTGGCGCGCAGAAGCGCAATCCTTGCGGGAAGCATTCGGATTGCCGGTGCTGCTCCTCGCCGCGAGCGAGGCGAGGAGTGATGCATTGCGCCAGTCAACGCGCATTCAAGCGTTCGTGGAGTCTCTGGGATGAACTCATGAGCGCCGCTCCGCGCAAACTCACCCTCGACGAGTGGGAAGGCCGTTATGCCGAGCTCCGGCGGGCCGGCCTCCAGGAGGCGTCGTACGGCGGACCGCTGGGTCGCCACGTTTTAGAGGAGCGCGACCTCCGCCTGCGGCATCTGCGCTTTGACAATTCCGCGGCCGCGCTCGGGCTCTGGAACTTCCTGCTCAGCGAGAACGAGCGCCTGGCGCAGGCCCGCACGCGGGGCGACAAGATTGTCGGGGCGATGAAGGACCTGGGCACGGTGCCGGTGATGGCCTGCGCGCTGCGCGGGGTACGGGCGTTCTACCCCGACGGCGCCTGGTGGACACCGTGCCTGATGGAGTGCAGCGACGGCCTGTTGCAGCAGGCCGAAACCTTGGGCCTCGATGCCTCCTTCTGTCCGGTCCGGGCGATGCTGGCAGCGTTTCAAAACGGCGAGCATTTTCCCCGGCCCGACCTCCTCATCTGCAGCACCGGGGCGGTGTGCGACGACTTCTCGGCCATCGCCCAGCGGCTGGAGAAACTGGGCTTCCCCATTGAGTGGTGGGAAATGCCGCGCCGCCGGGCGCCCGAGCCGCACGAAACGTCGTGCGCGCTCCCCGGCAACCTGAGCGCGCCGCAGGTCCAGGTCGAATGCGTGCGCGACGAGTTGGCGCGGTTGGGCAAGCTGCTGGGTGACCTGGCGGGGCAGGCGCTTGACTCCGCGGCCCTGGCCGAGGGCATCCGCCAGGCCAACCGCGTTCGGCGCCTGCTCGCGACCCTGCGCCACGCGGTCTATGGCTCCCCCGGCGTCCCGCTGCCGGCCCTGGAAATGCTCATCGCCGAGATGCTCGCCATCCACTTCTGCTCCGATCGCGAGGAAACCATCCGCGTCCTGACGGGGCTGCTGGCGGAGGTTCGGGAGCGTCTTGAGCTGGGCCAGTCCGTCCTTGACGAGGACGCGGTTCGCGTTTTCTGGGTCAACCCGGTGGCCGACCTGCGCGCCATGAACCAACTGGAAGACTGGGGCGGACGGATTGCCGGCTCGGATTACATGTTCACGCACGCGCTTGATTTGATTCCCGAGGACCTGCCGCCCCTGGAGGCGCTGGCCCGGACCGCGCTGGCGGACCCCATGGTCGGCTCGACTTTGGACCGCGCCCGCCGCATCGTCGCCGATTGCCGTGCCTGGCGTGCCGAGGCGGTGGTAGTTTCCCGAATTCCCGGGGCGAGCCACTGCGCCCAGGAAGGGACGCTCATCCGCCAATTGGTACGCGAGGAGTTGGGGCTGCCAGCGATTGAACTGGAAATCCCCCCGATTTGCGACGCCCTGCTGCCGACGCTAAGCTCGCGCATACAGGCATTGCTGGAGACAGCCAGGGCCAAACGGCGATAGGCCACACCGCAGCCCTGGAATGCGGATCGAAATGACAGGCGGAAATTTCCGGACGGCAGCAGAACCAACCTGCAGCGTGGCCCTCTGGCCCTGGGGGCGGTCGCGCTCGCCGCACATCGCCGGCCCTTGTTCAGTCTTCTCTCCTCAGCCATCCGCCGCGTAGGCCCGCTTGAAGCAGACTGAGTAGATGCCGCCCCCAAGCAGCCCGCCGAGCGCCGGGGCGACGATGTAAACCGTCCACCAGCCGGCGCCGTTTACCCGGAACGGCACATTGCCCCAGCCTGCCAAAGCGGAGAAAAGGCGCGGCCCAAAGTCGCGCGCCGGATTGAAGCAGGCCATCGTCAGCGGCCCCAGCAACGAGATAAGCAGCGTGACGGTCAGGCCGATGGCCGCTGCCGTGAGCGCCTGGGGCCGAGCCTTGTTCCGCTCATCCGTGCAGCAGCAAATCACCAGGAGCAGCACGGCGGTGGCGATCACCTCCGCTCCGAACGCCGCTCCGGCAGACATCCGCAGCCGCGCTTCCGCCGTGAGTGGATGACCGCCCGGGTTCGGAAAGAATTCCCCGAAGACCATGGCGCTGGCCTCGCTACCCGGCTGGCCCCGGACAATCCCGCTGGTCCGCTCGAACTGCCGGAGCGCATCGCCGAAGACAAAGTAGAGCACCGCCGACGCCACAAACGCGCCGCAGAGTTGCGCGGCCACATAGGGCAGCACTCGGCCTTTCGGAAAGCCCGACCACACTGCCAGGCTCAGCGTGACCGCCGGATTCAGGTGCGCACCGCTCAGCGCTCCCGTGAGATAGATCGCCGTGGCGATGCCCAGACCCCAGACCATGGCTACCTCGAAGACACCGACGTGGGCCCCGGTCGTCACGGCAGCGCACACGCTGCCGCATCCGAAAAGGACCAGCAGGAACGTGCCGAAGAACTCCCCAGTGAACCACGCCGGCCACCGCCTCATGCCGACGCCCTCTCGAACCGGTGCGTCGGCGTGGGCTTCCCCGGTCGAAAGTGTTCCAGGTGTTCCAGCTTGAAGTGCAAAGTCGCAAATGCCCCGGCTGCTGCCGCCAATGCCTGCCGCACGACTCTCTCCAGTAGGGCCGGGTCGGCTTCGACTCGCAAGTTGATGGTGATCTGCCCCCCTCTTACTGGCTCTTCCAGCCGCGTCGAAAGCTCCGGCATGAAGTCGCTCCGCACGACGTTTACCGCTGCCAGCTTCCCAATCCCGCCAACCGGGGCCAGCGTCATCTTCAGGTGTGCTACCTCGGCGCCCACGGTTCCCAGCCGCAATTGAAGTCCTCCCGCCAGGTCCTGCAGGAGCTTGTCGCCGTCGAACGCCTTCTCTGCCGAAAGCTGGACCGTGCAATTCAGCCACCCCAGCAGCGCCTCGCCGTCGGCGTAAACCGTGTAATCCACTTCCATTGCCTGGGCGGCCTCCTGCGCCGTGCGGGTGATCTTCTCAAACCACCTGTCCAGGTTCGTGCCGTGCCGCGCGGACACCGCGAGGATTTCCTTGTGCGGGAACTTTGCCGCCAGGGCTGCCCGCAAGGATTCCAGCCGCGCGCTGTCCAGGAGGTCGCACTTGCTAATGACGATCAGGTCGGCCTCCTCAAGCTGCTTGAGGTAGATATAGCGCACCTTCTCGGAGAAGCTCCCGCCCGGCTCCAGGCCGAACACTCGCAACGCCCGAATCGGGTCCACCAGCACGCTCACCGGCGCCACCGTGAAGTTCTCCCCGTAAAGCCGCCGCAGCGGGTAGGTCACGGTCGCCACCAGGTCCGTGCAACTCCCGACCGGCTCGGCAATGAATACCTCCGGCTGGCTCTGCTCCCGCAGGCGCTGCGCCGCCTCAACCAGCGAATCGAACCGGCAACAAAAACAGCCGCCGGGAATCTCCTCGGTCGCAAACCCCTGCCACCGCAGCAAGGTGGTGTCCACCAGGTTGCGCCCCTGGTCATTGGTGATGAGCCCCACCCGCAGGCCCTGCTGCGAGAGGCGCCTTGCCAGCTTCCCCACCGCCGTGGTCTTGCCCGCGCCGAGGAAGCCCCCGATCATGATAAACCGCGCCGGACCGGCGCCGCCCGCCGCTCCGACTTTGGATTTGGGTGCCGTCATAGGATCAGGATTAAAGTGCATATGCGCAACTATGCATATCCAGGCCGCCAGGGCAAGCCTATTCTTCAATAGCAGCCCTGTCGGAACCTACTTCGGTAGCTTGTCAAACCGGAACGTGCAGCAGCTCAGTTCCAGCACATTCTTGTTGGCGGCTAGTTGGTTCTTCAGGCGCGGGACCACCGCATAAAGCCGCTGCTGGCCCTGCTTCTCCATCTCAACCAGCCCCGCCTCCTTCAAAACCCGCAAATGCTTCGACACGTTGTATTGGGAGATCTCCAGCCGCTCCGAGACTTGGTTCACCCCGAGTTGCTCCTTCAGCAGCAGCCGCACAATGCGCATGCGGTTCAGCTCGCCCAGCGCCTTCAACACCGCAATGCAATCGATTCCAGTCATTGCGGAAATGATACTCAGCCGCTTCCATCCCGCAAGCCACCGACAGCCTTGCGTTCCATCGCCGGGAATGCCTCGATGCGCACCCTCCACCACCTCGCCCTTGCCGTCCTTCCGCCCCACCGCCACGAAAAATTCCTCCCACGTCAACACCTCCGTCCTCTGTCCTACCCCTCTAGCCCTCTTCTGGCCCATCCAGCACAGACCCAGGCATGCGTGCTTGGCGCCCGCTTGCCAGGGCCCAGGCGCTTATTCGGTTCCACTCTCGCGCTCGCCGCTGCCGGACTTTGGCACGAGCGCGCGGCTCAGCAAAAGCGCGAGGCCAAACACCACCAGTGCGCCCGCGGCGCCGGCAACGGCCGTGGCCACGACAGGCGATTTGCAGCCAGGCAGCGCGTAATCTGCCAGCGGTGCCGGCAGAATCGCCCCGCCAGCCTTGTGCTCAAAGCCCAGCTTCGCCGCCACCCTTTCCAGGCCGTCCGGCCACGGACACGCAAACGGCGCCACAAATACCGCCAGGCCGATGCTCACCACCAACCCGAAGCCGACCACCCCGCCGATTCGGGAGGGGGCAGGGTTTTCTCCGGGGCTCGATACCAGCTCGGGCCGCGTCCGCGTAATCGCCAGGAAGACCAACGCACCGATCAGCCCCTCCCCCAAACCAATCAGCATGTGGATCCCAGCCATCGCCGTCACCGCAACCGACCACTGGACCGTGCCCGACCACGCCAGTTGCCCCGCGCACCCCAGCGCCGCCAGCACCGTCGAACACCAACCGGCAAACGCCACCGCCGCCACTTGTCCGCGCACACCCGGCAGGCAACGGCTGACCGTCCGATAGATTGCCCAGCCCCCCTGCCTCTTCGGGCTGCTATTCGCTGCTATTCGCTTTGACATCATCGCTCTCTCGCCGAATGCTTCTTCCTACACCATGTACCATGATGAGTTTGTTTGAATCTTCGGCTTCGGTGCCTGCTGTTCGTCGAGCCAGCGCCCCGGGCACCACTCGCTCCTCCGCCTTTACTCTCATTGAACTGCTGGTGGTCATCGCCATCATAGCGATTCTCGCGGCCATGCTCCTGCCGGCCTTGGGCAAGACGAAGCAAGCCGCTCAGCGCTCCGCCTGCCTGTCGAACCTTCACCAGATCGGCCTCGCC
>CAIWJG010000092.1 GCA_903912925.1 uncultured Verrucomicrobia subdivision 3 bacterium | reverse complement strand
GGTGGCCCTTAAACCCCAGCCTCCAACCATGAGCCCTCAACTAACGCTCCCCGCCTTCGCGTTTCGGCCTTCTTTCGGCCTTCGACCTTCGACCTTCGGATTTCCGGCCCCGCCGGGCTGTGATCTTTGCCGTTGATCGCAAGTGCTGTTTTCAGGCTCACACCTCAATACTCCTTCCTCTGGGGGCGGCTGCCTTTTCCTCACTCGAGGCCGGAAACGCCCGGCCTTCGGTCTTCCATTTCCGCAGGTTCTCCACCACCTCCGCGTGCGACTTGCTTACCGGCACCGTTTCTCGCAGCGCCGAGAGCAGATCGCCCTGCTCGATCTCGCGGTTCCCATCCGCGTAGGCGGTGAATTGCGACTCGCGCACCACCCGCTCGATTTCGCGGCCCACCATGCCCCGGCTCTTTTCCACCAGCTCGTCCATCCGCAATTGCCGATCCGGGAAACTAACCCCGGCGTTCTTGAGGTGAATGCCAAAGATGGCCCGCCGCTCCGTATCGCTCGGCAGGTCCAGAAAGAATACCCGGTCAAAACGCCCCATCAACTCCGGCGGCAGCGCCGAAATGTCGTTGGCGGTGGCGATCACAAACACCGGCGTCTTGTGTTCCTGCATCCACGTCAGGAACGTGCCGAAAACGCGCGTTGGCGCTCCGGCATTGAGCGAGCCGCCGCTGGCCCCCGCAAACGCCTTTTCCATTTCATCAATCCACAGAATGCACGGGCTGACGGTCTCGGACAGGCTGATCGCCTTGCGCATATTCTGCTCGCTCTCCCCCAGCAGCGAGCCAAATAGCGTCCCCACATCCAGGCGCAGCAGCGGCAGCTTCCACAAACCGGAGAGCATTTTCGCCGACAAACTCTTGCCCGTGCCGGAAATCCCGATCAGCGCCACCCCGCGCGGAAAAGGCAGCCCCGCCTCGCGCGCGCCGGCCTGGAAGCCCGCTTCGCGCTTCTTCAGCCACGCCTTGAGCAAATCCAGGCCGCCCACTCCGGCCTCCCCCTCGCTGGCCGACCAAAACTCCAGCGCGCCGCTCTCCTTGATCACCTGCTTCTTGGCCCAGGTGATCAGGTCAATCCCTTGCTCGTCAAACCGCCCGTGCGCCGCCCAAACCCGTGAAAACGCCAGCCGAGCCTGCGTCGTTGACAGCCCCAGCGCCGATTGCAGCAGCTTGTCTTTCAACGCCGGCCGCGGCAGTTTGCTCGGGTCCAGTTTCTCGGTCACTTGATTGAACAGCCTCTCCAGATCCTTTTGGTCCGGCAACGGCACCGCGACCACCACGACGTCATCCTTGAGTTCGAGCGGCAAATCGCGCTCCGCGGGCAGCGGCGGGGTGATAAAGATGATGAATTGGCTCCGGGTCCGAAGCTGCGGCGCGAGGTTGCGCAGTTTGCGCGTAATGACCCCGGTCTTGGCCGACCACGAATTATGAAAATCCTTCAACACCAACGCGTGGGCCGCGGGCAGTTTTTCCGCCACATGCTTCAGCATCGCTTCCGAGTTGCATTCCATAACCACAAACTTCTCCGGCGTGTCCAGATGCACCTTGAACCCGTCCGCCATGTCCCAGCTCACCAGCCCAAGTTTCTGCTCCAGGGCGATCTCGCTCAGCACCCGCAGCACCCGCTCTTCTTCATAAGTCACCAGATGGATCAGCGGGATTTGTGCCGCCATCAGCGACGCCAGTTCAGTTTTTAAGTTCATAGAGTTCCGTTCGGGGTTCGGGGTTCAGGGTTCAGGGTTCAGGGTTTAGGGTTTAGGTTGTTTAGTGGCCGTGGGCAGAAATACTGCGACGCAGCGCAGGGTTTCAGCCGTCCCTTCGGGACTTGTGCCCCTCTAAACTCGGGTACCCAGCGTTGAAACGCTGGGCTATTATCGCCCATCCCTCCGGGATGAAGAGGCTCAAATCCTAGCAGCATTGGACCTCCGGTCTGCCGGTTGGCCGGGCTTCTGGCCCGGCGTTCCGACGGCAACTGGCGAACGGAGTCGGAGACTCCGTGAACCGGCAGACCGGAGGTCTGCCCCACACCTGCGCAGTCAAAAAAAATCCGGCCGCTGCG
>CAIWJG010000091.1 GCA_903912925.1 uncultured Verrucomicrobia subdivision 3 bacterium | reverse complement strand
TAGTTCGCCTGGTTCTCGCTAATCGTGTTCCCCCACGGAAACCGCTGCCCACTGGCTCCCCCGCGTGCCGCCTTCTCCCACTCCGCTTCCGTCGGTAACCGATACCCGCTGCTCCACTTCACCCAATCATTCTGCACGTTGGTCTGCCCGGTGCGATACACCGTCGTCTGCGCCGCATCCGTGTAATACGCCGGCACCCGCCCCTCCTTCTCGCTCCGCGCGTTGCACCACTTCACACAGTCATACCAGTCCACCGTCTGCACCGGGTGCGTGCTGGCTTTGCCTGAGCCGGCATAGTCAAAACTGTAGCCGTTCGTAATCGCCCAGTTGTAAACCTCAACCCATAGACTCTTGGTCACTAGATACTTATCCAGGTAAAACGCGCTCACATAGACGCTGTGCAGGGGTAGCGCGGAGCTGAAGCCGTCCAAGCTATCGCCCATCGTGAAGCTGCCAGCGGGAATGAGCGCCATGCCGGAAGGTGGGTTCGGGGCATAAAGTCGGCTGGTGGTGACTTCGTTGGTGACGGGCACTTGAACGTAATCCACCCAGTTGCTTTCACTCAGCACCGATGCCGCCGTCTGGACGGTAAAGGTGGCGTTCGTCGCCACATTCGTCCAGGTGACATATCCACCCGCACCCGCCGCCGTAATGGCGGTCGGCACCGGGCCGGCAATCCGAAAGAACTGCGCCCCTTGGGCGGCCACAGTTGCCCCGAGCGCCAAAGCGCACAGGCCGATTCTTAAAACTTGTAATGCCGTCTTCATATTCTGTGCTCCTCTTGGTCGTTTCGTTCTATGTCTGCGCTTGTTCCACTGCCCCGATTCCTAGCGATTGGCCCGGTGCCCGGCAACTACATTCCGCGACATCACATTCCGCAAATCCTGTTTTAGACGGGCACATCCCCGAATCAGGACGCTGGCCGGGCATCTCATTAACACCCCACTTCAGTGGGGTGCCCGATCAGCGGCACGAGCACCAAACCGTTTCAACGGTTTACTCGACGCTGGGGAAACCGTTGAAACGGTTGCCGCCCAATCCGCATCCCGCCGCACCCCCACTGAAGTGGGGTGTTAATGAGACCACTCCCGATGGCCTCATTCGGGGATGCGCCCCGTTTGGACGTGCGCATTCGCGATCTCCCGCTCGCGCCAGCACCTTACACAGCAAAGCAGAAATTGGGAAAGCAGAAAGCAGAAATCACCCAATCAAATGCTGAAACCTAACCCACAGCTTCGGCGACCGAGCCAGCGCGCGCCCTGGTGCTACCGACCAGCGCCCACCAGAGAGCCTGAGGACTTGCGGCTGCAAATCTGAAGCTGTAGGAGACGACGTAAGGAGTCTCTAATCAACACGTTCCGATTAAGCCGAGGTGGGGGCAGCAGACCAGGAGATCAGAGACTTCTTGCGTCGTCTCCTACAACAACTACGAAGACTTTGTCCCTGGCCGGGCACCGGTGCGGTCCAGCGGATCGAGGCACCCGGGTATGACGTATAGACTGTGGAAGAATGCGCAGGGTGACAGGGGTTTGACGAGTTTCAAGCCTGCGACCGGCACCGGTGCGCTTGTCGGCGGTCGTCGTACGGCAGACACAATGCCGCGCTACCAGTGTGGCGGTTTAGGAGCCCGCGGCTGGCGGCGGAGCAATCCCCCTCCGCTATACCTGAACCAAAACGGCCTTATTGTCCTTCAGGTATTTCTCGACGCTCCGCTTGTTGGAAAGCGACAGGGGCGTCCGTTTGGCTTCGTCCTTGATGAGCTTGTAGTGTACCAGGTGCTTACCTACGAGCTCGACGTGAAGACGTGACCCCTCCATGCGCCAAACTTGACCGGTCACCAGCGGGTTGGCAGGGATTCGGCTCTTTTGATTTGTGAGTTTCAGGAGACCATACTGTCAGAGGCGGCCCGGCAGGGCAATGCAAATCGGATTGCAAATCGGATTGCTGGAAATCTGATTGAATATTCGCGGGCCTGGCTCCAAGCTTCGGTCATGCAATCTGTTTTCACAGGACCGGTCTTTGTGGTGCGGGATAACATCGACACCGACCAGATTATTCCGGCGCAATACTTGAATCTCGTGCCGACGATTCCGGACGAATACGAGAAACTGGGCGCTTACGCATTCGCCGGGTTGCCGGAATCCGCCAATCCGGAGCGCTATGTGAAGGAAGGCCAGCTTGACAGCGAGTACCCGATTGTGGTTGCCGGGCGCAACTTCGGCTGCGGCAGCTCGCGCGAGCACGCGCCGATTGCGCTAGGCTCAGCCGGGTGCAAGGTCGTGCTGGCGGAGAGCTTCGCGCGCATCTTCTTCCGCAACTCCGTGGCCACGGGCGAGCTGTATCCCTGCGAATCACCGGACCGTCTCTGCGATGCGTTCAAGACGGGCGACGTGGTAACGGTGGACCTGGACGCGGGCACAGTGACGGCCAAGAGCACGGGCAAGGTCTATAAGTTTAAGCCCCTGGGCGATGTGCGGCCGGTGGTGGATGCGGGTGGGCTGTTCAATTACGCGCGCAACACGGGCATGATTCCCAAGTAAAGCGGACCGGTTTCCAGGGCTTACCTGCTGGGATTATGGCGATCGCGGATTTGCGGCGAGAATACAACCTGACCGGTTTGCGGCGGCGCGACCTGGCAGCGGACCCCATCGCTCAATTCCAGAGGTGGTTCGATCAGGCGATGGGCGCGCGCGCCAGCGGGCGGATTCGGAAGATCTTCATCAAGCTGTATAAGAAGCTGCTGCTGGCGTCGGGCGCCGAACTGCTTGACTTGACGGCGATGACGCTGGCGACCGCGGACAAGCAGGGCCGGCCTTCGGCGCGCGTGGTCTTGCTCAAAGGCGTGGACCAGCGCGGGTTCATCTTCTTCACCAATTACGAGAGCCGCAAGGGACAGGAGCTGGCCGAGAATCCGCACGCAGCGCTGGTCCTCTATTGGCCCGAACAGGAGCGCGAGGTCTGCATTGCGGGGGAAATCAGCCCGTTACCTCCGGCAGAATCGGACGCGTATTTCCGATCGCGGCCCCACGGCAGCCGCCTGGCCGCCTGGGCCTCCAAGCAAAGCACGGACGTTAAGGACCGGGCTGCCCTCGAAGAGAGATGGCGGCAACTGGAAGCGCAATACACGAACAAGGAGATCCCCCGACCACCCTTTTGGGGCGGCTACCTCCTGTCACCAGCGCGCATGGAATTCTGGCAGGGACGGCCCAACCGCCTGCACGATCGCTTTCGCTACAGCCGGCAGCCAGATAAGACCTGGCTGATTGAGCGCCTGTCGCCTTAAGTGCGCAGCTTAGATTTTTCGGAGCGCGGACATTCTTGTCCAATGCCGCCAGGATTTGAGGCTCGGTCTCACGCGTGCCAAAGACGTTTTGGACGGCAGCGTCAGTCCGGCGGCCCAGTTCCCCCTCACCCCAGCCCTCTCCCCAGGGG
>CAIWJG010000090.1 GCA_903912925.1 uncultured Verrucomicrobia subdivision 3 bacterium | reverse complement strand
CCTGATTCTTCTGAACACCTGCAATCCGCGGAATAAATATCCGTCCGGGCGGCGGTTCTCGTTGGCCCACGAACTGTGCCACCTCCTCTACGATCGCAGAGCTGGTACAGAGCTCGCACTTATCTCCGGCCCTTGGGCTCCCATAGAGCTTGAGAAACGGGCCAACGCCTTCGCTGCCATGCTCCTGATGCCCGACGTTCTAGTGGAAAGGGCATTTGCTGGCACAAGCGGCGGGGCCTCCCGCCCGTCGTTTGAAGATCTACTCACCACGGCGAAGACTCTCGAGGTGAGCACCAACGCACTGGCGCACCATCTCTCGAATCGCGGTTGGATTTCTCCAGAGAAACGAGACCTCTTATTGGATCAATTGGCCAATCGGTAAGGTTTAGCCGACCGTCCCGTCAGTCCCTCCGCTTGCAAATTTCTCTCGCAAGCCGTGCTCGTTCTGGTCAAGTTCCCCAGGGAAAAACCATGAACAATTCGCCCGCGATCCGCTCTGAATTGGTCGAAACCCTCAAACTCGACCTCGTCGGCTCCGACAACAACCACGCCTTTGCCCCCGAGCGGCTTCCGGACGCGCCCTCACGCATCCCCGCCCGAGCTACACGACAAGCCGCTGCCGATTCTCGAGCTGGCGTGGGCGCGCAACCGGAGGCTGCCGCAGGCCTTGGCCTCCAATCCCAATTACATGAAGGGGTTTCCGGTATTGATGCCAGACGACCAAACGCCTGGCAGCCATCTGGCAGAGACGCCCCGCCCCTATCGTGTCAGGCCCAGGTCGGCCAAAGGCGCAGGCAAGCCCCCTGGCTGAGGCCCTTCCTCGCCTGCTGGTGCCCTCGAAAGACTTTGGGCTCAACAGGCCCTTGTCGCCGGGGCTGATCGCGACCACTCCAGCAGCGATCGCACAGGTCAGGACCGGCAGGTCATCCGGGTCGCGCAACGAAGGAGGCGCCAGCATCGGCGCAGGGTTGAGCGTATCGGTCACGCCCTGCCCGGCCCGGGAATGGCTCCGGCGATCCTGCAACCCGGTTCTCTTTGGCGGCGCGTTTAGCTCACATTGTTCATCCCGCCTGTTTCAGCGGCGTTAGCCGTTGACGGCTGACGACTTGGGCGAGTTGGTGCGTCAAAGGCGCGTTCCGGGGATTACCAGCGTCCGGAGCCTGGCCAGCACCACCTGAACACCGTGTACAAGGGGTGCACACAGGGTGCTCACCGGATGTTCACGCTGCAAAAGGGTGTGCGTCCCTTGCGCATCCGGTGTACTCCCCTTGTACACGGCGCGAATAGCCGAAAAAGCGGCCTTGGCGGGGACCGGTTGCGGCTCGGGCGTGCCGGTCGCCGGGGCCGGCTCAATCTTCGTTTCCTGGTTGCTTGGCGGTTGGCCGGGCAGCGGGCGGGGCGGGACGATGGCCCGGGTCAAGTGGTCCTGGGCTTTCCAGCCGTTCTTCGTCTGGCAGGTGACGAGGAAGATCTTCTGGCCGGAGCTGGGCTGGCCGAACCGGGCGG
>CAIWJG010000089.1 GCA_903912925.1 uncultured Verrucomicrobia subdivision 3 bacterium | reverse complement strand
GGCGTTTACCGGAAGGGCGTCAAACTTTGCGGCAAAGAGAAGCGGGAGCTTGAAAAGCGGTTGTCGCGTTCAGACGAACTGCCATGGTGGGACATAACGATTAAGCCTTTAAGGGTAGTTTAGTATGTTCTTGATCCCTAACAATTAGTGTTTGCCGGTGGTTCGCGGCAGGCGGAACGTAAACGTGGCGCCGTTGCCCTGCGTGCTTTCGCAAGCCAATTCACCCTGCATCGCCAGCACGAGTTTCTTGACGATGCTCAGGCCCAGGCCGGTGCTCGGCTCGCCGCCCGTGGGCCGCGCGGAAAGGCGTGCATAGCGGCGGAACATCCGGGTCTTGTCCTCGGCCGTGAACCCGGGCCCTTCATCCTGGACCTGGCATTCGACGTAGCTGGCGCCCGGCGGGCAGACCGTGAGGCGAATCTGCTTGCCGGGCGGAGAAAACTTGATGGCGTTGGACAGGAGGTTATCCAGCACCTGGCTGAGCGCGGCGAGGTCCGCCTGCACGATAGCCGCGTCCCCCTCGATCGCCGTGTGAAAGACGAGTTGCTTGCGCCGGGCCGCCTCCTGATGTTGCTGGACCGAGCGGGAGACTGCCTGCTTGAGACAAGTGGGCACGAGCTTGATGCTCAGACCGTGATCGGCCGAAGCATTGGCCAGAAATTCCTTCACAAAGGCAAGCATCTGGCTGCTCGAATGCGAGATGTTCTCGGCCATCAGCCGCAGCTTCGGGTCCGCCATCGCTTCGGTGCGGTCGCGGAGCAACTGGGCGCTCATGTCCATGCCGCCCAGATGGTTCTTGAGGTCATGGGTAAGGATGCCAAGCAATTCATCCCGGTCCTCGGCGAGTTGCTTCAACTCGTCGCGGGCCCGTTTGAGCGCCAGGTGGGTGCGGACGCGCGTCACCAACTCGGCGTGGTTGAAGGGCTTCGTGATGTAGTCCACGCCACCGCTTTCCAGCGCTCGGACGATCAGGCCCTTGTCGTCTGCCGAAGAAAGGAAGATGATCGGAATCTCAGTCCAATCAGCATTCTCTCGGATTCGCCGGCAAACCTCGAATCCATCCATCTCTGGCATCAAAAGGTCGAGCAGGATGAGGTCGGGTCGGCGCACCGCCAGCCGTTGGAAAGCCTGCAACCCGCCGGTGGCGGGCAAAATCTCGAAGCCGAGTCTGCCCAGGGCAGCGCCGACCACCTGGATGTTGGACTCCTGGTCATCGACGACCAGCAGGCAGCCCGTGTTCGTTACTGGAATGGGGGTGTTCATTTCAAAATGGTTGTAGTATTACCGCCCGGTGGCGGCGGGTTCTAATTTCGCGGACGACGCTAAACTGCAAGTCCTGCGTTATCCGGGTTTGTGGCATCCTGTATAGGTTCGTGCGCCAAAGCAGATAATGCCCTTGCGATTTCAACCGCCGGCATGAGGTAATCGACGTGGCCGGTCTCAACCGCGCTGCGCGGCATGCTGTCGTAGGCTGCGTCGGATTGCGCAAACGTCAACCCGCCAGCAGCTTTGATGGCCTTCAGCGCGGCGCTGCCATCGCCGTCCAAGCCCGAGAGAATGACGGCCACCGCGCGCTGTCCGGCCGTCTCCGCCAGCGAGCACAGGAAAATGTTGATCGTCTTAGGCCAGCCCGGTGGCCTTGAGGTTGACCGTAGATGAAACACATTGCCGGCCGTGGTCAAGTCCATGCGCGGGGGCATTACGAATACCCGGTTTGGTTCGAGTCGCATGCCGTGCTGGACCTCCAAAACAGGCATTTTGGTGACCGTGCTGAGGAGCTGCGGCAACAAATGCGCGTTCTCGAGCGCCCTATGCGGTGCGATCACAAAGGCCATCCCGGTGTTAGCAGGGAGACCGCCGAGAATGTCCATATAGGCTTGCAGCCCCCCGGCAGAACCGCCCAGACACACCACGCGAAAATCATCGGCTGCGGCGCTTGTTTGCATAGCTTCCCACTCTAATTCGAAGACCTTTCAATAGACTCAATCAGTTTCGGAAACGCGGCGAGTTGACCTTCCATCTGGCCGATGGCGTAGGCGTCGGCGAACGTGGTGAGCGCGGCGGCATAAGTCGTCAGCGGGGCGCACTGGGCCGCCTGGCCGAGGGTGAAAAGGTTGTGAGCAAAGGCGCGCGTCTCATTCACCGCCAGGGTGTCACGCAACACCGGCCATTCGGTGGCCTCCCGGCGGCGCAGTTCGAGAGCGAGTTCCTGCCACTGAGCGGCCTGGTCGGGCGAGAGGGTGAGAATCGTCGCGAAAGTTGGCCCGAGAGTCTGCGCTTCCAACCCATTCCCGGGCGACTCCCTTTGGAGAAACTGGGCCAGCGCCGCGAAGAGCGTTTGGCGCGAGAAGGGTTTGCGAATGTAGCCGCTGAACTGGCTTTGCAGCTCCAACTCTTCGCCGGCGTTGCTCGACGCCGTCACCGCGATGACGGGCAATGATACCAGGCTCGGTTGCTTGCGGATCTCCATCAGGGCCGTGCGCCCGTCCATCAGCGGCATTCGGATATCGAGCAATACCACATCGGGCCGGGTGTGCGCCAGGCACGCCAGGGCTTCCCGACCGTTGGTGGCATAATGGACCTGGTGATGGGTCTTCTCAAATATGCCCGCCATGTAGGCCCGGTTGGTTGGGTTATCATCCACCACCAGCACCGTGGCCGGCGCGAAGTCGTTGAAGTCCACCGCTCCGCCCGGTTCGGCGTGGTCTCCCACCGGCAAACGCCCCGAGACGGGAACATTCGCGAAGCGCAAGTGGAAGATCGTGCCCTTGCCAACTTTGCTGTCCACGGTCAGGCTGCCGCCCATCAACTCGGTGAGGCGCTTCACGATCGTCAGCCCAATGCCGGTCCCTTCCTTCTCCGCCTTTTGGCGGGCTACCGCCTGCACAAAAGGTTTAAAAACCTCCTCCAGTTCCTCAGCCGGGATTCCAATGCCGGTGTCCTCGACGTCGATCAACAGCGTCCCGCTGCGGCCCACTCCCTGGGGCTCCCAGGATACTCGGGTCTTAACCGAACCCCGCTCGGTGAACTTGATGGCATTGCTGAGGAGGTTCACCAGCACCTGGCGTAACCGCAGGCGATCCAGCAGCAACGCTCGGGGCAGGTTGGGTGAGATCTCGAACTGAAGTTGGAGCGATTTCGTCACTGCCTGCTCGCCGAAAACGGTGCGGAGGAACTCACACGAATCACGCAAATCCGTCGGGTCGGGGTGCAATTCCAACTTCCCCGCTTCCAGCTTGGACAGGTCGAGAATGTCGTTGATCAGGTGCAGCAACGCCGCGCCGCTGTCGCGGATGGCCCGCACATACTGCGCTTGCTTCGGCGTCAGCCCGTCTGGCTCCAGCAGTTCGCTGAAGCCGAGAATGGCGTTCATGGGGCTGCGAATCTCATGGCTCATGTTGGCGAGGAAGGCGCTCTTCTCCCGCACCGATTGTTCTGCCTGCAACTTCTCTTCCAGCAATTGCCGCCGCCCTCGTTCCTGGAAGTAATCAACCCGGTAGAAATAGAACGCGATCACCCCCGCCCCAATACCGAGCAGCCCGGCCATCCACGTCATTTGATGCACCAGCTTCATTTGGCGGCGGGTCGTCGATCCGGCGGCGGAGATCAGATCCAGCCGGTTGTCACGGCGCCGTTTGATCATCTCGCGGATGCGCTCCATGGTTGTTTCGAGTTGCGCAGGAATGGCGGCTGCCTCTGGCCCCGTGAGACCCTTCCCGGGGTACAACTCAATCTTCTGTCGCAGCTCCGCCAGTTCAATATCAGCGAGGCGACGCAATTCGGTTAAGTCAGCTTGCTCCGCCGCGTCGTGCCTCCCCGCCGCCGCCAGCCGCTGGAAAGCCTCCGGAAGAGTATGGACCGCTTTTGTGAAGGCTTCCCGGTAAGTCGGGTTGCCCGTGAGCAGGAAACCTCGCTGGCTGGCCTCGGCGTCCCGCAACATCGAGAAGATCTGCGCAATCGACTCCCGGATCTCCTCGGCCTCGGCCGTCGCGTCGATGCTGTGGGAAAAGCGGCTCCACGCCACCGCCCCAATCACCACGCTGGCCACCGTGAGGGTCAGCCAGAGCAGGCCCAAGGGCTCAATAATCCCGTGTCGAAATCGGTAAATCATGCGCTTCCCCGCGTCGAGTCGAGCGCACACGCGTCCGGCCAATGAAGGAACCTTTTTCTTACCATGCAGAATGCACGATGTCTAGGGCGCATGCTCCACGCTAATCGCAATGCCACGGTTTTCGTATCGGAAGTGGAGTGGCGGCGTCCAGCAGCGTGCGAACTTTGTGGAGCAGTTCACCGAAGTGGAATGGCTTTGGCAGGAACGTGAGGCGGTCCAGTTCCTCAGCTCGGTCCTGGAGCAGCGGCAATGAGCCGGAAACCATCAAAACGGGGGTCTTCGGATGCACCGCCCGGAATCGGCGGGCGAGTTCCAAACCATCAAGGTCTGGCATCCAAAAATCAGTGACCAGCAGATGAATCGTTCTGGTGGCGGCCGCCACGCGCAGGGCTTCCGCGGCATTTGCGGCTTCCAGCACCGTGTAACCTTGCCGACGCAGAATCTCTGTCTCCAATTCGCGAATCAGCGGCTCGTCATCCACGACCAGCAACGTCCTGGACGGCCCGGATATCCTCGCGGGAACCGAAAATGCAGCGGGCGGTTCCCATTGCCTCGAATTACTGGGCATTAGCTTTGAATGACAGGTATTCATGATGTTTCTCCGAGATCACCAAGCGCTGTGGCCCTCGAAACTCAACCAGCCGTGCATTGACGGCCAGCCATACAAGTCCTTTCGCCCGGCGCGCACCCCAAACGCGATAAGCGCCTGCAATGAAGTCACCCAACGTCATTGCGCTCTTTGTGTTATTGGTTTTCACGGTCATTGCACGCTTTTAGCTTAACGAGGGCCAACGCTGCGTCGATTCGTGTAAAGCCCTGACTGAGAGCTTCTTAGGGTGTTCTTGATTAGCCTCATCGTGGCGCTGAGCTTCCCGGAACCATGCAAGTTGCATGAATAACAACGGCCGAACTGTGCATTTTGCACGGTCAACCAGGCCAGGACCCAGGTGCGGAAATCCTTAACTTGGCCTGCACATCTTGACCCAGCTTAATCGAAATCCTCCCCGATATTGCTGGCGACACGGCAGTTGCGAGGTTTGCGGTGATGACTCCGTCGAGCTGAACTTGGCGCATTTGCCCGCGTGCGGGAGCAATGGCACAACCTTGGCTAAGGAGCACGCACGACTATGGGCACCCAACCAAGCAAAACCGATAATGATTTGGGTAATGCAAGCGAAGATCGAACATTCAGAACCTCATACAATTGAAAATGAAAGCAAATCGGAAGGAATCGTCACCTGCTTTGGCCAAGGGGCAGCTCTGGAGCACGGCCAAGGGCCACATTAAGATCGTGGAACTTGGGAAAATGTTGGTCCATTACAAGATGCTAAAGGATCTGAACCAACTGCGGAGGACCCAAATAAGTCGGATCGACATCATGGAAGGCTTCCTGAAAACTGTCAGCGGTCACTCAAACTGACCCACCTCGGGTCGAAATGGAAGGCTTCAAACTGACCCACCCTGAGCGCGGCCGAAAGCTGCATATTTTCCGGATTTCCCGGAGGATGTGCGGTTTTTATGGCCAACAAACTCATGGTGCAAGAACAAGAAGCAATCAGGAATTTAACCGCGCTGGGCTGGGGGATTCGCAGGATCGCCCGCGAGCTCAAGGTCAGCCGCAATACGGTCCGCAACTACGTTCGGACCTTGGAACCGGCTGATCCAGGGCCGATCGCAGAGCAGATTTTAAAATCGGCCCCGCTTTTGTCCCCTGGCTCCGGGATTCAAACTGACCCACTTTCGACCGCCGGCGCCGTCGGGGCGAAGATTCAAACTGACCCGCTTTCGACCGCCGGGAAAACTGGGCGCCAGAGCCTCTGCTTTGTCCACGCGGATTGGATCTTAAAGAAAGTCGAGACGGGACTTACGGCGCAGCGGATCTACCAGGATTTGCGTTTGGAAAACGCGTTTACCGGTTCGTACCAGTCGGTCAAACGTTACGTGCACAAGGTGCGCCAGACTGATCCCAAGCTGGTGCAGCGGATCGAAGTTCAGCCGGGGGAGGAAGTGCAGGTCGATTTTGGGACGGGTCCCACCCTGACCGGAGCCGACGGCAAGAAACGCAAGACGTGGATTTTCCGGATCGTCCTGAGTTACTCGCGCAAGGCTTACAGTGAGGCGGTGCTCCGGCAGGACACCGAGACCTTCCTGCGCTGTCTGGAAAATGCGTTCCGCCATTTCGGTGGGGGGACTTTGACCATCAATTTGGATAATCTTAAAGCGGCCGTTCTCAAAGCCGACTGGGCCGATCCGGAACTCAATCCCAAGCTGATCGATTTTGCCCGTCATTACGGCACGACGATATTGCCCTGCTTGCCCAGGGTTCCGGAGCACAAAGGCAAAGTCGAAAGCAGCGTCAAATACGTCAAGAACAACGCCTTGGCTGGCCGCAAATTCGCCACCCTGGCCGAGGTCAACCAGTTCCTGCGGCACTGGGAGGAAACGGTGGCCGATGTGCGCATTCATGGCACGACCAAGTGCCAGGTGGTGGAACGGTTCCGTCTGGAGCAGCCTTGCCTGACGCCCTTGCCCGCCTCGCTCTTCCCTTGCTTCCAGGAGGCACCCCGAAGGGTGCATCGCGATGGCCATGTCGAGGTGGCCAAAGCCTACTATCACGTCCCGCCGGAATATGGGGATCGGGAGGTGTGGGCTCGGTTCGATAGTCGGGAGGTTCGGATTTTCATCCAGGATAAGGCCGGGGGGTTAAAGCAAATCCAGGTTCATCGGCGAATCCAACCAGGTCAGTTCACCAACGCCCGGGGCATCGGCGGTGGTCAGGGCAGCCTTCAGGCCAATATGGATTACTGGCTCAAACGCGCTTGCAACTTGGGTGCCTCGTGCGAGCAGTGGGCCACCGCGGTGGCCACCAATCGGGGCATTGGGGGCCTGCGCACGTTGATGGGGTTGGTGGGGCTGATCGACCGCCATTCCTTCCCGGCGGTCAATCGGGCCTGCGAGCGGGCCTTGGCCAAGGGAACCTGGCGTTTGCGCGATGTCAAAGCCCTGCTGGCCGCC
>CAIWJG010000088.1 GCA_903912925.1 uncultured Verrucomicrobia subdivision 3 bacterium | reverse complement strand
TCGGCGCTATCTCGCGAGCGGTAAGAATGCGCCGACTGACGTCGGCGGCTACGCCTTGAGGGCGCATCGCGCGGGAGACGCGCTACCCAGGCTAGGGTTTCAACATCTTCATCCCGGAGGGATGACTGAACCACCCCTGTGTCAACCGTCCCTACGGGGCTGCAACTATGTCTGACGCCCTCCATCGCCTGGCCGCGCTGCTCCCGCCCGACCACCTGCTGACGCGCCCGGAGCACTTGGCCGCCTATGAGAGCGATGCGCTGACCGCCTTTCGCACAACTCCGCTGGCCGTCGCTATCCCAGAGACCACGGACGAAGTGGTCGCCCTGGTCCGCTTCTGCCACAAAGAGGGGCTCCCCTTTGTCGCGCGTGGCAGCGGCACGAGTCTGTCCGGTGGCTCACTGCCCGTGGCCGACGGCATCGTCATCGCGCTCAACCGTCTCACCCGCATATTGCGGCTGGACCCCGCCCAGCGGATTGCCGTGGTCCAACCGGGCGTGGTGAACGCCCAGGTATCGCTGGCCGCCGCGCCGCACAAGCTGCATTTCGCGCCCGACCCGTCCAGCGCCTTGATCTGCACCATCGGTGGCAACGTCGCCTTCAATTCTGGCGGCGCTCATTGCCTCAAATACGGCATGACCGCCAACCACGTGCTCGGCATCAAGGCCGTTCTTGGCACCGGCGAAGTCGTCGAGTGGGGCGGCCCCAGCCGCGAGCATATCGGCCCGGACTGGTGCGGCCTCTTCAACGGCAGCGAAGGGCTCTTCGGCATTGCCCTGGAGATCACGCTCCAGTTGTTGCCCCGGGCGGAATGCTTTTACACCGTCCTCGCCGGCTATCGCACACTCGAACAGGCCGGGGACGCGGTCTCAGCCGTCATCGCCGGAGGCCTGTTGCCCGGCGCCATTGAGATCATGGATGCGCTGGCCCTCGAAGCGGCCGTCGCTGCGGTCCACGCCGATTACCCGCCTGGCTGCGAGGCCGTCCTGATCGTCGAACTCGAAGGGCCGCGCGAAGCCGTCGCCGTGGACCGCGTGCGGCTGGACGAGATTATCCGCGCCAGCGGCCCCGTGGAAATGCGCCCCGCTCGCGACGGCGAGGAGCGACTGGCCATTTGGAAAGGCCGCAAGAGCGCCTTCAGTGCCGTCGGGCGGATTTCACCCGACTTCATTGTCCAAGACGGTGTGGTGCCGAGGCGCCGGCTCGGCGAGGCCCTGCGTCACATCGGCAAGTTTGCGGCCGAGTCGGGTGTGCGCTGTGCCAACGTCTTCCACGCCGGCGACGGTAACCTGCATCCGCTGATTGTCTATGATGGCCGACAAGAGGGAGCACTCAAGCGGGCCGAGGCCCTGGCCGGCCGCATCCTCAAAATGTGCATTGAGATGGGCGGCTCGATCACCGGCGAGCACGGCGTCGGCGTCGAGAAGCTGGATTACCTGCCCGTCATGTTCAATGCCGAGGAAATGGATTGTATGGCGCGCCTGCGCGCCGCCTTCGATCCATTGACCATCTGCAACCCGGGCAAGAAGTTCCGCCGCGCGGAGGAACGAAAATGACCCTGCCATCAAACAACTGGGTGAAAGCTAGTGGGGATTTGAATGCGATAGGCATTTGGGTGTTCCGTTCCCCCACCCCCCGGCCCGCTCCCCAAGGGAGAGGGAGAATGGCCGACAGCACGTCCACAAACCTAGCGCGCCGGGAATGGTCGAAAGACGGAGTAGGTGTCTCCCTCTCCCCTGGGGAGAGGGCCGGGGTGAGGGGGAACGGGTCGTCCGGATTTCCTGCTGCCCGTGCAACCAACTAGGCAACCCTCGTGCAACCTCCCAAATTAACGACCATCGCCCAAACGCTGCGCAAGCGGGACACGTGGGCAGAGAAGCTGCTTTGGAGCTGGCTGCGCGACCGGCGTTTCTCCAGCTACAAGTTCCGTCGGCAGCATCCCTTCGGCCCGCACATCCTGGATTTCTTCTGCCTGGAAGCCTGTCTGAATATTGAACTGGACGGTTTCGGGCACGGCTACCCGGCGCAGAAGAAACTGGATGCGATGCGCGACGCCTGGCTGGAGGCTCGCGGGATTAAGGTAATGCGTTTCTGGAATTCACACCTGCGCGGACAGAAGCAAGCCATCCGGGACAGCATCTGGAGCACCCTTCAGCAACGGGCTCCGCACCCGCTGCCTGATTATTGCCAGCCGGGCCCCTGCAAAAGCCTTCGGGCATCTCAGGGAGGAAAAGAAGCATGAGCCAACCTTGGACCTCCATTTGCAGGGCGCGAGGTGGGCTGCGGGTGTTCCGTTCCCCCTCACCCCGGCCCTCTCCCCAAGGGAGAGGGAGAATGGCCGACAGCGCGTCCACAAACCTAGCGCGCCGGGAATGGTCGAAAGACGGAGTGCGTGTCTCCCTCTCCCCGGGGGAGAGGGCCGGGGTGAGGGGGAAC
>CAIWJG010000087.1 GCA_903912925.1 uncultured Verrucomicrobia subdivision 3 bacterium | reverse complement strand
GGGGGAATGGCGCTTACATAAGGCCATCGAGTGCGAGAATCATTGGGCTTTTGAGACGTTTCGTAAGGCAAAATGAGCTTATGTAAGCGCCATTCCCCGGCGGGGGTGACATGGCCATAGTGATAATTGCTGGAAACATGGTATTGCCTATTGCATTTCACAGCGTGCAATGATTTATTGCATGCCATGGACAACATCAAACCACGCTGGTTCTTGCGGAACCTGCAGGCGGCCCTGCGGGTGCTCCCCGTCACCCTGCTGACGGGCGCTCGACAAACGGGCAAGACCACCTTGAGCAGGTCATTCGAGCCCGCGCGCCCTTATTTTACCCTCGATGACCTCGGCGTGCTTGACCAGGCCGAGCGCGATCCAGACTCGCTGCTCGCGACTCGACCTGTCATCCTCGATGAAGTCCAGCGGGCACCGCAGCTCTTGCTGGCGGTCAAACGCGCCGTGGACCTGCACCGCCGGGCGGGCGACTTCATTCTGACCGGCTCCGCCAATCTCCTGTTCATGCAACGCGTCGCAGACACATTGGCTGGCCGCGCAGTTTATCTGGAATTGCCTTCATTTTGTCCCGCCGAGTGGCAGGAGCGAAAGGGTGCATTAACGCCGTTGGACCGCTTGTTTGCTGCTGATTTCGATTGGCGGGAATGGCCCGATGAGCCGGGCGACTGGCCAGCCTGGTTGCTCCGCGGAGGGTTCCCGCCGGCGTTGCAAATTGACTCGGAAGCCGATCGTGGCTTGTGGTTTGCCGCTTATAGCCAGACTTATCTGGAACGCGATTTGCGCCAGTTGAGTGCGGTCGCAAGCCTGCCGGACTTCCAGCGCCTCATGGTTCTCGCCGCGCAGCGGACGGGCAAACTGCTCAATCAAGCCAACCTGGCCCGCGACGCCGCGCTCAGTCATCCGACCGCTCACCGCTATCTCAACCTGCTCGAAACCGGCTGCCTGATCACTCGCCTCCGGCCACTGACTACCAATCCGTCAGGGGCACTGGTCAAAGCGCCCAAGTTGTTGTGGACTGACTGTGGACTCGCCGCTTCGCTCGCAGGAATCAAATCTTCAACGGACCTGACGCAACGCATGGATGCCGGTTTCTGGTTGGAGCAGGCCCTTTTTCAAACGTTACAGACCTGGCGTGCCCTGCAACCGCAGGGGCGCAAGCTGCATTTCTGGCGTGACCGCGCCGGTCATGAAGTGGATTTCATCTTGGAACAAGACGGCAAGTGGGTCCTGCTGGAGATTAAGGCCGGCAGCCAGGTGACCGCGAGTGACACGTCCGGGATTCGCGCCTTTCGCGATTCCTTGAAGCGCAATGCCGCGCTCGTGCGCGGCGTGGTGTTACACGCCGGCAAAGCCCGTCCGCTTGATGCCGGCAATGTTGCCTTGCCTTGGGGATGGATGGTCCCCCAATCACCGTGATCACGCGCGTTACCCCCCCCCCTCTGCTTTTCTGACAGCAGTAAGAGGTCTTTCCACTCGCCGGCCTTGCGAGCCGAATTGATTGCGTCGGGACGATGGCCTAAACCACCGTGAAGGAGTTCCTGGCCAATAGCGCGCATCCCGGCAAGGACCGCACCAAAGGCTCGTTCGGTTTCGCCGGGCACAACGACCCGGTCGCCTTCCGCAACATCCAGATCAAGCCGCTCTGAGCTGGAGATAGGCCGGTTCAGCGCTTTGGCCGCTCCCAGAAAAGGGTTCGCCAGCGTTTCAGGGTGG
>CAIWJG010000086.1 GCA_903912925.1 uncultured Verrucomicrobia subdivision 3 bacterium | reverse complement strand
TGGGGTGAGGGGTCCGCATTGTCCCCTGGGGTTCAGCGGCAGAAGAATGCATTGGGGCCTCCTCTCCCCAGCCGCGTCTCACGCGGGAGCTTCCTTACCTAAACGGCAGAAGGGGAGCGTGGCGTAGCGCCTCCCTCTCCCCTTCAGAAGGGGAGAGGGTTGGGGTGAGGGGTCCGCATTGTCCCCTGGGGTTCAGCGGCAGAAGAATGCATTGGGGCCTCCTCTCCCCAGCCGCGTCTCACGCGGGAGCTTCTCTAATTCAACGGCGAAGGGCAGGCCGATTGATTCCCCACCCCAGATTCCAGCATCCTCCCCCGAAACCGTGAGTTGCGCCCCCCGCCGACAGGACCGCCAGATGAGCTTGCCTTTGATGCGCAAGCGGGCATAGTAAATCTCCGATGGAATATGCCGGACGATATTTGCGCAGTGTGTCGGCTGCCAGGTTGTCTCCTGGTCGCCATCCTCCGCCTGGCCATTTTGGGCCACCATTCGGGAAGTGTAGTACAACAGTATATAATTCGGGGTCAACCACCTCTTTTGTATCAATGGAAGTTGCTTGTTAACAATAACATGCGCCCGTAGCTCAGTTGGATAGAGCATCTGCCTTCTAAGCAGAGGGTCCTGGGTTCGAGTCCCAGCGGGCGCGCCACTTAGAATAGGCCGTGTTTATCGAAGCTTTTGCTGGAGCGTGGCGTCTTGGCTCTGAGATCGCCACGAGAGCCCTTTGCCACTCCTGTGCCACTTTTCCCATCTTGGGACGTACGGTTCCCCCCTCAAATCCAGGCATCCGATACCCCGTCCGCCGGATGGCGGGGAACGCCAACAGAAGGGATTCCGTTGCGGACTCGGCAGAGCGTCCAAGGCAGGTGGCTCTTGGGGGAGAGGAAACGAAGCTTCGGGACGCATGTCGGCGCTAGAGGCTAAGGTCGGCTGGGTTTTCGTTTGAGCAAGACACCGTCCATGACCGGCATGAATGCCGCCAGAAGGCCAACATGCTTCGCGATGCAATTAACGAAGGATTGTTCGTTGTTAGACAGCATCTGGAGGAGGCCATCGCGCCCCTCTGGGAGGGCATACCAAAGACAGATCCGATTATCATCCTCGTCCTCCTGGTTCCACTGAATCCGACGGCTCTTGAAGATGTGCGGTGCCTTCGCGGCCAAGCGCCGACGGAGGACATCTATGCGTTTGTCAGCCTTTTTGGCTGACGCCAGCCAGATGCACGCCTGGGGAACAGGGAGGCTTTCGGCGGTGAGCTCGTCGAGGGTTATTCCCCAGATGTAAATGCCGGTGGGCCACGTCGGCCAGGGAGTGGGCCAGGTGGTCTTCGAGAATGCGACTTGGCCGCCCGACCCTTGGACGTTGCGAGGCTCCAGGTGCAAGTTCAGACTGTCCAGCGCGGGGTGGGACTTCTTGACGTGTTTGTGGGCCTCGGTGAACAGAGCGGCGTAACGCTGCCGCGCCGAATTCATGCTTTCTTCCAGTTGGCAGGCTTTGGCCCAGCGCTTTATTAGCCATTGGTCCTGCTTATGCAGTGTTTTCATAATCTTCTTCCTCCGGCTCGGTCTGCGGCGCAACGTAGCGGCGCAACGTTTCGGCGTAATGCTGAGCGAAGAGTTTGACCGCCGGTGGCTTGGCTTCCTGGGCGAATGCCTCGAAGACGTCGGCGACGAGCCGCCAGGAGATGGCCTTGAACCTCCGACTTTCGGGCTCCAGCGCATCTGGGGTCAGGAAGAAGGCATCTACCCTGGACGGCAAGACAGACTGTTTCTTTCCGCGCCGCACGAGATCAGCCCACTCCCGGCGTGTTTGGTCTTTGCCCTCCTCTGCATCAACCTTATTCTCGATTCCGATGACGAACTGCCGCTCCGCCTCGATGAGAATGTCCAGTCTGGACTCCTCGCCGGGCGCCTCGCGGAAGACTCGATAGTCTGCCTTGGTGTAGTGCAGTGGAAGACCCAGCCTTTGCAGGAAAAGGCGGAAACCGGATTTCCCCTGGGCGTGGGTACCGAAAACCTCCAGCCGATAGTCCAGCAACCAAGCGAGGATGTCGGAATGGCAGAGTTCTTTCCGGGTGAGTCGCATGGTGTGCAGGATGTTAAAGTCCTCGGCGATCAAAACCTGGTCCTTTTTCCAGGTCGCGTGCTCGCGCTCGAAGTCGGTGAGCAACTGCTTGTGCTGTGCAGTGAGTGTGGGCCCGGCGGTTGCCGGGGCGAATGTTGCATGGAATTCGCGGAGCAGGACGTTGAGTGCCGGCAGTTGACGCTTCGTGATGGCAGGAACCTGGTTCTTCACGCGGGTGTCCGGAGGTTCTTGAGGGCGTCTTTGTAGATGCAGAGGCAGTCCTCCGCCTGCTCCGGCAGCAGCCTTTGGAAGGCTTGCGGAAGGGCGCTCATGGGCAATTTGTCAGCCCGGTAGTCGAGACCGAGCGCTTTGGCGCCGGAGCAGACGCCGGCGTGGAGGTAAACGAAGTCAGGGCGGAGTTTCAGAAAGGCGCCGATGCGGTGAGCGGTGTCGTACACGGTCAGTGGGCCGATGCCGCTGATTCGACCGATGGTCCTCCTAACCAAAATGTGCAGGTCGTCGAACGAGCGAACGGCTGTGAAGTCGGCTTTGAGGAGTGCATCTTTGGCCTCGGACAAAACGGACGGGGGAATTTTCCACTGGTGCGAGAAGCGCCCGCCGCCCGGCAGCTCTGCCATTGCTGACTTGGCTACAGCCGCTGCCATGGTCTTCTGGATGCGGTAGTATTGGAGGTAGCGGTCCTCGGCCTCGGCGTTGTGATCCAGATACGCCTGGACGATTGCTTCGAGTGGGTCCTTCGCCTGCGGATCAACGCGCCTGGGCTGGCAGAGGTTCATAGCGTCTAGCGCGGTGGCGGCTCTTTAGCTCCGTCCGGCTCCTGGCCCGAAGGCGCTGCTGGTGGTGGCTGCGAGACGGTGACAGCTTTGATATTCTCGTCCCACCAGGCCGGGAGCCTCGGAGTAGCGTTGAAGAGCAGCGGCGAATACTTCGCGGTAAACCTCTAACTCGGAACGCTCCACTTTGGCGGAGTGCTGAGCCATCCAAGCCTGGGCTGTGCTTGCGGTTTGGCTTTGCCGCCAAGCGGCAGTGAAGAGGTCGAATTCCTTCCACGTGACCGCGTGGGGAGCCTCGGCGATGTCCATTCCGTGGGCAAGGGCCTCCGCTCCGCCGCCGAACCAAACGGCGAGCTTCGAACAGAGAGCTTTCATCGCCGCCAAGAGGTCGGTGCGCAGGTCCCAGAGGGTGGCGGAACGCGGGGGGTTGAACACTTCGCGGCAGCGCGAGCGGGCGACTTCAAAAACGCTTCTCGCCTGGGCGAAGAAGTCGGTGCGCGGGAAGCCGCGGCTGAGGACGGTGTTGCCGATGCGGGAGAGGGCTCCCGTGGTGTTCCACCATTCGGCCCCGTCCATTTCCCCGAAACGAGCGACCACCAACCGCAGCTTAAAGAGTCTTTGGAAGTCCATGGCGCGGCGGGGGAGATTTATGGCGGGGATGCGGGCCGGGCGTCGGGGGAGTGTCCACCCGGCGGTGTCCTGGAGAGGACACTTTCCCGGCTGCGAGCTCTAATGTTTCCGAAAGCATGACGAAAGGTCGCATAATGGTGCGCTAGATTGCGACGGGTTGCAGTAAAAAAACCGCGTGGCAATCGACGGGTCCAAACCTCCAAGTTGGAGGATTGGGGAAGGGCGACCGGTCCGGGAAATGGAGTGCGCTTTGTCAGTCGGTCAATCTGGGAATCGTCCGAGGCGTATTCGTCGACGATGAATTTTCGGCGCATCACGACCTGGTACATGCGGTAGCCCTAGGTGCCTCACCGTCGCAGCCTCAATGGATGCCGGCGAAGACTTGTGACACCCAATGTTTACTAGAAATGGCATTCTTACTGCTCAGTAAAAACATGTTTTTCTAGTAAATAATGTTGATTATTTACTGCAATGCGCACTTCTTACTAGCTAGTGAATGCGACGCATTTCAGTAAACAAGCAGATATTCGCTACGAAAGCGAACTGGTCCACCATTTTAGGCAGCTCATCGAAGCTGACCCTGACCTTCAGTGGCATGCTTCGCCGGAGTCCGCTCACGCCCCGCCTCAGTGGCTCGATCTGCGGTTTGACGACCGTTCCGAACGCTTCAAACCGCTATACTTCCTCAAACCCAGCATACCGGAGCTGGCATCACGAGTTGCCGCTTGGGACGCCCCGAACCCACCGCTGCTTGTCGTGCCGGAGCTGTCACCTCGCGTTCTGGACCTCTGCCGCCAGAAACGCTTGGCGGCCATCGACCTCAACGGCCGTGCGTATATCCGGTTGGCCGGCCTCCTCGTGGATCGTCGCCCACTGCCAGGCCGCGATTTCCGCTTCCAGTTGGAGCCTCGAAACGTTTTCGTCGGCAAAAGCGCCCGCATCATCCGCACCCTGCTCACCGACCGCGACCGCCTCTGGGTTCAAAGCGAACTCCTTGACCGCACGAACGCCAGTTCGGGACTTGTCTCGCGCATCGTTCAACACCTCATCAGCCAGGGTTTTATTGAAAAGCAAGGCTCCCGCGAGTTCCGGGTTCATGATCCGCTCGGGCTCATTGACGCTTGGGTCAAAGCCGACGCTTTCCCTCGCCGTAACACCACCACGCGCTACACGGCGTTCGGCGGCGCTCCGCTCGAAACGGCCCTCCAGCTCCATTCGTGGGCGAAAGCGCAATCCGTGCGCCTTGCTTTCACCCAATGGATCGCCGGGTGGCTGCGCCATCCATATACCGAACCGCCCCTCACCACCGCTTATATCGCGCGCCTGCCGGAAGCCGCAACGTTGGAACAACTGGGCCTCCGCCCCGTCACGGAGGCCGGCAAACTCTGGCTCCACGTGCCCGACGACGAAGGCGTCTTTCTAGAGACTCGAACCGTTCGGGACCTGCCGCTTGCCACCGATGCTCAAATATACATAGACCTCCAGCGCACCGGCCTCCGGGGTCCCGACCAGGCTGCCGCCCTCCGCAATTGGGATGGATTTTGTCGCCCATGAAATACGAAACCTACACCCGCTACGACCCCGCCCGCGTTGCCCTCGCGGAAAGCGGCTTCCTCACCGTCTGGGCCGGCCTCGGTTCCTGGCATGACGATCTAGTCCTCATTGGCGGGCTTGTGCCCAAGTACCTTTGTGGCGACCTCACGGCCTCGCGCGACCTCCCCCGTCCTGTCACGCTCGATACTGACCTCGGCATCGGGCTTAACGCCTCTAACGGCCAGTATGGCAGCCTCCACATGGACCTCCAGGCACAGGGCTTCCGCCTCTCCACAGATGATTTCGGCGGTCCACGTTTCGTGAAAACCGTGAATGATTTTGATATACTCGTGGACTTCCTCGCGGAAGGCCCCCCTGCCACCTCGGGAACCGTCATCGTGGACGACATCCCCGCCAACGTGCTGCCCGGCGTGAACCGTGCGCTCGCCACAGCCCGCCGGGTCCAGGTCGCTGGCATAGACCTTTTCGGTGCAACGCAACACTTCACAGCCAGGGTCTGTGAGGTCGGCCCCTTCCTCTCTATGAAACTTCGCGCCTTTGCCCGCCGCCAGCAACCTAAAGACGCCTTTGACATTCTCTACACCCTGCTCCACTACGACAAAGGCCCGCACTCTGCCGTTGCAGCCTTTGCCGAGGAGGTCCGCCTAAACAACCCCGCTTGCCCCGATGCCCTTCGGTGCTTGGAGCATGAGTTTGGCTCTGAAGACGCTCCTGCTCCTGTTAAGGCGGCCCACTTCGTACTTGGCCAGACCAACCCGGGCGAACACCCTGACCTCCGCACTCGCCGTCTCCAAATCCAACAGGATATGGTGGACGCAGGGAAACTGCTCAGGGCGGCGCTCCTTGCCCCAGCAGCAGGACCATCAGCAGCACCGCCACCACCAATATGAGCACCAGCACCACCACCAGCAAGCGTACTCGCAGTGGCGGCAATCGCAGCGGCAGCGGTGTTGGTGGAGCTTGCAATGAAAATCCACCCGATAATTCCAGAAGAACCATACTGGATCCAAGATGTTTGAAGCATGAACTTTCGCCTCTACGACGCCCACAACCACTTGCAGGACGAACGGTTGGCGCCCCACCGCGAGGCCATCATCGAGGCGCTCCAGAGGGAAGGCGTAGCCGGCATGGTCGTCAACGGCTCCTGTGAAGCGGATTGGCCAGAGGTGCTCGCACTGGCACGGCGGTTCAATACCGGAGTAGCCGCCGACGTTAGTCGGCGCATTCCTT
>CAIWJG010000085.1 GCA_903912925.1 uncultured Verrucomicrobia subdivision 3 bacterium | reverse complement strand
CTACGAGCCGGCAGACGCGCACGCTATGCGAGCGTCGGGCTGGGTATCTCCCTCTCCCCTGGGGAGAGGGCTGGGGTGAGGGGGAACTGAGCTCACGCCGTTTCCACAGTGCCAGGAGTTCTGAGCCTGATACCCTCCAGACCAGATTCCAATTCCTAGCGGCATTGGACAGGAATGTCCGCGCTCCTTCATGCCTACGCCCCGCCTTTCCTTCACGTTTCACGTTTTACGTTTCACGTTTCACTTTCGGGCTGGGTCGCTCCTGACCAAGACCAAGCCGTTGGTCCCCTGGTAGGGATCACTGGCATTGAGGGTCATCTTCACCTGTTTGCCGTCTTTGTGCGGCCGTTGCTGAATGCGGTAGGCCTTGGTATCGCCAAGGGCGCCACTGACCAATTCCAGGAAATCATCCCCTCGCAACGTCACGTTGAAGACCTTGGTTTCTCCGGGTGTAACGGGGGTGTTGCAGGCGGCCACTTTCGAGTCCCTGGCCTGCGTGACTTTCGCCTCCCCGGCCCTGGTAAGCTCGATCTGGAAGCCTGTCCCGCTGTCCCAGACCCCAAGGTAACGCTCCTTCTCCTTGGGCACGGGCGTCGGCCCCGGTCCGCGATAAATGATGACCGCCCCCGCGATAACGCAAATAGCCAGCAGGCCAATGGCAACGCCCTTCATTAGACCCATTGCGGGAGGCGCGGGCCGTTCGGATCGGAAGTTGAGCACGGAGGAAATCAAGAACAGAATGGCCTGGAGCGTGAACGCGACGGAAAACGGATCTCCGGTCAAGCCGCCTTCGGCCTGGGTGGCAATCACCCCGATGCTCGCAAGGCCGATGCCGCCCCCGACGGCCGGCCAGCGCCAGGCCAACAGGAAGCCGACACAAACGCCGCATAAGCCAAAGGCGTTCATTCGATCGTCCCGGGCGGAAACGGAAAAATGAACCAGTGTCGGCAGCAGCGATATCAGCGCCAGGACCAGCACGGGGAGGCTGGTGAGGCGCGCCCCCCAACGGACGATTTTTGCAACGCGCGATTTGGGTGCTGGGCGAGCTTCCGCTGGCGCTTGGACGTCAGTAGTCATGCTTTAGAAACTGCAACGTGAGTGAAACGTGCAACGTGCAACGTGAAGGCGTTTGGACGTCAGGATCGGCTAATGCGTTATCGCGTAAGCGGGGCTGGAGCGGTTGGTCTCGAGTACGCACCAGAGGTTCAGCGGCCCGAGCGCGCGCCAATACCTTATGTAACGCGCGCTGCCGTCAACCAGGGCATAAACCGAACCGCCGGACCGGGTGCCCGGCCCCATCCCTGCGTGCCGGCCCTGCTCCAATTCCGTATCGTCGTTCCCCAGCACCCGCCCCGGGAAATCGGCGCTGGTGCCCGGTTCCAGCAAATCCATGTAATAATGCCCGGAGGTGGATTTCTTCTCGCCCAAGAGGATCGTGTCACTGGGGATCGGGACGCTGCTGCGTTTGAAGTGGACTTGGCTGCCGTCCGCCATATAAGCCTGGACCCCAGCGTCACCGAGGGTGGTTTTGACGTAATCATTCCAACCGTTGAAGATATAGCTGCGGGCGGCGGCATCACCCGGATACTTGACTGGGTCGCTTGCCTGGGTAGCCGGGGTCCCGGGCCGATCACTGGGACAGCGCAGCAGGTTAGTATTGATGTAGTAGCTCCGGAACATCTCGCACCAGCGCTCGATGGCCGAGCGCGGCGGAAATTGGTCCTGGTTATCATCTGTGTACATCACCGCCGCCAGGCCCATTTGCTTCTGGGAATTCGTGCAGGAAATACGGTAGGCGGTCTCCTTGGCGCGGGCCAGGGCCGGCAGGAGCATGGCGGCCAGGATCGCGATGATGGCGATGACCACCAGCAATTCAATCAGGGTAAACCCCCACCCATTAGTATTGAATACTCCGTCTGCCTTCGACGTCGATCGAATGGTCATGGCACAAAAGCCTCTGCTGTCAATAGCGTTGCTTGTCGTGATTGGCGGCCTTATCATTTACATAAACAAAGACTGGTTTCAGCGGCGGTCTATTCAAGCTTCCCACCGGATTTACCGTTTTGCCGGTAGATTCGATGGGGCGGATACCCCGACCCCAGTGCGGCTCGAGTTATTGCAGCTTCGGCGGCAGCCCGGCAACCAGCGAATACAGCCGCGCCAGCGTCTCCCCGGTCTGCTGGTGGCGCACATCCTGGGCAAACTGGAGCGTCGCCGTCTGGTTGAAGTTCTTGATCATCATGCAGTAGGTGTTGTTCGCCATGATCCCGAGCAACTCGCCCGTCCGGCTGAACACCAGGTCGCCCCGCGACGGGTTAAACTTGCCGAACAGCCCCTTGATGGAGTTGTGGTCCATCTTCACGTAGAGCGGCGTGCTCAGATCAATCTGGAAGGTGCATTCCCCGTAATAGCCCTCCTGCGCCCCCACCAACACCGCGTCCTGAAACTTGTAGGGATCCGTCGAGGTGCGATAAGCCACGCCGCCCAGCTCCCGGGCTTCCGCAGCCGTGAGCGGCAGAAACACCAGGCGCGGATCCAGTTGGTAGAATGACAGGGATCGAATGGGGACAGACACCGTGTTACGCCCCAGCACTCCCGCCAGCCCCTGCCAGTCCGTGCCCGGCAGACTGAAACTCAGCGGGGTGTCCTGCACATGACAAAGGGCGACCGTATTCGTGCCGTCCGTGACCAGCACCGTCTGGGTTTCGGTGCGCTTGTTCGCCTCCAGGCCGAGAAAGCCGGGGCGGACGCCCCAGAAGGTGGCCTGGACGCGGTTAGTCACAAACTGGTTGAAAATGGTATTCGGGGCCAACGGACGGCTCTGCTTGATCTCCTGGGCCAACTGCTCTGACTTGCTGGCGAGCGCTTTGACTCCGTCGGCCAGCTTGGCCTTCTCCGCGCGCTCGGCTTTCACCTCTTCCTGCATGTGGGAGACTTGTTCGGTGATCAGCCGCTTCTCGGCTTCGGCGACCTGGAGCTGGCCAGCCAGGCGCTGCTTCTCGGTCAGGACCAACTGGTTGCTCTGGGCCAGTTGCCCGAGCTGTTGCTGGACGGCGGCGGCTTGCTCCGCCTGCTTTCGCAGCTCCGCCTGCATCGCCGCCAGTCTTTCTTTAGACATCAACGCTTCGGTGGAGCTGCTCTGCAACTGCTGGTTCAGGGCCTGGACATTGGTCTGAGCGGTCGCATACTGCTGCTGCAGACTCGTCCGTTGCTGCTCAAGCTGCGCCGTTTGCTGATCCTTCTGCTGCAGCTCCGACCGGAGATTCTTCTGTTGCTGCTCGAGCTGCACCGTTTGCTGCGCCTTCTGCTGCAACTCCTGCCGCAGGTTCTTCTGTTGTTGCTCAAGCTGCGCGGTCTGCTGCGCCTTCTGCTGCAGCTCCTGTTGGAGACTCTTCTGTTGCTGCTCAAGCTGCGTGGTTTGCTGATCCTTCTGCTGCAGCTCCGACCGGAGATTCTTCTGTTGCTGCTCAAGCTGCACCGTTTGCTGCGCCTTCTGCTGCAGCTCCTGCCGGAAGGTCTGCACTTGCTTCTCGCGCTCGCCCAACAGCGCCCGCTGCTGGCCTGCGGTCTCGCGTGTCCTGGCCAGTTCCCCCGCCAGCAGCTCGCGCCCTTTATGCTCCTGCTCCAGCGCCAGCCGCATCACCGCCGCCAGGTCCTGCCGGGTGTCCATCTGATTGGTGGCGAGGTTCAGCTTGGCCTGCGGCGGCACCCCTTCGCTGGTCGTCTTGTTGATGTCAGCCGTGGAGAACGCCAGCAGGCTGACCAGCAGGAAGTCGCAAATGACGATCAGGATGGAGCGGTTCATGTGGGCGAAACAAAGCGGGGAGCGACGGCCGCTGCCAGGGGCTCAGCGGGCGCGGCTTCGGCTTCGAGCAGCAGCGTCCGGCGCAGCGGGCGCAGATGGAAGATCTTGAACACCGACACGAAGATGATGCCAAACGACGTGGAGGAGTAAGCGGCCATGAGGCTGGGCTGGATCACGCCCAGCGACACCAGGATCAGCGAAATGATGGTGCCCGCGAAGCCCAGGTAAAGCCCGGCGTCGAAGAGGTGGTCTTCGTTTTCCAGCAGCTTCAGCTTGATACGCGACGGCAGCTTCTGCCGGCGGATTTCCGCCAGCTTTACCAGGCACGCGGCATAGAGCAGCCCTTGCAGCACGAAGAACAGCAGCAGGGTCAAGAGACTGAGTGGACTGAGTTGGTTCATAATTATTCGATTAACACTGGTAGTTCCCGCCGGGACCACGCTGCCCACCGCAGGCAGTCGCAGCCGGAAAGGAAATGCTACTTTCTGGCTTTCCTGGGCGAGAAACGGCTCGCTCAGGAGCAACACCACGAGCAGGAAACCCAGCGCAAATAACATCTCGCGGGCGATGTGAAACCCGCGCACCTGCAGCGGCTGCTCCAGGGTCGTTGCTGCCGGGCGCGCAAAATGCAGCGCCGCAGCCAGCAGGAACCCCGCCGCCAGGTACAAAAGCCACTTGATTGTCAGCCCGAGCCACGGCATCCGCCAGCACAATTCCGCAGCCAAAGCGCGGACGGCGCCAGAAATACTTAGCCCCGCCGTCTCCCGGCCGAAGCGGGAACCATGCAAACCCAGATTGCGCCGCAAGAGCTCATCCACCCCTCCCGCCCCGTAGCGGAGGCTGGCGCCCAGATCTTTGACGCCGGTCCGGCTGAAGTTCATCAAATAGGCGGCCACTTGGGCGGGCTTGCCGGAGAGTTGCACCGCGGCGAAAATCACCGGCAACTGCCCCTCGCTCTTGCGAACCAAATCCGCCAGCAGGCGCAGCGTCTCGGGGTCCTGGATCGGGCCCACGAAGGCCACGAGCTCGCCCCAGTTGAATCGCTGTCCCAGTGACATCAGGTCCATCAGCACCTGTTCCAGCCGCTCGGGGTCCCCGGTGCGATTGCCAGTCCTGGCCATCGCGAACACGGCGTTGCTTAGCCCTCCGCTCAAACACCCGCGTTCCAGCAGAAGTCCGCAACCCGCCAGCGCTGTGTCCAGAACCTGGCCAGAGGCGGACTGCGACGGGGAGAAAATGACGGTATTGGTCAGTGCGCGACACCGCAGCAGATCCAGGACGACTGGCAGCGGCGAGGCGCCCATAAGCCCGAGCACCACCGTCCGATTGTCTTCCCGCACTACGAATTCGGTGAAAGGTTCCGAACCGGATTTGGGAAGATAGGGATCGCTGGCGAACAAACGGTCCAGGCGAGCATCGCCTCCGCCCCAAACCATCCAGCGCGGATGCTGCAGCGCCAAATTGTTGATGGCCAGACCCAGCCCCTGCGGGTCCGGCAGCCCCTGAGCTTGCGCCGCCTGCAGGAGCAACTTGGCCGCTCCCAGGTTGCCCTGTCCCACGAACGACAGCCCCTGCTTGATCAAACCGGTGGTATTCCTGCCAGCCTCTTTAAGGATGCAAGTATCCACGGCTCGCAAGTGCGCAGGCACCATCAGACCGCAGGCCAGCATCAGCAAGGCCGGAACGGCGCACATCAAGAACCCTGTCAAACGGTTCATCATGACTTGCTTCGAGCCTACAGCACGCCCCGCGAACGTCAACCAACACTAGCCGAGCATGAACCTGAGAATAGCAGTTGAAACCACGAAATACTCGAAATACACGAAATGACCGGCTGGTGACAGGTGGCTAACGGTAGGGGGCAAAAGGCTAAGGTGCGGATTCGAGTATTTCCTGCACGAATGGATTGTCTTGCCGCTCTTCCCCTAACGTCGTGGGGTGCCCATGTCCACCCAGCAGACGTGTCGCCGCCGGCAGGCTCATCACCCGGCGGATTGACGCCACCATTTGCTCGGGGGCCGAGTCCGGGAGATCCGTCCGACCAATGGAGCCCCCAATAATCAGGTCGCCCCCGACCAGCACTTGTTCCTTGGGAAAATAATAGGCCACATGCCCCGGCGAATGGCCCGGAGTATGCATGACGACGACCTCCAGCGCCCCAACGTTCAGCTTCTGGTTGTCGCTCACGTCCACGTCCGCCTTGAGCGGCGGTATGACCAGCGGGAGCCGAAACAAACGGGTCTGCACCTCCGGATGCTGAGCTTTGGGCTGATCCAGCACATGCAGCAGAATCCTGGCCGCCGGAAACTTCTGCCGCACGACGGCATGATCGGCAAAGTGGTCGAAGTGCCCGTGGGTCAGCCACAGCCCGATGACATCCAACCCCTGCTCGGCGGCCTGCTTGAGCAGCGGCCCGGTCGTGTGATCCGGCGCGTCAAAAAGCACCGCCTGCCGGGTGGTTTCATCCGCAATCAGGAAGCAGTTAGTCATCGCCACGCCGCCGGTGTTCGTCAGTAGAATCATGGAGCGCAGTCTATCAGACCCGTTCCTTGCCGACCAGCACACGGTTGCGGACAGGAATGTCCGCGCTCCGATTACCCGGGGTGATGCTTTTGGAAGCATCTAAGCGCACCCGGCGCCAGTTCAGCTTAGATGATTGGGTTGATGAGGATCGGCCCCTGCGTTGCGATCGTGCGCAAAGAGTAAATGAACAGAATCTAAAACCCTCTCACACACCGGAACCCAATAGCGTAGTAGGCGTTCGACGGCGGGTCGTAGATGCTGCGAGAGGCGCACCGCGCGTAGTAGGCGTCGTAGTCCCAATAGCCGCCGCGCATCACCCGGCCGCCCGATCCCGGCCCCGATCCGGTTGGATTAGTTGTGGTGGGTTGGCCATACGGCGTCCCATACCAGTCCCAACACCACTCATAGACATTCCCAGCCATGTCGTACAATCCATAACCGTTCGCCGCAAAATAACCCACCGGACTTGTGTAAGGATACCCCCCGATCGCAAAGTTTGTATTGTAACCAGTGTACGGCCCCAAATCATACGTAAGCCCGCCGGAATGGGGAGGATTTGGATATCCATAGTAGTCGGCCTGGCTTCCCGAGATGGTGTTGCCCCACGGAAACCGTTGCCCACTCAACCCGCCCCGCGCCGCTTTCTCCCACTCCGCTTCCGTCGGCAACCGATAACCGTTAGCCGCCAAATTCTGATAGACCGTAGTCGGATCGTCGCCATTCGTGAACAGTTGCGTAAAACCCGCATTCGTGTAATAGACCGGCGTCAAACCCGCCTGCACCGATCGCGCATTGCACCACTTCACACAGTCATACCAATCCACCGTCTGCACCGGATGATTCGCTGCCTTGCCCGCACCCGCATGAACAAAACCATACCCGTGGTTCGTGGCCCAGCTATACACCCCCTGCCATTGGCTGTAGCTCACCAGGTTCGTGTCCATGTAAAACCCCGACACATTCACCGTGATGGGAATGGCATCGCTATCGCCATCCAGCGTGTCCCCCATCATGAAACTCCCGGCGCGAATAAACGCCATCCCCGGCGGCGTGGTGGACGAGCTATTGGTCACCCCGCGCACGCGGTAGAACATCGGCACGCTCACCTGGATCTTGCCGTTCGCGTCCACAAACACCGCGTCCAGCCCCGCCCAGTTGGTCTGCCACGGCCCGGCCAACGACGACGCCCATTCCACGCTGGCTAGCGTGCCGGGCTGCAAATTGGTGCAGACCAATACCCCGTTTTGGCTCAAGGAACTGATGACGGGCGATTGGGCCCCGGCTGGCTCAACGCCCGCGCTCACGGCCAACAAGATGAACATATAGTGCAGTTTGGTCCTCATATCATTATCGGTTTAGTTTTGGTCATTACTGGTGTTTATCCGGCTCATTGGCCGTCATTATAGCGCCCGGGAGGCTGGCAAGCAACACAATAGTTCCCACACAATAGCGGAGCGATGGGAACGCCGGGTGAGGGCACCCGGCAGGGGGCGACAGGGCCATAGTGTGATTAGCTGGTAGATTTCTGCAATCCCAAAGGGATTGTGTCCTCCAGCCCAGGGTTGCCGAGTCCGCGAGGCTACCCTGGGTCAGCGTCCGTGCGATCTTCAACGGGGGTGTGTCCCCACTCCACCATCGGGCCACGACTCCGTTGGGGTTGGCCGACACCACCCGCTGCTCCCAGGGTAGCTGGGCTTCGGGGCGGACTCCCTTGGGGATTCAGCTCTGGAATCTCCGAAAGGCATGGGCTCAAATCCTAGCGGCATTGGACATTAAAGCCCCCTCACACAACGAAACCCAATAACGACGCTGGCGTAGTATGGGTAACTGCTGTTGCGATAGGCGCACCGCGCGACGCTGCCGTTGTAGTTCCAACCGCCGCCGCGCAGAACACGGTAGTCCGATCCTGGCCCCGCTCCGGTTGGATTAGTTGTGTTGGGTTGGCCGTAGGGCGTCCCATACCAGTCCCAGCACCACTCAAGGACATTCCCAGCCATATCGTACAATCCATAACTGTTCGCCGCAAAATAACCCACGGGACTTGTATAAGGATAGCCCCCGGTAAAGTTTGTATTGTAACCAGTGTATGGCCCCAAATCATACGTAAACCCGCCGGAATTGGGAGGCTTTGGATATCCATAGTAGTTGGCCTGGCTTTCCGAGATGGTGTTGCCCCACGGAAACCGTTGCTCACTCAACCCGCCCCGCGCCGCTTTCTCCCACTCCGCCTCGGTCGGCAACCGATAACCGTTTGCTGCCATATTCTGATAGACCGTAGTTCCATTGTCGCCATTCGTGAACACTTGCGAAAACACCGCATCCGTGTAATACACCGGCGTCTTCCCAGCCTGCTGCGACCGCGCATTGCTCCACTTCACACAGTCATACCAATCCACCGTCTGCACCGGATGATTTGCCGCCTTGCCCACACCCGTATTCACAAAGACATACCCGTGGCTCGTGGCCCAGCTATACACCCCCTGCCATTGACTGTAGCTCACCAGGTTCGTGTCCATGTAAAACCCCGACACATTCACCGTGATGGGAATGGCATCGCTATCGCCATCCAGCGTGTCCCCCATCGTGAAGCTCCCGGCGGGAATCAACGCCATCCCAGGGGGCGTGGGGGGCGGAGTATTGGTCACCCCGCGGACGCGGTAAAACATCGGCACGCTCACCTGGATCTTGCCGTTCGCGTCCACAACCACCGCGTCCAGCCCCGCCCAGTTGGTCTGCCACGGCCCCGACAAAGACGACGCCCATTCCACACTGGCTACCGTGCTGGGCTGCAAATTGGTGCAGACCAATACCCCGTTTTGGCTCAAGGAACTGATGACGGGCGATTGGGCCCCGGCTGGCTCAACGCCGGCGCTCACCGCCAACATGATGAATAAATAGTGCAGTTTGGTCCTCATATCATTATCGGTTTAACTTTGGTCATTACTGTCGTTTATCCGGCTCACTGGCCATCATGATGCCGCCGGGGAGGCTGGCAAGCAACACAATAGTTCCCACACAATAGTTCCCACACGAGAGATGGGAACGCCGGGTGAGGGCACCCGGCCTACAAGAGGGCGGTTTT
>CAIWJG010000084.1 GCA_903912925.1 uncultured Verrucomicrobia subdivision 3 bacterium | reverse complement strand
TCTTGTGCAGCAGGGGCAAGCGGGCTGACATGGGGATGACATATAGCTTTTCTATAGGTAATAGTCAACCCCAAACATGCAAATAATTGCATCCCACTTCACTTTCTTTGAGGGGATGAGGAAATTAGGCGAGGATCAGGGTACATCTGTACTCACCGCACCCCGCCTCCACCGCCAACCGGAGTTCTGGCCAGCCGGCACGGCCAGGTGTTTTCCGCCGCTGGCTGTCCGCGCTCTGGCTGGCGTGTGCCTGCGCGGTGCTCGTCACACCCGCCCTTGGGACGGTGAAGACGTGGGACGGCAGTTCCAGTGGCTATTGGAGCGCTTCCGCGAACTGGGCGGGAGGAGTGGCCCCCGTCAGCGGGGACGACCTGGTCTTTCAGGGCGGGGCGATCAATCTGGTCAACACCAACAATATGGCCGGTTTGCGACTAAGGTCCGTCACTTTCACGGGAAGTGGCTACACGCTGCGCGGCTCCGCCATCGTGGTGACCAACAGCGTCAGCGGCCAACAGGGGGCGCCCGGTGCCAACACTATCGAGATCCCCATCACTCTCGGCGCAGCCCAGACCTTTGACTGCGTCAACGCCGGGGCGAGCCTGACCTTCAGCGGCAACCTCACCAATGGCGGCTTCACGCTCACCCTCTCCGGCAGCGGGAATGTGACTTCCGGAGGTGGCATCCTCGGCACGGGCGGCTTGACGAAGAATGGCACCGGCACCGCGACTTTCTCCGGCTCGACCGCCAATACCTACTCCGGGGCGACGGCCGTCAATGCCGGCGTGCTTGCGCTCGGCAAATCCGTCTTAAATGTGTCAATTGTGGGCAGTTTGCTCACGATTGGCGACGGGGTCGGCGGTGCCAGCACCGCCGTGGTGCGGGACTTGAGCGGCGCTCAAATTGGCACCATGCCCATCACCATCAACAGCGACGGCCAGCTTGATCTCAACAACATGAGTGAGTCGATCGGCAATAGCCTGACCTTGAACGGTGGCAACGTGGCCGCCGGTTCGTTCGGTTTGAACCTCGCGACCAACCCCACCATCACGGTGTCCGGCAGTCCCTCGGTCTCTGGCAGGTTGAGTATTGGCAGCGGCACTTGCACCCTCCAAGGCAGCGGCTATCTTTACCTGTATGCCGATGTGAGCGGTTCGGCGAACATTGTGAAGAACGATTCGCTGTGCGTCCTGTTCTTTGGGGCCAATACCTTCACTGGCACCTTTACCGCGAACAATTCCGGCTACGCGTGGCTGGCCACCGACCAGGCTCTCGGCGCGACCAACGGCGGAACCATCCTGAACGATTCAACCAGACTCTACATCAACGGCGGAATTAACATCACCAACGAGGCGCTGACCCTGAACAGCAGCTCTTTACCGGCCATCTACGTCTATGGTTATACCAATTCGTGGTCGTCCACCAGTTTCACACTCAGCGCCAACGCGATCATCGAAGTGGCAACCAATGGCGCTCTGGAACTCAACGGCCCGATCTCCGGGGCGGGCGGCATCACCAAGATCAGCCCGGGCCGGCTGCGGTTCTCCGGCGCGAACGACAACCTCTATACCGGTCCCACCGTGGTTGAGGATGGCCTGCTCGAACTGGCCAAGTCAGGCAGCTACTATGGTATTGGCTATGGGTCACTGACCGTGGGAGATAACACCGGAGTGGCGGGCAGCGCGATCGCGCGGGAGCTCGCGTCGTTTCAACTCTCAGCGATCCCCATCACCGTTAACTCGGACGGCGTGTTCGACCTGAACAACTACAGCGACACCGTCGGCAACAGCCTCACCCTGAACGGTGGCGGCGACGTGATGACCGGAGCGGGCACGCTCAGCCTCGGCGCTAATAGCACGATCACGGCGAGCAGCAGCGGTTCTTCTATCAGCGGCCATATCAACGTCGGCAGCGGCACCTGCACCATTAACTGTGCCGGCGATCTCCTCATCCCCGCCGTTGTGAGCGGCACGGCGGACATCACGAAGTCCGGAAGCGCACGGCTCTATCTCTCCGCTGCCAACTCTTATTCCGGTCAAACCGTAGCCAGCCAGGGTCTTCTCTGTATTGAGAACTCCCTGGCCCTGGGGGCGACCAGTAGCGGCACGGTCGTGAGCAACGGCGCTTCTCTGGTCATGTTCGGCGGTCTCAACGTCGCCAACGAGGCCCTGACCCTCAACGGTCCCGGCTTAAGCACAATCTGGGGAGCCTTGGACGCCGAGAATGCCACCACGAACATCTGGGGCGGCCCGATCACGCTCAACGCTGACAGCACCATCACACCATACAGTTCCTTCTGCGTTCTGGAGATCACTGGCCCGATGACGGGCAGCGGCGGGGTGACCAAGTTTGCCAACAGCAGTGGCACGCTCATTTACTCTGGCGCGACCCCCAACACCTATACCGGCACCACCACGGTCAACGCGGGCACCCTGGAACTGGCCAAGACCGTCAGCGGTGGCGCGATGCAGGGACCTCTGGTCATCGGGGATGGCGTTGGAACCGACCGCGTGCGCTGCATGAATAACAACCAGATCTTTTCGACCTCCTTGCCAGTCAGAGTGAACAGTTCCGGGGTTTTTGACCTGGGGGATCAAAGTGACTACATCGGACCGCTCACCCTCGAAGGCGGCCAGGTTACGACCAGTGACACCGGATTGATCTGGCTCTATGACAGCGTCACGGTCATTTCCAATAACGTCAAGCAAGCCTTCATTGACGGGCAGGCGGGGCTTTATTTCTCGACCGTAACTCTCAACGGCACCGGCCACTATTTTTCGCCGGATATGGTAATCAACGCCAAGGTGCGCGGCTATGGCACCAGCACTAACATCGGCATGATCAAGAACGGCACCGGAGAGATTATGCTGGCCTCATCAAACAGCTTCGCCGGCCCGGTGACGATCAACGGTGGGATGTTGGGGATTGGGAACTCATTCGCGTTGGGCAACACCAACATGCCCGCCACGGTCAACAGCGGCGGCACTTTGTGGATGTACGCCGCGGACGGGCCAGTCCTTGTCGGCGCCAAGCCATTGGTGTTGAACGGTGGTGGTGCTCACGCCGCTGTCGTCGCGAACTTCGGCAGTTGTGCCTGGGCTGGTCAGGTCACCCTGGCGAGTGACTCCGTGATAAACAACTCCAGCAACCTGGAGTTTAGCGGGCCAATCACCGGCACCGGTGGGTTCACCAAGATCGGTTCAGGCGCGCTCACCTTCTCCGGCGCGATCGCCAACACCTACCTGGGAGGCACCTACGCGGACGCGGGGGTTCTGGAACTTCACAAGGGGCCCTCTGACGGCGCCATCCCGCACAACCTGAGCATTGGCAGCGGCACCGTGCGGCTGTTGGCTTCCAACCAGATTGCCGATACGAGCGCGGTGGCCGTTGCCGCCGGCGGTCACCTGGATATGAACGGTTTCACCGACTACATTGACAAGCTGAGCGGCGTGGGCGAGGTGAACCTCGGTCCGACGGCGGGCAGGTGGCTGGTAGCCGGCGATAGCGGCGGCAGCTTTACCTTCGATGGTTTGCTTAGTGGCGCAGGCGATTTCTGGAAGTTCGGCGCCGGTACCGGCATCTTGAACGGCGACAACACGCTCACCGGCTTCTGCTATGCCTATGAAGGCATCCTCCTGGTAAACGGCCTCCAACCTCAGAGCATCGGCTCCGTGTATAATGGCGCCACGTTGGGCGGCAACGGAACCCTCAAGGGAATTTCCTGCTTCGGCAACCTTAGTCCCGGCACCAGCCCCGGGCGCTTGACAACCAGCAACCTGACCATGTCCGGCTCTGCTCGCTACAACGTCGAGTTGACCGGCCCCGCGCCGGGCACCGACTACGATCAGATCCGCCTAAACGGCACCAATACCATTGGCGGAGCGGCCTTATTTGTCACCGCGGCCTTCACCAAGCCGGTGACGGTGGGGCAACCGTTCATGATCGTCGCCAACGACGGTGCCAGCCTCAACACAGGCATCTTCAGCGGCTTGCCGGAAGGCTCCACGTTCACCGCCAACAACTTTGGCTTCCGCATCAGCTACGTCGGCGGGACGGGCAACGACGTGGTGCTCACCCTTACCAGCGTGCCGGCCGGCAGCGGCGCGGTGGCGGTCACCATCGGCAACGGCAACCACGCCATTGACCCCAACGAGTGCAACCAGCTCACCATCGCCATCACCAATTCTGCCGGCACCCCCATGACCGGCATCAGCGCCGTGCTTTCCTGCACCACGCCGGGCGTCATCGTCAACCAGGCCTACTCGGCCTACCCGGACACGCCGGCTGGCGGGCAGGCCACCAACACCACAGCATTCCAAGTCTCCACGCTGCCGAGCTTCGTCTGCGGCACCGACGTTGAACTCCAGCTCACCCTCACTACCGCCAGCCACGGCGACTTCACCATCCCCGTTAGCTTGGCCAGCGGCGAACCCGCCGTCAGCGCGATGCGTTTCGATAACAGCACCACCACGGCGATCCCGGACATCGGCACCGTGGAGTCCACGAACACCGTGGCTGGCTTCGTTGGGCCGCTGACCAAGGTGGCGGTTTCGCTTTGGATTACGCACATTGTCGTGGCCGACCTGAGCCTCTCACTCATCGGGCCGGACGGCACGGTGGTGGACCTCAGTTCCGGCAACGGCGCGGGCGCAAATTTCGGCTCCGCCTGCTCGCCGGATGCCAGCCGCACTACCTTTGATGACGCAGCCCTCACCCCCATCACCGCCGGCACACCGCCGTTCCTCGGCAGCTACCGGCCCGAAGGTAGCCTGGCCGTGTTCAATGGCATGGTTTCCGGCGTGGCCAATGGCAACTGGCGTCTCCGTATCACCGACAGTCTTGGTGGCAGTCTGGGCACCTTGCGCTGCTGGTCGCTCTTCCTCTGGGGCACCGCTTGCGCCGACGGTGGCGGCAGTTGCGACTTCTGCCTGCCCACCTTTGCCGGGATCATCACCACCAACGATCTGCGGCAAACCAATCGGTGGTTCCGCGATAGCTTGCAAGCCAGTTGCGGCTCGCCCAAGCCTTGGTATGGCTTTGGCGCCGCCGGCACCAACTACCACTACGATGTTTACACCCTCACCAACACCACGGGAGCCGATGCCTGCATTACGGTGCAGTTGAGCTCCGCCGGCGACGTCATGGCGGCCGCCTACCTCGGTACGTTCAACCCTGCCGACATCACCACCAACTACATCGCCGACGCCGGAGATAGCACCGTTCCGGCCGGCGGAACGACGGCCTTCTCCTGCACCATTCCGGCCGGAATGCGATTCCAGATTGCCGTCAATGAGGTGATCCAGAACACCGGCTCCATCGCGTACACCTTGTCCATCAGCGGGCTGCCCTGCCCGCAACCGTCGCTGGCCATCGCGCCCACCGCCGTGCCGAACACCGCGAAGCTCTACTGGCCGACCTGGGCCGGCGGTTACGATCTGGAAGCCCGCACCACGCTGACGCCCGGCACTTGGTCCAACGTGCCCCAGGAACCGCTCGTGGTGGGTGGCAAATACACCGTCACCAACACCACCGCGCTCCCAGTCACACGGTTCTACCGGCTGCACAAGCCGTAACCGGCTTTCAAGCCGCGTCCCTCACCGGCCCCGCTGTCATCTGGCAGCGGGGCCGCGCTTGTTTCCGGGTTCCCCGGCGATAAGCCCGCTATTGAGGATTTTGATTCTTGCGCCGTGAAACTGGTATGGTGATATTCCACAGCATGAAAGTCCTGCGAGTTCTCCGCAACCTGCTGATCGCCGTCGCTGCCATCATCCTGGTCGCGCTGCTCTTGGTCGGTGGGGTGTGGCTCTACTTCCACCCGCGCCTGGAGGTGACCAAAGGGGTGGTGTATGGCCACCGGCAGGGCCAGGATCTGACGATCGATGTCCTGCGGCCGCCCCATCCTAACGGCATCGGCATCGTCCTGATGGCTAGCGGGGGCTGGAAATCCGAAGCCGGCTCTTTTCGGCATTGGATTGCTGCCCCCATCCTGCGGCGCGGCTACACGGTCTTTGTCGTCTATCACATCGCCCAACCCAAGGCGACGATCATGGAGATCACAGACGACGTGAACCGCGCGGTGCGCTTCATTCGCCATAATGCCGCCCAGTATGGGGTTGACCCGCAGCGATTGGGTGTCACGGGCGGAAGCTCCGGGGGCCACTTGAGCCTTATGATTGCGACCAAAGGCGGCCCCGGCGACGCGAACGCCACCGACCCGGTTGACCGCGAGAGCAGCGCGGTTCAGGCCGTCGCTATCTTCTATCCCCCCACGGACCTCTTGAACCTGGGTACATCCACTGAGAACCCTGGTGACGGCGGTCCGCCCAAGACCTTTGTGAACGCCTTCGGCCCTACCGTGACGAACCTGGCTGCCTGGAAGATCATTGGCCACGAGATGTCGCCCATTTACTATATCAGATCGAATCTCCCCCCCTCGCTGATCTACCATGGCGACGCCGATACGCTGGTGACGCTGGACCAGTCGCAGCGTTTCCAGGCGGAGGCCCTGAAGCAGGGCCGCAACGTTGAGCTGGTCGTCCACCACGGCGGCAAGCACGGCTGGCTGTCCATGCCGTGGGATCTCTTCAAGTTCGCCAACTGGTTTGACCGTTACTTGAGGCAGTCGGCGAAGTGAGGTCCCAATTAATATGGCTAAGTACATCGGGACATAAATCCAGTGGCGTATTCGGAACCGCCGCGTCGTAACGCAGACTTGCCGTCCAATGCCGCCAGGATTTGCTTCCGGGGCAGACCCGCAGAGCCAGGCCAAGCCGTTCACCCGCGCAGCGTCAAGTGCAAGCGGGCGCGCAAACAGCCCAATCCCTATCAGTCGTGCGGAACGCCGGAGAGTCCGGTGGGTCTGCAATCCCAAAGGGATTGTGTCCTCCAGCCCAGCAACCGAGTCCGCGAGGCTACCCTGGGTTAGCGTCCGTGCGATCTTCAACCCCAACGGGGTTGCGTCCCCGCTCCACCATCGGGCCACAACCTTAGGCGAATGCAGAATGAAGAGTGCAGAATGAAGAATGCCAGGAAACGCCACCACGGTGGCTGCGTCTGGCCAGCATTCTGCATTCTGCATTCTTCATTCTGCATTCCCAGGGTAGAGGTGTCAGCAGATGCGGGGGAGTTGCTCGCCGGTGGACATGTCCAGGATGCGCTGGGTGCCGATGGCGCTCTTCAGCAAGACCTTTGGTGTGCGTTGATCGGAAACCTTGCCAACTCTGCACGCGCCGGCACTGCTCGGATGGGCGCGCAGCAACTCCAACGCCCGGTCGGCGTCCCGCTCGGGCACGAAGGCGGCGAATCGGCCTTCGCAGGCGACTTGGAGAGGATCAAGGCCGAGAATCTCACAGGCGGCACGGACGTCTTCGCGGACGGGGATTAGCTTTTCCTCGACGTGCAGGGCGAGGCTGGCGGCTTCGGCGATCTCGTTCAGCACGCTGGTCAGGCCGCCGCGGGTGATGTCGCGCAGGCAGTGGATTTCGATGCCGGCACTCAGGAGTTGGAGGACGGGTTCGGCGAGCGGGGCGGAGTCGCTTTCAATCGTGCTCTCGAATGACAAGCCTTCGCGGACCGCCATGATCGCCATGCCGTGGCGCCCGAGGTCGCCGCTGACCAGGATGGCGTCGCCCGGCTGGACACTGCGCGGCACGATTTTGAACGGATGCTCCACGATGCCTATTCCGGCGGTGTTGATGAAGAGGCCGTCGCCTTTGCCCTTGTCCACGACCTTGGTGTCGCCGGTGATAATTTGCACTCCGGCCTTCTGCGCGGCCAGTTGCATCGAGGAGGCGAGCTTCCACAACGTTTCCATGGGCAAGCCCTCCTCAATGATGAAGCCTGCGCTGAGGTAGAGCGGGCGCGCGCCGGCCATCACAAGGTCGTTCACGGTGCCATGCACGGCCAGCGAGCCGAGGTCTCCGCCAGGGAAGAACAGGGGGCGTACGACGTAGGAGTCGGTGGTGAAGGCGAGCCGCTGGCCCGCGATCTCGAACACGCTAGCGTCGTGCTGGTCTTCGAGCAGCGGGTTGCGGAAGGCGGGCAGAAAGAGCTTGCCGATGAGCTGGTGCATGAGCTTGCCGCCGCCGCCGTGGCCTAACAGCACTTGGGGGTAGTCCGTGATCGGTAAGGGGCAGGAGGGGAGGAAGTCGGGAGGGGATGGCATGGGGTGGGTTAGGAAATCCGAAAACCGAAGGCCGAAAACCGAAGGAAATCCGAAATCCGAGGGCCGAAATCCGAAGGCAGAATAGCGCGAGCCGCGCGCCACCGGTTGAAGCCATTTGGTTGTGTTGATGGCTGGATGTCCAATAAAGGCATTGTTACTGGAGGGGCGATCGCGGTTTTCGGATTTCGGATTTCGGCCTTCTTTCGGGTTTCGGGTTTCGGGTTTCGGGTTTTGCCCACCACCTGCTTGACTGTCGAAAACGTCGAGTAACCGGTCTTGTGCATGAGTAGGGTTGCTTACGTTTGGTGGTCGCGGCGGTAGCGATAGTAGGCGGCACAGGCGCCTTCGGAGGAAACCATCGTGGCGCCGAGCGGATGCTCGGGGGTGCAACGAGCGCCGAAGGCGGGGCACTCGCGGGGCTTGATCTTGCCCTGCAATACCAGGCCGCTGAGACAGTCGGTCGGCTCGTCCACGCGCAGGTCGGCTACGCCGAACTTGTGCTCGGCGTCGAAGGCCGCGTAGGCGTCGCGCAGGCCCAGGCCGCTTTGGGGAATCTCGCCGATGCCACGCCATTTGCGCGGGGTTACCTGGAAGACTTCGCGCATGATCTGCTGCGCGGGACGATTGCCCTCCTGGCGCACGGCACGGCTGTATTGGTTTTCGACCTCGGCCCGGCCACTCTCCAATTGCTGGATGCACATCAGCACCCCTTGCAGGATGTCGAGGGGCTCAAAGCCCGTCACTACAATGGGCACATGATACTTTGCGGCGATGGGGACATATTCCTCGTAACCCATCACGGCGCAAACGTGGCCGGCGGCGAGGAAGGCCTGCACGCGCCGGTCCGGAGCGCTTAGGATCGCCTCGATGGCGGGCGGCACCAGCACGTGCGAGACGAGCAGGGAGAAGTTCTTGAGGCCTTTCTGGGCGGCCTGATAAACGGCCATCGCGGTGGTGGGGGCGGTGGTTTCGAAGCCGACGCCGAAGAAGACGACCTCTTTGGCCGAGGTCTGCTCGGCGAGCTTAACGGCGTCCAACGGCGAATAGATGATGCGGATATCCCCGCCTCGCGCTTTGACGGACAGCAGGTCGGTCATGCTGCCCGGCACGCGGAGCATATCGCCGAACGAGCAGAAGATCACCTCGGGGCGGGCAGCGATCTCCAGCGCCTTGTCAATCAGTTCGACGGCCGTGACGCAGACTGGACAGCCGGGGCCGTGGATGAGCGTGATATGCTCAGGAAGCAGCTCGTCGAGGCCGAATTTGACGATGGCATGGGTTTGGCCGCCGCAGACTTCCATGAGCGACCAGGGCCGCGTTGTGATGCGGGCGATCTCGTGCGCGAATTTGTGCGCAGCCTCGGCGTCGCGGTATTCGTCGAGATATTTCATCGTGGCGCGGGGGCGGGATCGGGGGGCGACGGGGCTGGGGCAGCAGGCGAAACCCGTGCACCATCAGGTTCCAACTCGATCAGTTCCTGCATTTCGCGGAGATAGGCGAAGACTTGCTGAGCCTCGGCCTCGTCCACGCGGCTGAGGGCGAAGCCGACATGGACGATGACGTAATCGCCGATCACCGCCTCAGGCACGTAAGCAAGGCAGACTTCCTTAAGGATACCGCCGAAGTCAACTTTGCCGGTGCGCATCAGCGGGTCGTCGCCGCTGATGCTGGCGATTTTACCTGGAATAGCTAGGCACATTGCTACCAAGCCTACACGCACGCAGGCGGTGCGGCAATGATGGGGCGATAAGAAAAGGCGAAGGTGCATTCCGAAGTTCGAAGTGAGTTCGAGCAAAGTCAGAACACCGGGCCAGACGGTCACCCATAGCCTAAGTCGTTTAGGCCCTAAGCAAGTAAGTCATTATACACCCCGCATTCCATGTTGACCGCAAGGCGAGGGCACATAAGATTGAAGGTATGACGCAGGCAGAAACAGCCATACTCGAATCGTCCGCTGTCCGTTTGTTGAGCCGTGAGGCAGCGGAGCGGGAGGATCGGGTTTTCTGGCATGGCAAGACTCCGGTTGAGCGACTCGCCGCCGCCGAGCAGTTGCGTCAGGTCGCTTATGGCTACGATGCTGCTACCACCCGAATTCAAGCGGTTGTTGTCCGCACTTTCCTCAAAGGAAGTTGATTACTTGGTGGTCGGCGGTTATGCCGTGATTTTCCACGGCTCGGTCCCGTAACTGTCAACCGACTGCCAAGACCGCGGGATAGACGACACCGAGCAACCCCACACCCCAGCCCACACCCCATCGGAAGGGGAGAGGGAGAAGCCTCGGCAGCTCTGGGTGTAGTGTATGCTGCGGATTCCTCAGTAAAACCTTCCCTTCCGCTTTCGCGCTGCGTTGGTTCAGCCGGGATGCACTGAACGACTCGCGCGTAGCGCGGCGACAACCTGGCCTAAGGCGATGCCGCCGTCGTTGGGAGGGATGCGCTGGTGCCAATAGGGACGGAAGCCTTCTGCCTGCAAGCGTCCGACAGCACACTCGGTCAGGTAACGGTTCTGAAAGCAGCCGCCGGACAGGACGACTCGCGGTTGGCCGACCCGCTTCGCGACCGCGACGATGGCTTCGGCAAGGGCGTTGTGGAACCGGGCGGAGATGCGGGGTATGGGGAGGCGGGTTTTGAGGTCGGAGAGGAGGGCCTCGATCATGGGCGCCCAGTCCAGGAGCAGCGGTTCGTGAAACGTGAAACGTGAAACGTGAGACGGGCAGATGGGGAGTTCGTAGGCGTCATTGGCGGGCTCGGTGCCCTCGATGGCGAACTCCAGTTCCATGGCGGCCTGGCCTTCGAAACGGACTTGCTGGCGCAGGCCGGCGAGCGAGGCGGCAACGTCAAAGAGGCGACCGATGCTGGAGGTCCGAGGCGAATTGAGGCGGCGCGCCAGCATGGTCTTGAGGGGACCCAGTTCGACGGCGGAGAAAGCTTGGAGGGGCGCCAGGCCGGTCATGGCGAAGGCTGCCTCGCCAAACATTTCGTAGAGCAGACCCAAGGCAGTCCGGCGCGGCTCTTTCACGGCCGCGTCGCCGCCGGGCAACGGGAACTGGCGAAGATGGGCGACGCGCTCACACGCGGTTTCCGTGATGAGGAAGAATTCGCCGCCCCAAACGGTGCCGTCCAGGCCGTAGCCGGTGCCGTCCCAGGAGACGCCGAGGACGGGAGGTTCGAGATCATTCTCAGCCATGCAGGAGAGGACGTGGGCAATGTGGTGCTGGACGGTGATGAACTGAGGGGTGGGGGTGGAAGGGGGAGGGACTGGAGCTTGAGCATCCTGACGTTGGCTCGTACAAGAGGAAGAAACGGCATCCTCTCCCCATCCCGCTCCTCCTGAGGAGGTGAGGGGGGAATGACATGGCGCGTGTTCCGTGACCTCATGCTGGTTCTTCGTGGGAATTAGAGCCTCCTTACGTCGGCTGCTACGAGCTACGAGGTCATGGGCGAACTTGGTGGAGAGGTAATCGGGGTGTGCGTCGGCGACGATGATGGCGGGGCTGGATTCGTAGAGGCTCTGGAAGTCGGCAATGACGCGGCGGAAGGCTTCGAAGGACTGGTCTGTTTCCAGGTCGCCGATATGCTGGCTGATGAAGACCTGGGGGCCCACTGAGAGGGCGACAGCGTTCTTTAGGTGGGCGCCGACGGCGAGGACAGAATAGCCAATAGCCGATTGCCGATTGCCGACCGAATCGCCAGTGGACGATTGCCGATTGGCAATTGAGGAGGGGAGTTGGATTGGCAGCGGGGCATAGCCTCGGGCGCGGCGGAGGACCAGTTCGCGGCCCATCATTACGCGCACAATGGAGTCGTCCACGTGCCGGACGATGGGGCGATTGTGGACGAGGAAAAGATCGGCGATGCCGCCGAGGCGTTCGAGGGCTTCGTGCTCGTCAGTGCAGATCGGTTCGTCGGACAGGTTGCCACTCGTGGCCACGACGGGGAACCCGAGCGCCGTCAGCAGCAGATGATGCAGGGGGGTGTAGGGCAGCATCACGCCGAGGTTGAGATTGCCGGGGGCGAGGGCGGGCGAAAAGGTTGAAGCGTGAAGCGTGGAGCGTGAAGCGTAGATGCGGCGGAGGAGGACGATGGGAGCTTCGGGTGAGCGGAGGAGGCGCTCCTCGAACCGGGAGACTTCACACGCAGCCTGGATGGCCAGGAGGGAAGGGAACATGAGGGCGAGCGGCTTTTCCTCGCGGCGCTTTAGCTCTCGCAAACGCCGAACCGCATGGTCGTTGTCAGCGGCGACCATCAGGTGAAAGCCACCTAGCCCTTTCACGGCAACGATTTGGCCTTGGCGGATGGCCTCGGCAGCAGCCGCGATGGCGCTGCGGTTATCTTCAGACGAGCGGCGCTCGACCGGTGGCGGCTGCGCTCCGGCGGGCAATCCTTGCAGCAGCTTTCCGTTGCTGTCCCACAACTCAAGCTGCGGACCGCAGGCGCGGCAGGCGTTCGGCTGGGCGTGGAAGCGGCGGTCGAGCGGGTTGTCGTATTCGGCCTGGCACTGCGAACACATGATGAAGCGCTTCATCGAAGTGTTGGCACGATCGTAAGGCAGCGACTCGATGATGCTGAAGCGCGGGCCGCAGTTGGTGCAATTGGTGAACGGGTAACCGTGGCGGCGGTTATGCGGATCGAAGATCTCGGCGAGGCAATCAGGGCAGGTGGCGATGTCCGGGAGCACCAGCGCGGTCCGGGCCCCGCCGGCCTCGCTCGCACGGATCGTAAAGCTCGTGTAGCCGACCGGGTCGAGCCAGGAGGCTTCGAGGCTTTGGATGGAGCTGCGCGGCGGTCTTTCAGCTTCGAGGCGGAGCAGGAATGCTTCCAGCGCCGGACGGGGGCCTTCGACTTCAATGAAGACGCCTTGAGGAGAGTTGTTCACCCAACCGGCCAGCCCGGCCCCGGTGGCGAGCCGGTAAATGAATGGGCGGAAGCCCACGCCCTGGACCGCACCGCGGACCGTGATCTTTAGCCGGTTGCTCGCTCCAACTTCATGCACAATGGCAGCATGTTATACCGCGCGGGTGTTTTGTAAACCTGCCCGAAGAGCGAGCCGCGACGATATCACAGTCATCGACCGCCAGCTCGGTCCGGGTCATTGTGGCGGGAGGTTGCCGGAGGAGTAAGTCTTGAACATGCGGGGAATCCCAGCGTCCTGACTGACGTCGGAAAAGGTGATAGGCAGCGTGGACGTGCGCTTTGCATCGGTTACATGGAAATGGAGGTGGGGCATCATACTGTTGCCGACGTGGCCGCTCTCGGCGATGACCTGGCCCTGCTTCACGATATCGCCCGCCTTTACGCGGCTGCCGTCCTTCTTCAGATGAAGGTAGTAGCCCCGAGTCTGGTCGTCATGTTCGATAGCGACGAGATTATTGGTCCAGTGGTAGCCGTGTCCGTCGTGCGAGACAATGACCGTCAAGACTTTCCCGCCGCGGGCGGCGCAGATCTCTGTGCCCACTGGCATAGTGAAGTCGTAGGCGAAGCGTTCCCAGTCGCGGTGACTGACGATCCCGCCGTTGCCTTGGACGCAGAGGTGAGCCTGGCCAGCGGCCCAGGGCAGGCGATAAGGGGATTGCGCTGCCGGGGAATACTGAGAGATGTCGTCGGGGCCGGTCGCCACACAGTAACCCGTGGCGAGACCGGCGAGCAGCGCGAGGGAAAGGATAACAAGTGCCCGCACCTTAAAACCCGAAAACCGAGAGCCGAAGCCCGAAGGAAAGCCGAAAGCCGAAGCCCGAAACTCGGAAGCCTCCCGTTGGCTTGTTCGGAACCCGGATTTCGGATTGCGGGTTTCCCTCGGATTTCGGTCGGCAATTCTCATTATGGCCCTGTCACCCCCCGCCGGGTGCCCTCACCCGGCGTTCCCATCTCCTCCATAATGAGAATAGCTGGCTGATTAGAGACTCCTGACGTCGTCTCCTACAGGTTCAGATGGGAGCCCTGATTCTGCTGAAAAAGCCTTCGTCACCTTTTGATGCACCTGGCCGGGGCGGGGGCCTCCAGGCGGACCAAGCGTAGGTCTGAGCGGCCCAGGCGTTGCCAGCGGACGCGCTCTCCGGCTTGGATAGCCATCGCGGCGGTCAAGAGCATCGGAATGTTCACAAATAGCCGGGCGGCGCGGTCCTTGGAACGAATCACCGGCACTTTCATTTCATATTCGGCTTGCATAGCTTTTAGCGCCAGCCTATCCAATAGCTGTGCCTGTTGATTTGTCCGGCCCCCTCCTATGAGCCTGCCAGCGTTCTCGACCCAAGCGGAACTCTTTTCCACGGCCGGGCTCTCGGGCCAGCTCTTTGAAGCCACCGACCGCTACCGGCTTTTCGCCCAAAAGGTCTATCCCGCGCTGGCACAGATTCGTTCCCAACTGGAAGCGTGCTACTGTGCGGACAACGGTCGCGTTGCCATCGAACCGGTCCTGTTGCTGGGCGTGAGCCTGTGGCAGTATCTGGAGGCGGTCCCCGATCGTCAAGCGGTGGACATGCTTCACTACCACGCTGGGTGGAACTTCGCCTTAAACCGACAGGTGGGCGACGAGTTGTTCCATCCCACCACGCTGGTCAATTTCCGCCAACGCTTGCTGGACCATGACCTGAGCGCGATCGGCTTTGAGACGGTGCTGGAGGCCTTGGTCTGTGCCGGACTGGTGGCGCGACAAAGTCGCCAACGCTTGGATTCCACCCAGATGTTCGGGCGGGTCAGCCGGATGAGCCGGTTGGATTGCGTGCGCGAGAGCTTGCGTTTGGCTTTGGAAGAGCTAGCGCAAGAGGTCAAAGCGGAAGCCCGCCCTGAGGGGTGGTCGCGGTTATGGGATCGGTATGTTGATAGCCAGACCGATTACCGCGCCCCACTGGAAACGCTGACGCGCAAGATGGTTGAGGCCGGCGCGGATGCTCAGCAATTGCTTGGCTGGCTGACGACTCCGGCGGCAAAAGAGTTGGCGCGGGGAACGCAAGCCCAATTGCTGGCCCGGGTGTTTTCCGAACAATTTGAGGTCGTGGCCGCCACCGGAGCGGCAGAGCCCAAAACCAAGGAACAGTTGGGATCGGAGCGGGTGCAAAACCCGCATGAGCCAGAAGCCACTTACGCGGTCAAAGGCAAGGGCGATCAGAAGAAGGAGCATGTGGGCTACAAGGTGCAGGTGGCCGAGACGGTCACCGAAACAGTTCTGGCGCCGGGAGAACCGACGGACAATTTCATCAGCGGCATTGTGACCCATGCGGCGCGCGAGAGCGACGAGGAGGGAGCGCTTAAGATGGAGAAGGAGCAGCAGGCTATGGGCCTGGAGAAACCTCCCGTCCAGTATGTGGACGCGGCCTATATCTCTACGCAAGAGTTGATGCGGGCTGCGGCTGAGGGTCGAGAGTTGATTGGCCCCTCACCGGGAGCCGCATCGAAGAGCGACGAACGTTTTTGCAGTGACCATTTCGACGTTAGGGTTGAGCAACGCAAAGCGCTTTGCCCGGCCGGACAGCAGAACAGTCAATGCAGCCGTTTGGAGGAGCAGACCAGTGGCAAAGTCTCTTATCGGTTTGAATGGAGCACGGAAGCCTGCGCCAAGTGCCTGCTGCGCCAGCCCTGCATCAAGAGCGAGCACCCGCACCGCACGTTGGTGGTGGGCGAGCATCATAGCGTTTTGCAGGGGCGAAGGCGGGAGCAGAAAACCGAACCATTCAAACAACGGATGAAACACCGCAATGCCATCGAAGGGACGCAAAGCGAATTGGTCCGTGCCCACGGTTTGCGGCGGGCGCGCTACCGTGGTTTAGCCAAAACGAGGCTCCAAAATTACTTCACCGGGGCGGCCGGTAATATAAAGCGATGGCTTCGTCGCGCCGCCTGGGAATTGCCAAGCGGTTTGACTGCCAAACTGAGCACTGCGACCGCCATCTGAAGGCCCGCAAAGGGCGGCATCCCTTCAAAAATGCATCCCTGACCCATCCCGGCCAACGAGGCAATCCAGTCGGCCCCCTCCTTTGCCCGCTCTCCAGGTATCTCCCCAGGAAAATATCACAATCCCCAGGAAGATATCACAACCGCAGCAGTTTCGAATGTTTTGACGCCATAAAACCCTGCTGAAAAACCCCACGTAACTCAGCCGAATCAGCCCTTATCACCGACCCCTCTATTACGCCGCAATGTGCAGAACCTTTGTTCTGCCCCCCATTTGGTTTTCAGGGGGCTTCTCTCCATCATGCGAAGTCAGGTGGTAAACAGCAATTCTCATTATGGCCCTGGCACTCCCCGCCGGGTGAGGGCACCCGGCCTACATCCCCCGCAAAACCGTCATCTTGTAGGCCG
>CAIWJG010000083.1 GCA_903912925.1 uncultured Verrucomicrobia subdivision 3 bacterium | reverse complement strand
TGTGCTACGACCCATTGTGGCGCTGGGACATTCCCAGCGACGGGCCAGGCGCCCTCTCCTTCGGGGAGAGGGTGGGGTGAGGGGGCATGGGGCTCACTAAGGGTGAATGCAGAAGGAAGAAGGAAGAATGTAGAAAGGGGAATGGCTCCCGTTCAGCCGGCGGTTTTCATTCTGCATTCTACATTCTGCATTCTGCATTTCCTCTCCCGGGGCAGGGTGCTGCGATTTTTCGCGTGCGTTGGCCGTGGTTGCAGGCAAATTCCTGCCGTGGAAAAACCGTTACCCATGACTGCCGAGGTCTTACCGACGCACACGATGGAGTTGTTTCAAGCCGCCGTGCAGCAGGCGGCTGCACTGCTGCGCGCGGGAGAGGTGGTGGCGTTGCCGACGGAGACCGTGTACGGGCTGGCTGCCAGCGCGATGGACGCGCACGCGGTTGCGCGCCTATTCGAGATCAAGGGGCGGCCAGCTCACAATCCCATCATTGTTCATGTCGCGAGCATCGCCATGGCGAAGCGCTGCGTCGCGAACTGGCCGGCCCTGGCGGGCAGCCTGGCCAAGGCATTCTGGCCGGGGCCGCTGACGTTGGTGCTGCCGCGGGCGAAGGAGATTTCCGATATCATCACGGCGGGCGGGCCGACGGTGGGGGTGCGCTGGCCGAGCCATCCGTTCATCCAGGCCGTGATCCGCGAGTGCGGTTTTCCCCTGGCCGCTCCGAGCGCCAATCCGTCCAACCGCGTCTCGCCCACCAACGCCGAGCACGTGCGCAAGCACCTGGGCGATAAGATCCGCCTGATCGTGGATGGTGGCCAGGCGCAGGTCGGGATCGAATCCACCGTGCTGGACATTTCCGGCTGGCCGCCGCGCCTGCTGCGTCCAGGCATCATCCATGAGCAGGCGCTCCTGGCAGTGACGGGGGAACTGGCCGTCGGCGCCTGCGAAAGCCCGGAAGTATTGAAAAGCCCCGGCCGGTTGCGCCGGCACTATTCGCCGAAGGCGAAGCTGGTGGTGTGGTCCTGGAAAGATGAGGCGGAACTACAAGTCCGAAGTGCGAGGTGCGAAGTCCGAAGGGCGAGCATCCATGTGATTGCGCACACCCGGATTCCGTCGGGCGCTGGGTTTGGCCGCGTCTCGGTGATTCCACATGATCCGGTGGCCTTTGCGCGGGCGATTTATGCCGAGCTGCACGAATGTGATGAAGCCCGGGCCGAGTTGATCGTGGTGGAGGCGCTGCCGGAGGACCCGGAGTGGCGGGCGATCGCGGATCGGCTGCGGCGGGCGGCGGCTTGATTTTTATTGATGCAAAAGCCCGGCTGCGGCGTCCAAAACCCCGTGCGTAGCAATCAACAACGTTTATTTGACGAAAGGCAACGGATTCCACATTCTTACCGGGTAATGAGACTGATTGGAATGTTGTTGATTTTGGCCGGCCTAAGCGCAACGGCGCTGGCACAGACGAACACCCCCGGAGCCCGAAAGGTCTCGTTGGACGATTGCATCCAGAGCGCGCTGGAGAAGAACCTGGATATGCGCATCGCGCGCTACAATCCGCCGGCAGCGCTCGCCGATCTGAAGCTCGCCTACGCCGGCTATGATCCCGCGTTCACGTTCGGCGGGGCGCACAATTACAGCAAGTCGGGCGGCGGTTTCAACCCCTCGATTGGTTCGGTTCCGGCCACCACGGGGGATCAAAACACCTTCAACAGCGGCTTGACCGGGTTGGTGCCTTGGGGGATGAACTACAGCCTCAAAGGCAGTCTCGATGAGAGCTACGGGCAAGGTGCCCAAGGCCCTTTGAGTGCGCCATTCGATGATGCATCCGGCTCGGCTTCCCTCAACATTAGCCAGCCACTGCTGAAGAACCTCTGGATTGACCAGACCCGCTTCAATATCAAGGTTGGCAAGAACCGGGTCAAATATACGGAACTGGGTCTCAAACAAACGATCATGAACCTGGTCACTGCCGTGGAACAGGGCTACTACGACCTCATTTATGCCCGGGAGAATGTCACGGTGCAGGCGAAGGCGGTCGAGTTGGCTATGCAGTTGGTGGTGGAGAACCGGAAGCGGGTCGAGGTTGGCTCTTTGGCGCCACTCGACCAGATGCAGGCGGAGGCCCAGGCCGAGACCAGTCGCGCGGCATTGATCGCAGCCAAGAGCACCCTGATCTTGCAGGAAAACGCCATGAAGCAACTGATCACCGATAATTACGCGGCCATGGAACCGATTGATCTGCAACCGTCGGCCCCGCTCAGCGCGCCGGTTCGGGTCTTTGACCGGCAGATCAGTTGGAGCAAAGGGCTTACGGAGCGGCCCGACCTGCTCCAGGCCAAGCTGGATGTCCAACGTCAGGGCATCACGATCAAGTACAACTACAACCAGCTCTTCCCGGAACTGGATCTCTTGGCCGGCGGCGGTTACGGTGGCGGCGGCTCGGGCACTAGAGAGTACAGTCAGGTGCTGAACCAAGTAGCAAGGGGCGAGCAGCCCTCCTGGTCAGTCGGCGGGCAACTGACCTATCCGCTCGGCAACATCGGCGCGCGCGCTAACTACAAGAAGAGCAAACTGACCATGGAGCAAGTGTTGCTCAATCTCAAGAAGCTCGAACAAACGATCATGATCACGATCGATAACGACATCACCCAGGCGCATTCCAGTTACCAGCAGGTGGCCGCCACACGGGCAGCCCGGGAATATGCCGGAGAGGCTCTGGCGGCTGAGCAGAAGAAGCTGGAGAACGGCAAGAGCACCACCTACACGGTCCTGCAAATGCAACGGGACCTCACCACCGCGCGCGGCAATGATATTCAAGCGCTGGCGAATTACAACAAGGCCCTGGCGCAGCTCAGTCTGGATGAGGGCTCGACCCTGCAGCGGTTGAGCATCAACGTCGAAGTGAAGTAACCTTCCGGGGGCCAGGCTAGCGACCCTTGCTTTTGCAGGTTGGGCCAACCAGGCCTCCAACCTGCGAATGACCTCAAACATGTCAACGGCTTGGCCAGCGCGCTTTTGTGCGCAGCTTAGATTTTTCGGAG
>CAIWJG010000082.1 GCA_903912925.1 uncultured Verrucomicrobia subdivision 3 bacterium | reverse complement strand
GCCATTGCTGACCACCGCGACCGCCTGTGCTCCGCTCCCGCCTCCGCCAATAAGCCGAACCAGCGGCGGGTTGGTGTAGCCGCTGCCGCCGTCAGTGATATTCACGGCCACCACGAAAACGTCGAACAACGTCGCCGTGCCGGTTCCGGTGCGGGGCGGCGGAATGACCGTCAAAACGGCATTGCTGCTGGTCACGCTACCACCCGCATTGCTGACGATGGCGGTGTAATTGCCCGCATGGTTGGTCGTCGCGCTGGCAATGTTGTAGTTGGCGTTGGTTGCCCCGGAAATGCTCACGGTGTTCAACCGCCATTGGAAACCAAGGCCCGTGCCGGTGGCGGTGACACTGAAACTGGCCGGATTGCCTTGATTCACGGTTTGGTTCACGGGCTGGCTGGTGATGCTGGGGGAGGGAGTAACGGGCGTTGACTCGTAAGCATACAACTGCTGGACTTCGTTGGTGGAGAGGGCGCGGTTGTATATGCGAAAATCATCTAACCTGCCTTTGAACACCTCATCGCCAATCGTATCAATTGCGCCAAAGCGATAGCCAACGTTGTAGTCATATCCAGAAGCAGCGGAAACCGCTCGCTGAGCGTCAATCTGCCCGTTGATATACAAAACGTATGACGTGCCGCTCTTTGTGAACGCCAAGTGGTACCACACTTGGTTTGTGTAGTCGCTCTTAACTCCGCTTGCGTTAATGACTGTCCAGAAAGCATTGGCTGGACCAATCCCATAGAAGATGCGGCCCGGCGTGTTCCGGTTGTTCAGTTCCAATGCGATCCCCGTGTGTGGAATCGTATTAAAGACGGCTTGTTCGTTCTTGGTCACGTCGTCGCTGCAAAACCAGCCCGAGATGGTGTATTCTGTTTGACCGATGTTAAAGACCGTGTTCGTGACATCAATGCTCCCTAAAGCGCCATCAAGGCGATAGGCAGCGGAGGCGTTTCCGAACCGGTCTGTGGCCGGAACAACATTCCCGGTGATGTGTCCGTGTTTTCCATTCCCGCTCGCATCGTTGGCATTCCCGTTGAAAGGGTAATATGCAACCAGACCGTTGGTGAAGGAGTTCTGTGGAGAAACCAAGAAAAGGTCCACATTGAAACCACCGACATTATCCGAATAAGGATTATCCTGGAAGAGCAATTCTTCATAAGTGTCTCTTCCTTGAAAATAGAAATAATATACATGGTTCGGATTGAACACATCAGGGGTGGGTCGAAAAGGCATACGATCAACCCACGTCCATGTGTTGGCTGGGGCTGCCCATTTTGCCGTTAAGGGGTGAAAACTGGGATAGAAAGCTGCGTCAGCCATCGCATCTCCCCTATCAAGTGGGCCGACACCCCCTCTGCCTGTAGCCCTAAAGCAATAGTTGCTTTGGGATGACAGAATCGGCGTCTTATAATCATTGTAGTGTGATAGATCAATAAAGCAGGAAGCGATCGGGGTGTTGTTGGTAAACGAGAGGTCGGCCTGGCTCATTGGCGGCGTGTCGGAACTCCGTAGAGCAGTTAAAACTCGTCCCGCCAAAGCTGTTCGTGAATCCTCCAGGGTGCTGCCCGATACTTCATCCAACATGACAGCGTTATATAATCCGTTTGTGGAAGGCGGCACGCCAGTGGTCACAATGGCGCTCACTTCGCTTGCTGAGAGGGTCCGGCTCCATACTTTAATGCCGTAAATGAGGCCGTTGAAGTAGTTGTAGTCCGGCGTTGTGCCGGAATCGGCGTAGCCGATAAACATGACGGCGTCCAACCAAGGGGCATCAGCCGAAGCCCTGAAGCTGATGGGGTTCTGCACGTTCTCTGTGCCGGCTTGCAGTCCGTTCACATAGAAGGTCGCCACCCCATTGGAGACCGCGCAACAAATGTGCTGCCAGACATTCGTAGTTATGGAGTTGGTTGCTGCTTCACTGCCCCAGTAATAGCTAGGCCAAGCCCCTCCGAAGATAAGTCCCCGAGTCGGTCCCGTGAAAGCAAGGCTCCATTCTTTCCAGTACTCGCTTTTCCCAAAAATGTGACCGCTTGTGTAGGCGAAGGGCTTTATCCAGACCTCGAATGTGTAGTTGGAGTGATTCAGGCCATCCAAGTAATTGCCGTCCAGCACTGCTTTTGAATTCGTTCCGTTGAACAGCAATGATGCTTTAGTTTGTAGTGGGGCTGTAAGTGCAACCAGCGCTCCGATGGCGATTGCCAGGTGTTTGATGTTTTTCATACGTTTGTGTTCTTGGCTTTTAGCCGACACGAACGACGGAAAAACAAAAGGGCGCGAACTTGTCGCACCCTTTGTAGAGGCACCGCGAAGCGCCTGAATGGAGAATGCTCCAAGCCGCGCCGTGTGGCGCGCGCTTGGGCTGGGTCTCCATTAGTGAAAATTCGCGGTTTTCTACAAAGACCGGGGCCGTGCTACGCTAAATTATATTTGGTGAGTGTTCTTTGGTCGTATCTTAATTCTGGTTTCCTGTGGCCTGTTGCCACCATTAACGGGAGTCTTGATCCAAACCCGGCACCGGTGCAAGGAAATACTTGCATAGTTTTTAGGCTCCTCGCTGATTCCGGTGGAATAACGCCGGGTCAGAGCAACTCCGTAGGAGTGGCATGTTTATAGCAACCGAGACCCCCGGACGCCATCCAAGCTCCGTCAGGAGCGGCATGTTTGGCGGGCAATGAGCGGTGGTTCCGGTGTTCCAGGCAGTGCCGCACCTGCCGGAGCTTGTGTCGGCGAAAGACGGTTTGAACTATAAACATGGCGCTCCTGCCGGAGCTTTCGCTTGTTTCATTCCACCGCAGGCACAATTCGGATTGCCGTCGTCGTTCGGCCCCCTTCCAGCCCCGCTCCGTCTCGATCCGCACGGGTTTAGCTTCGGCCCCGCGGGGGCGGGAATTCGCACCACTGGCGGGAACGTCAGCCCTTGGTCGGCCTCGCCTCACAGAATTCCTGCTTTCAACTAGGCGGTCAGGAGTTGAAACCCGAATAGCTGGAAGTCAGCGGGATTGGCCGTGAGAACCTGGCGCACACCCGCCGTCCAGAAGATGGCCGCAAGCTGGGTGTCGAGGATGCGTTTGCGTCCGAGCTGATGACGTTGCATCCAGGGCTACTCCACCAATTCGAGTTGAACCAGAAAGGTGGTATCAACCCCGATCATGGCTGCGAGTCGAGCATTTCGCCAAGGGTGTCGTCTTCAGATGAGGGATAGGGGCGAAGGACCGTCCCCACAGATGTTGGGGTGAGGTTGCGAAGCGAGGTTTGGGCATTGGGCGGGGCGAGTCGGGCAACCGGCTTGTCGGCCTCGGTGATGACCAATTCGCCCTCGCGGCCGAGGTCGCGCACCAGTTCCGCCAGGTGTTGCTGCGCATCTGCCAGAGTGACCGTGTGCATGAAAGTATTATCTCACGGGTCAGGGCCGAAGCCAACACCCGAATTGGGCGAGGTGTGGGTTCCCATTTGCAGCCGTCGCGCGGTACACCCCGGAGTCATCCTGTTTTCCCGCCGCAGAGGCAAGGCGATTCTTACGGGCCTGCCAGAGGAGTAGGACGCGTCTTTTCATTTTTCGGAGGAACATCCTGATACCAGTATTCGCTATGAGTATGAACTCGCCAACACCCCAGAAATGCGCTCCCCCGCGCGTCGAGTGCCGGTGCAGCGGTGACCCTCGGGAGATGGGGCTGACCCAAGGGACGGCGCTGAGGGAGAAAATTCGTGAAGCGCATAAAAGCCTACGGAAGTTGGAAGCGCTCCGGATCGAGCAACCCTCTTGGCTTCCATATCCGCTTTTCCTGAGCCTGGCGGAACGCAAATCCGAGCAGGCGCTGGTTCCGGCCCTGCGGCAGTCGAATCCGGCCATGCCGGCTCGAATGCAAGGCATAGCTGAGGGCGCCGACCTGCCGCTCCGCAGCCTCTGTCTGATGAACGCCATGGAGGCCTTCATCGGTTCGGTCGGAGAACGAGCCGTTGTTCCGCCGCTGGGGGCCTGCTCGGCCTTGGCCGTTCGCGGTGCCCATTCCAAGGCCGGCGAGCCGATCATCGCGAGGAATTTCGACTATCCCACGATGTTCCAACCCTTCTTCATCCTGCGCGAAAGCCGTCCGCGGGGTGGCTTCCGCTCGCTGGATTTCGCCACGGCGCCGCAGGCCGGGACGGTGGATGGCATGAACGAAAAGGGTCTGGCCATCACCTACAATTATGCGTTCGTGATCGACTCGACCCCGCCACATCACGGCGACTCCGCATTGGGGAGCGGGCATGCTGATGCTCGCAGACGCGTCCGGGGACCTGGCTTCGGTGGAACTCTCCAACACCCGTGCCGGGGTCCGCCGCCCCGCGGCGGGCGAGGATTGGCTGCTCTTCACGAATGTCTGCTTTTGCCCTGAAACCTGTCCGGTGCAAGTGTCGGAATCCGCTGTCTGGTCAAACAAGGCGCCTTCGCCACTTCGCGGCGGATCGGTCCTGCAGCCGCACACGGATCGCTGCCGGCGGATCCAGAACCTCCTGCTGAAGCAGAGCAGCGTCGGCCCGGATGAGCTCGCAGCGATCATGGCCGACCACGGTCCTGCCGGTGTGGCGGATGGAGCCTCACCCTGCGTCCATACCGACTACTTCAACACCACCGCGGCTCTCCAATGGTTCCCCGCAGGCCGTCGGGTGCGGGTTTCCTTCAGCAGCGCCTGCACGGCACAGTATGTGGAGATCGCGCTCTAGCACAAAGGCCCGTGGCGAACGAGGCGGTGCCAAATATGGCCGCGAATGCGCGCGAGCAGGCGGGAAGGAGAAACCGCTGAAGCGGTTCCATCTCCTCTCCGCCCGCCACACACCCAACTGAAGTTGGGTGTTAATGGGAGGTGCAGGTTCCCAAGCGGCCGATGCTTTCCCGTGGAGCAGCTTGGCAGCCGGACCGCGGGTAGGTCCAGAGGGTAACCCTTCGACAATGCCAGAGGACTCGTAGCGTTTGGCGGTTCCGGCAAGGGTTTGGCTGGGGACCGAAACATCCAACATCCAACATCGAACGCCCAACATCCAATGACTGGCATGGGGGCAGTGAGGGGGCGATGGCCAGGCACCAGTCAACCACTCCGCAGGGTGT
>CAIWJG010000081.1 GCA_903912925.1 uncultured Verrucomicrobia subdivision 3 bacterium | reverse complement strand
GCGGGGGGTGACAAGGCCATAATGAGAATTGCTGGGGGCGTTGGGATTCCCCTTGCCCCCTTGGGTGGCGATCATCAGCGCTAACTGTGCCCCTGAACTGGAGCCAGTGATTCCCAGTCGGTCAGGTTTGACACCATACACGGCGGCATTATGCCGAATGAACCGCACCGCACGGTGGAGGTCCTGGACTATTTCCGGGATAGTGAACTTGGGCTGCGAACCGTGGACAACGGCAAACACGGTGTAGCCGGCGTCAAGGAAGAGCTTAATCGAGTCCACGCTAATGGTCACCATTTTCGGTGTATCCCGGCTCGAGAGCCAGCTACCGCTGACGAGGAAGATTACCCCACAGCCATTGCCGGCGGCAGGTTGAAACACATCCAGGGTCAACGCGGTTCCAAATTTGTGGCCGTAAATAACATCCTCGGTGCGCTTATAAGTCAGTTCGTTTCGGGCCTGCGCCGTGAGCGTTACAAGGCTGATAAGGCCAACGAGTGTTAGAAAAGGTTTTTGCAGCATGAGCGTAGTCGCAGATTAATATCCAGGCTTTAAGCAAGTCGATCTATTCGCCCACGAGAAGTCATACGAGCCGCCAAAGCAACCTTTTGCCTGCTCCAATGATTAAGGCCGATAGTCAAACGGTTCCCCGTGCCGCAGCAAACGGTAGCGTTCGCCGATGCCTTGCAGCTTCAGATTCGTGCGCAGCAGTTGCGGCGGCAGGCAATTGTCCGGGAACAGATCGTGGTGGCACGGAATGACTACTTTCACCCCAAGCTTGCGCGCGAGAATGGCGGCCTCCGCCGGTCCGAGGTTTCTGAACGCGCCGTTAATCACGGTCACCAGCACATCCGGCTTATGCGGCTCGACAGCAATCGCCAGCAACTCCTCGAAACCGGTATCGCCGGTGAAATAGACCGTCGGCCCGTCTTTCACGAAGACGAGGTAGCCGACATGGGTCAGGTCGTCGCCCGCAAACGGGATGGCGAAGGAGGCGCGAATCCTGAGGTCGCCCAGGGTGACTTCCTTATTGGGCCAGACCAGGGTGGTTTCGCTGGCCGGCACGCCGAGCGCGTGCAGCTTCTCCCAGGCCTCCGCGGGGGCAATATAAGGGCCCCGGCCGCCTGCACTGCGGTAGCTGGCCAGCGTTTCGGGGTCCAGGTGATCCTGGTGGCTATGGGTAAGCAGGTATGCGTCAATGCCTGCCAGCTCAGCCGCGGCTATGGGCGGCGGGATCTGCCGGTCCATGTCGAAGCCATACTGGTCGCCGATGGCCTTGCAGGAGTTGCTCAGGTAGGGATCGAGGGCTAGCACCATGCCGGCGGGACTTCGGATCAGGAAGCCCGCCTGCCCCAGCCACCATAGGGTAATAGCCTGTGCCGGCGTTTGGTGCCCCCGGATGGCCGCCATCGTTAGTTTGCTCATATTGGTTGCCTGGTTAGAATTCACGGATATAGCCTGCCAGCCAGCCGCCGTCCACGGTCAGCACGGTGCCGTTGATGTAAGAACTCTCCGGGGCTGCCAGGAACAGAACGCAGTGCGCGACCTCTTCAGCCTCTCCGGGGCGGCCCAGCGGAATGTGAGCCAGCATGGATTGCACTCGATCACTGAACTTCCCATCCGGCCCGTAGAACAACTGCTTGGTGCCTTCCGTCATAATGGATCCGGGAGCCACACAGTTCACCAGGATTCCCTGGCTGCCCAGCTCGATGGCCATCGAGCGGGTGAGATTGACGACGCCAGCTTTGGCCGCCACAAAGGGGCTTTGCAGGCGGGCCGGGACCAGCCCCAGCACGGAAGAGATGTTGATGATGCGGCCCGACCTTTGCGCAATCATCTGCCTGGCCACGGCGCGGCTGACCAGGAAGAGGCCCCTGAGGTCCACGTTCATGATGCGGTCCCATTCCTCGGTCGGGAATTGATCAATGTTGACCCGGTGTGCCAGCGTGTTGACGCCGGCATTGTTTACGAGGATATCGAGCCGGCCATGGAGTTTCACAACTTCCGCAATGCCGCGCTCAACTTCCGTCTCGTTGGTCACATCGAAGCGAAGCGCGCTCGCGCCGGCGCAAGCTGCGGCGGCTCGCTGGGCGCCTTCGAAATCAACGTCGGCGAACACCACCTGGGCGCCATTTGCCGCCAGAGCCGCGGCCATCGCCTGGCCCAGGCCGCGGGCTGCTCCGGTGACCAACGCCGTCTTTCCTGCCAAGTCAACCTTCATCATGGGCCAGCCTTACCATAAAGTGCGGGGTGCGCCATGCTTTTTTTGGCTGGCCGACCGGCCTGTGATAGTCCACTAGTCGGGTATGAAAGAAGCAGTGAAGATGAAATCGGCGCATCCCTTGCCGGACAAGACTGAGTGCCTGGGGTTGTACGAGCAGATGGTGTTGCTGCGGCAGTTCGAGTTGGCCGCGCAGAAGAACTATAAGGAACGGCGAATGCCCGGCTTCATCCATCTTTACGTGGGCGAAGAAGCGGTCGGGGTGGGAGTTTGCGCCAACTTGCGCAAAGAGGATTGGATTACCAGCACGCACCGCGGGCACGGACATGCCCTGGCAAAGGGATTGCCGGCCAGGAACCTCATGGCCGAGCTCTATGGCAGGGTCGGCGGCTGCTGTGGCGGACGGGGCGGGAGCATGCATCTCTTCGATCCGTCCATCGGGCTCTTCGGCACCAACGGCATTGTCGGCGGCGGTTTGCCCGCCGCGGTGGGGGCCGCCATCAGCGCCAAGGTGCATGGACAAAGCAACGTAGTAGTGGCGTTCTTTGGAGACGGCGCAGTGAACCACGGCGCCTTTCATGAGAGCGTCAACTTTGCCACGGGTCAACAGGCCCCCGTGATCTTTGTCTGCGAGAACAATCTCTATGCGACGGCTACTCCCTTTTCCGTTGCGACCCGGCAAACCTCGGTGGCCAGACGCGCCGCCGCGTATGGGCTGCCCGGCATTGAGGTGGACGGCAACGACGTGCTGGCCGTCAGGGAAGTCGCGCGCCAAGCCGTAGAACAGGCCCGCCAGGGCGGAGGGCCAATATTGATCGAAGCCAAGACCTATCGCACCGTCGGTCATCACGAGGGTGACCCGGTGGCCGGCGTTTACCGCACCCAGCAGGAAGTGGATGAGTGGACAGCCCGCTGCCCTATCCGGCTCTTCCGGAGCTGGCTGCTGGCTGAAGGGTTAGCCTCGGACCAGGAACTAGCTGAGGTGGAGAGCCGGGTGAAGCATCAGGTCGAGGAATCGGTGACCTTTGCCGAGTCTTCGCCGATGCCTGACGCCGCCACGGCCAACGATCACGTGCTGGCAAATCCGGTGAATCCCGCCGTGGCCCTGGAGTCTTCCCCTCAGCCGACCGACGGCAGCGTAGAGATGAACTACCTCGAAGCGGTGCGCGACGGCATCGCCGAGGAAATGCGCCGCGATTCGCATATCCTTTACTTCGGCGAAGGCATTGGCGAGCGCGGGGGCAGCTTCGCTCACACCAAAGGCCTGTGGCAGGAGTTCAGCGGACGCCGGGTAATTGATACGCCGATTTCGGAGCTGGGCTTCACGGGCGCGGCCGCGGGCGCTTCCGCCACCGGCTGCCGCACGGTATCGGACATGATGTTCGTAGATTTCTTGTTTGACGCCTCGTCCCAGGTCATCTTGCAGGCGGCGAAATGGCGCTACATGAGCGGGGGGCAAGTGAGTGCGCCGGTGGTAATCCGTGCCAGCATCGGAGCCATCAAGAACGCCGGGCCGCACCACAGCGGCTGCTATTACCCCATCTACGCCCATTGCCCCGGCCTGATTGTGGCGGTGCCCTCCAACCCGGCCGACGCCAAGGGCCTGATGAAGACTGCGCTGCGCGCCTCCGACCCGGTCATCTTCCTGGAGCACAAGTTGTTGTTCGGCGCGAAGGGACCGGTGCCCAGCGCGGAATACTACATTCCCTTCGGCCAGGCCAATGTGTTGCGCCCGGGCAGCGACTTGACGATCGTAAGCTGCGGCGAATACGTGAACCGCTGTGTTGCCGCCGCGCAGGAGCTCGAGCAGCAGGGACTCTCCTGCGAAGTCATTGACCTGCGCACCATCGTGCCGCTCGATACCCAAACCATCCTCACGAGCGTGGCGAAGACGAGCCGGCTGCTGATTGTTGATGAGGCGTATTCAATGTGCGGCGTGGGCGCGGAAATCTCCGCCCTGGTCATGGAAGAGGCCTTTGACGCGCTGGACGCGCCGGTGGGACGGCTGCACCCGGATCCCGTGACCCAGCCCTTCGCTCCCTCGCTCGAAGACAGCATTGTCGTGACCGTGGAGAAGATCATTGCCGGGGCCAAAGCGGTGGTTGCCGGGAAGCCATTGGTCCCGCGACGGCTCGGAGGGCTAAAGGGCAGCGTCCGCGCCGCAGCAGCGAATGTGGTGGCGAAGCCCGACGCCGTGGCAAAGCCCGCCATCCGGCCAGCCGCACCAAGTATTCTTGCTTCCGTGCCGGGCCTGCCTGTCATGATGCCGAACCAGGACTTAACCGTCACCGAAGGCACAGTAGTGCGCTGGCTTAAGCAGGTCGGAGATAGCGTCAAGCTGAACGAGGTGATCGTGGAGGTGGAGACTGCCAAAGCGATTGTGCCGGTGGAATCGCCTTCGACCGGGAAGTTGGCCGAAATCCTGGCCCGGGAAGGCGTAACCGTGCAGATGACCCAGCCGCTCGGGACGGTGCAGCCGGGCTGAAGCTCAGCCTCGCGAGCCTGGATTCCTCTGAAGTCTTGAGGAGACAAGGGCTCGCGAGGACGCTCGCCCACCCGCCAAGCCAAGCCGGTTTTTCCCGGAGCCCGCCTTGTGCCTCCGCCCCCACCTCAATTCTGCATGCTGCATTCTACCTTCTGCATTCCCCGTGATGGAGCCTTGGGGTGGCTTTGAAGACGCATGAGGGTGGCTTTGGGGTCGCATGAGGGTGGCTTTGAGGTCGCATGAGGGTGGCTTTGGGGTGCCTACCGCCTGGCTAGCAACACGCATTGAGGTGGCTTTGAGGACGCATGAGGGTGGCTTGGTCTTGCTTTGCGGGACGGGCTCACCCCCGGAGTGACGAGGATGTCCGAAAGTGCAGAGCTCCCGGATTCACCGCCACTGGCCGGTGAGTGTGAAGGCTGCCCAGAAGTATGGCTTTCAAAACTCTTCCTTGCGCAGCAGGGACAACTGCGCTTCCCGCCAGGCTTTCGCGCGGAGCTCGCCGGAGCGCCAGCGCCGGATGAATTCAGTCATCAGCCGGCGGGGTGGCCGTGTCGCTCACTTTCCAATGGCTCGCCAGCACGGTCTGCGCGCCGGCGATGCGGGAGGCACGACGCGGGGACACCACCGCCTTCAACTTCGCCTCGTGCGCCTCCGGCCCAACCCGCAGAACGCAATCGCCGTCCAGCAGCTTCGCCACCCTGCGGGCCTCGGCTCCCGCGCCCGGCAGCCGCGGGAATTTGATTCCGCGATAGTCGCGGCTGAAAGCCCTCGTAGCAGCCGGCGCTTCTCTTCCCGCTCTGCCGCCTTGTGTCCGGCGGAGAACGTCTGTTCCAGACGAGCAGTCAGCGGCTTAAGGTCGGGGCAACTCCCCGAGCGGCGCATAGGCGATTTCCATACACTTGGGGCTGCTCATAAAAGGCCGGCCCCCTGCTTCACGTTCACGAGCCTGCCCCCGGCGTGCCGGCCACCTGCTGCTTCGCCCAGACCAACACCCGCTCCGCCATCGCAATCGCTTCCTCCACGTCGGCCTCCGTGATCGGGTCGTCGAAACCAGGATACCGGCCCTGCGTGGCAAACGAGGTGAACTCCAGCACTTTGTTCAGACCCGCCGGCCAAGCTATGCCGGCGTCTTCGATGATTTCCACGAGTTGCTCCAAATCGTGCGTTTTGGGGAAATCAACCTCGTCCCCGACCAGCACCGCCTTGAGCGCCTTTTCGATGGCCTGCTGGGCGTGGAAAACAATCAGGCTCTCCAAAGCGTCGGCATCCTTCTGCCCGAGCCGGGCGTAGTGGAGGTCCCCGTCGGCGTGGACCAGCCACTCTTGGGCGTCGCCTTCAATCATACGCTTTGTCCGGCCTCGTAAACGACGGTTCCGTGCCGAAGGGCTTCCCGGTAGATCAGGCCAATTCTGTCCTTGAGCCGGTTGAAGTCCCCCTCCCGCACCGCCAGCACATCCACGCATAACCGGATGCCTCGCAAGGCGTGCCGCAGCCGGGCACTTTCCTTGCGCACATTCGGCACCGCATCGTCGGTCACGACCAATACGTCCAGGTCGCTGTCGCGATGCGTCTCGCCCCGCAGATAAGAACCGAACAGAATAACCTTACGCGGGCGCCCCACTGCTACCAGGCGCTGCACCGCCTGCTCCACTTTCTGAGGGGTAATCGCCCAAGGTGCTGTCTGCATCGCATCGTTCATCCTGCCTTGACGTTATGCCATCCGCTCAGCGGTTGCAATTCGAAACCGGCCGGACAGACGAGGACCGCACCAAAAACAACTGAGGCATCGCGCGGACCCGGCTGGGAGCCGGCCAGATCGCCAAGCGGCGGCTGGCTGCCCAACGCCGGGGCGGATGAGTTCTCCGTAGCTGGACCTCTCGACTGGCCGGTGCATCGCCGACCTGGAGGCACTCGCCAAAGCGGCGCTGCTGGAAGACGCTCAGGGCCAGATCATCTTCCTCTGATACGCTTCCTTCACCCCCCCGAACGCCGCTTGAGGGCACGCGGCCTACAGGAGCGGTGGTGCGTGCTTGTAGGCCGCGTGCCCTCACGCGGCGTTCGG
>CAIWJG010000080.1 GCA_903912925.1 uncultured Verrucomicrobia subdivision 3 bacterium | reverse complement strand
CGTTCGGCGAGCTTGAGCCCGGCAGCCTGGTCGCCAGTAGCCGACCATGAGCCGGGGACCGGCGCCGCGATTCAGATTCCTGACCCGGGGGTGTCGCCGCACGCGCAACGCTTTTACCGGGTCGTCATACTCTCCCCTTGATGTAGAGCTGCATGAACAGCCCGATTTGATGCAGGTTATTCAGGCAATAAGTCCGCTGCCCTTTGGCCCGGGCTCGCGCGAGCGCTAGAAGCCACAGCACCGCCAGGATCGCGATGATCGCAATGACCACCAGCAGCTCTTTTCTAACCCGGCTGACTGGCATTCGCGCGCTGGGTGCGCTACCATCACTCGCTCGAATCCTAAACATTTATTTGTGCTATGCTTGTAAGAACCACCTCGATGCTCGCTGCCGCGCTGGCGCTCATCCTCGTTCCTCGCCCGGCGTCGGCTGCTGACGAACCCAAACCGCTCAAGGTCCTGCTGATCACCGGCGGCTGTTGCCACGATTACGCGAAGCAGAAAGACATCCTGAAGCAGGGCATCGAGGCGCGGGCCAACTCGGTGGTGGACGTCATCTATGTTGCGGATGGCAGCACGCACCCAGCCCTGCCGATCTACGGCCACCCCGATTACGCCAAGGGCTACGACCTGGTCATCCATGACGAATGCGCCGCCGACATCAATGACCCAGCCGTGGTCGAGGGTGTCCTCAAGCCTCACCGCGACGGCATCCCCGGCGTGAATCTCCACTGTGGCATGCACTGCTATCGCATCGGCAACCCCAACGATCCCGTCACGCTGGGCACACCGCACGGGTTTTGGTTCGAATACCTCGGCCTGCAATCCAGCGGCCACGGCGCGCAGCTTCCCATCGCGATCAGCTTCGTTGACCCGGGTAGCTCCATCACCAAGGGGTTGGCGGATTGGACCACGATCAACGAGGAACTCTACAACAACGTCAAGGTGTTCGTCGGCGCCCGCGCGCTGGCGCGCGGCAAGCAGGGCCAGAGTGACTTCCTTGTCGCCTGGACCAACCTCTGCCAGGGCAACACGCCCCTGTTCAGCACCACCATCGGCCACAGCAACCAGACCGTCGAACACCCACGGTCCCCTCCTGCCCCTTCACGTTTCACGTTTCACGTTTCACTTTCGACCTCGTGTCGCGCGGCCTGCTCTGGGCCTGCGACAAGCTCAGCGCGGACGGCAAGCCGCTGCCGGGCTACGGAAAGAATTGATCTACTTCTTGTCCCAGTTGTGTTCTTTGACGAAGTCGTTGATCGTCGTGAACTCCTCGGCATCTTCCGGGATCACCTTCGCGCGGACGAGATACTTGGCCACGTCGCGCATGTGTTTGATCTCATCCTTCTTGGCCGCCAGCTTGTCCGCCGGCAGTTGCTGGATCTCCCCCCACCATTGCGCCGCCAGTTGTCCCAGCCGTTCGGACGCGTCGGAGTTGTTTTCGTAAACCAGTGATTCCGCCAGGCCCAGTATTTCCGGCACCGGATTCGACTCATTCTTCAGCTTCTCGGCGTCCTGCCTGAGTTTGGCCGCGATCTCCGCCCGCTTGGCCGTCGCGGCTTCCGTGGTGAGATAGCCGTCGGTGCCGCCTTCGATCGCACGGCGGGGCAGGGGACGATACCAGACGTTGCGGAACCGGACCGGGTTGCCGTGATCCTGAAGCTTCAAGGGACCAGCGTCCGGGAACGGACCTGGCTTGCTGCGACCCATGTGGCCGGTGCCGCCTTCCAGCATCGTATGGTCTTGCACCAGCACCCCGTTCTCAAAGACCGTCAGGTAGCCGGGGTCCAATTGCTTGCCATCCTTGTAGATGGGCCGGCGGAAAACGATGTCATAAACCTGGAACTGGCCGGGCGGTTGCAACGCATTGGCCATCGGCGGGTTCACGCTATAGACCGAGCCAGCGAAGCCGTCGGGGTAGGTGGGGTTGTTGTAGTTGTCGAGCACTTGCACTTCCACCAGGCCCATCAGGAACACGCCGCTGTTGCCCCGACCCTGGCTGTCGCCCTGGACTTTGGCGGGTGCGGCCCACTCGATGTGCAGTTGGACGTCGCCCAGCGTGTCTTTCGTGCGGATATAGCCCGACTTGGGCACACACTCCATGGCGCCGTCCTTCACGATCCACTTGGTGGGGACGCCGTTCCCCTCGTCGGCTTCCCACTTGGAAAGGTCCGTGCCATCGAAAAGGACGATGGCGTCAGAGGGCGGCTTGCCCGGTTGCTCCAGGGTGCTGAAGGTGCCGGGTGTGACCACCGTGGGCTGGGGACGATTGCGGTCGTGGATGCACCAGGCATGGTGGTCATCGGGTGGATCACCGTAAAACGGAGACCCCACATTGGCAGCATACACACTGGCGGAGACAGAAAGGACGGTGCAAATAATGGCTTTGGCGGAAGATGATTTCATAAACAGGTTCGAATATGTTGGGCGAAAACTAGGGGTTTCTAATTCTGGGGTCCAGCATTATTACGGCTGGCGGCAAAGAGGCGCAGACGTCCCCGACTGCGAGTCAAGGCGGCGTCTCGCCGCTAACGTACGATGCCCGCAACGACCGCTTGCCGCCGCCGGACGGCGGTAGGGGCGTTGGATTTGGCAGGCGATTCCAATTGCCCGTCAGCGGGATGGGTGGTACTTGGAACTACATGCGATTCAGGCTGCTGCGAATTTTGCTGCTCGTTTCAGGGCTGGCCTTGGTTGTCCTTTCCGCCCGCGCTGCCGCAGACCAGTCGCAGACGCCGCCGGCTGCGCCAGAAGCCGGCGCCTGGCAGATGTGTGGCGACCAAACAGTTTTCGAGGTCAACGACCATGAAGTCCTCAACCCGGTCAAGTCAGGGCGGTGGCGATTGTCTGGAGTGCTGGTGGTGGCGTTCACGGGCCGGATTGCCCCGCACGAGAACTCCGCGCTGCCACTCTTCGCTCCCGGCGTAGAGAGCTTGCAGGGCCGCTTTGACAAGGTGCAACTCCCGGTCGGCTGGCTCGGTGATGTTACCTGCGATCCCCAGGCGCACACGGTGACCCTGGCCCGTCTCCGACCGGATCGCGCCCCGGCCTTTCCAGGCGCCGAAGGCTTCGGCAAATACACCCTCGGTGGCCGCGGCGGCCGAGTCATCGAGGTCACCAACCTGAACGATCGCGGCCCCGGCAGCTTCCGCGCCGCCTGCTATGCCGAAGGGCCCCGCACGGTGGTGTTCCGCGTGTCCGGAACGATCGCGCTGGAGTCCAAGTTCAAGATCACCAACCCCTGCCTGACCATTGCCGGCCAGACCGCGCCCGGGGACGGGATTTGCATCAAGAACTACCAGGTGAACTTTGACACCCACGACCTGATCATCCGCTACATGCGGTTTCGGCCCGGCGATGAAGCGGGCAAGGAGCAGGACGGCTTCGGCGGCCAGGGCGACCATATTGTCATAGATCATTGCTCCGTCAGTTGGGGCGTGGACGAGACGCTTTCGATCAACAAAGGGGCCAATCTCAGCGTGCAGTGGTGCCTCGTTAGTGAAAGCCTCACCAAGTCCCTTCACAAAAAGGGGCAGCACGGCTACGGGGGGCTCTGGGGCGGCCCCGGCGGCTCCTGGCACCACAATATCCTGGCCCACCACACCAGCCGCAACCCGCGCGCCTCGGGCAACCGCGATTCCGGCCTGATGGATTTCCGCAACAACGTCATCTACAACTGGGGCTTCAACAGCGCCTACGGCGGCGAGCTCTGGCCCAGGAATTGGATCAACAACTACTACAAGTACGGACCCGCCACCTCAGCGAACGTGCGGCGGCGGCTCTTCTTGCAGAAAGACCCCCGCGGCAAGATGTATGCCTCCGGCAACTTCATTTGGGGCTACCCGAAAATCTCTGCCGACAACTGGAAGGGCGGAGTGGATTTCGCGCCGGACGGCGAGGCCACGGAAGCCACCTTGCGTGTGAATGAGCCGTTTGTCGTGGCTCCCGTCGAGACGCAATCGGCTGAGGCGGCGTTTGAGCAGGTCCTGGCGGAGGTCGGATGCTCCTTGTCGCGCGATTCGGTGGACCAACGGATCATCCGCGAAATCCGCACCGGCACGGCCCAATACGGGGAGACCTACGCCGGCGGGCGCAAAGGCATTATTGACTCGCAATCAGCCGTGGGCGGCTGGCCCGCGCTCCGTTCCAAGCCCGCTCCGGTGGACACCGACCACGATGGTATCCCTGACGACTGGGAACTCAAACACGGTCTCGGTCCCCACAACCCCGCCGATGCAGCCCAGGCCTCCGTGCCGCGGGGTTACACCCACTTGGAGGAGTATTTGAACTCGTTGGTGCCCCGCAGCAGCCCAGGATCGGTCCGCTGAGAGAGAGACTGAAGAGCGCTGTGCCGTGTAGGAGCCGACGTAAGGAGGCTCAAATTCCTTCGATAATCAGGCGTTCTGGCAAAGATCAGAGCCTCCTTACGTCGGCTGCTACATTCTCCGAAGAGTCTCTGAGGTTACTTTGAGGCGCGAATTCCTCACAAACTGCACAAGGCTGTTACTTTTCAGCCCGCAGCAGCGTTATGTGTGTGGACATGCGAATTGGTAAGAACCTGCGACTCGCGCTTTGGCTCGTGTTGGCCCTCGGCTGCCGCCTGGGCTTGCCGGCCGCGATCGTTGGCACCAATCCGCCCGCGTTGCCCCTGACCGCCGAACGCATTGCCTTGCTGCCTGCGGCTGAACGCGACGCTTGGACCAAGTATTTGAAGCAATCGGAGCGGCAATGGCAGGCAGATCAACAGGTCTTCTTCTCTGAACTCAAGCAGGCCGGCCTTAAAGAGTCCCGGTTGCCGCCTCACAGCACCTCTGAAAGCCGTCTCCCGCTGGCGAATCCAGCCGCGTGGTATGGGCAAGCCGAGGCCCGGCGCATGGCTGATATTGTGGCCTCCTTTCAAACCCCCGCCGGCGGTTGGAGTAAGAACCTCGATATGACCCAGCACCGCCGTGCGCCGGGCGAACAATTCGTCGGCGACAATACCCCCATGCGCCTGGACCCGAAGGACAACGACAGGCCGCGTGACGTACACTGGAGTTACGTGGGGACCTTTGACAACGACGCAACAACCACTCAGTTGCGTTACCTGGCCAAAGTCATATCGGCAACGAGCGATCCCTTCGATAGCGCTTACTGCCTGCCTTTCATGCGCGGGCTAAACTACCTTCTTGCCGCCCAGTACCCCAACGGCGGTTGGCCGCAGGTTTGGCCCCTGCAGGGCGGCTACCACGACGCCGTCACTTTCAACGATGGTGCGATGATCCACGCGCTCGAACTGCTGAAGGATGTAGCGGAGGGCACAACTGACTTCCGCTGGGCGTCCCAGGAGACGCGCACCGCGGCAGCCGCAAGTCTCAAGCGCGGCCTCGAGTGCATCCTACAGGCGCAGATCTTCGCCGGCGGCCGCCGTACCGTGTGGTGCCAGCAACACGACGCGCTGACCCTCCAACCCACCTCAGCCCGCAACTACGAAATGCCATCCCAATCCGGGTCCGAGAGCGTTGACGTCATGATCTTCCTCATGCGGCTGCCCAAGCCGGATCCGAAAACGGTTACGGCTATCCATGCCGCCGCAGCGTGGTTTGAGAAGACAGGACTCCATGATGTCGCCTACCAGCCGGTCGGAACCGACGACCGCCAACTCGTCCATCTCCCCGGGGCAGGGCCGCTGTGGGCTCGGTATTATGCGATTGGCACCGATCGTCCGCTCTTCGGCGACCGCGACAAGACGATCCACGACGACGTGATGGAAATCTCCAAAGAGCGGCGCAAGGGCTATAGCTGGTACGGCGACAAGCCCAGCCGCGCCCTCCAGGAATACCGCCGCTGGAAAGACTCACACCCGATGCCCAAGGCCCCCTTGACTAGTTTGATCAACACGAACTTGCATGACTAGAAGATCCACCTGCTTCACCCGGACATTTCGCACTCCCTTGCGGCTTCTCATTAACACCGGGGCTTTAGCCCGGTGTCCTGGCGCGCTGACTGCCGCCAAACTGTTTCAACAGTTTGTCTGCCGGCGCGAGAAGCCGTTGAAACGGCTTTTCATCCCTCGCGTACAGTTACACCGGGCTAAAGCCGCGGTGTTAATGAGAGCTCATGTCGGGTGGTGTCAACCATTCCCCCGCCTCAGCCTCCTCGCCTGCACGCTTTTGATTCCCCTCACCATCAGGGCCGATGGCCTGTCCGATCTGCGCTCGGTGCTGGAAAAGCTTAAGGCCACCCAGCCCATAAAGGCCCGTGTCAAAGCCGAGGTCAGCGCCAATGTAGTGGACGATAGCACGCCATCGAACGCCGCCGGCACTATGGAGGTCCTGGTGGAACACAACGAGTCGGGCATTGCGGTCAAATGGACTCAGGCCGATCTCCAGAAAGTGCGGGAGGAAGCGGATAAGAAGAACGGCAACCCCAACAGTGTCCCCATCCTCCGGCAAACCATGGATAGTTTTGAGGCCGCCTTGATGCGCTCCCTCGTGGATCAGTCCGGTCCAATCCTCAGGGAGCTGAAGACTGCTACTTTGGAGAGCGATGCCAAGGAAACCCGGAATGGCGCCTCCGTGCGCAAGCTGGTCTTCAAGCTCAATCGCGCCCTGAGCGAATCAGAGAAGAAAAGCGTGAAGACCATCTCGACCGCGCTCAGCCTCTGGCTCAACGACGCCGGCATCCCGGTCTGTTCGGAGGAAAAGACCGACATGAAGGGCAGTCGTTTCTTCATCTCCTTTGATTCGACCGAAGGGAACAAGAAATCCTACCAGGTCGTCGGGGACCGACTGGTCGTGACCCAACTCGAAACTACCAGCGCCTGGAGCGTGCCCATTATGGGATCCTACTCGCATACGAACAAGTTCACCGTGACGGTTCAGTAGCCCTCAGGACTTTCAGATCCACGTCTTGCAGCTTCGTGCCCAGTTTTAGCGAGGGCACCCCGGGGCCCGTCACCATGATTTGCCCGTGGACGTCGCGGAGGCCGAAGTCGCCCTTGTCCTCTTCCAAGCGCACCGCCGGTCGGACGGCGCTGTCATAGACGTAGCAGTCCTGAAAATCAATGCCGCCCATGTTCTCGGTGCTCTCCGGTCGGCGCAGGTGTAGGATAATGGGCACCCGCGGCCCACCATCACCGAGCGCGGGCGAGGTCCAAGGATTGCGGAATGAGCAGTTCGCGAAGCGCACGCGGGCGCTCGTGGCGGACTTGTCATAGACCCGCGCGCCTTCCTTGCCGGTGTTCTCGGTGACGCAATCAATGAACTCGATCAGCCCCTTGGGGCCGTTGTCTTTGACCTCGCCCACGGCAATTCCGGCGACCCCGTTGAGGCCCGCGGCCGGCCCCAGTTCGGTCGGCTTCAGGCGCGCCTCGGTCATCCGCACCCAACAATGTTCGAAACGGATGGAGACAGGTTCGGAGTTGGTGGTGAGCGGCTTCAAGTAAACGAGGATTTCGTTGCCGTTGTTGTTCTCGAAGGTGCAGTTGCGGATGACGCAGTTCACCAGGCGGTTCTTTTCGGTGTCGGGCTCCAGATCAATGCCGGCTTCCGGCGCGGTGCCCCAGGTGTTCGCGAACAGGCAATTCTCGACCAGCAGATTCACCACGCTGATGACGCTGAGTCCCTGGCGGTGGTTGTCGTAGGCGGTGCAGTTGCGGATGGTGATGTCCTCGCTCCACCCGGTGTCTCCGCCACCATCCACGTAGAAGCCGTCACCGCCGGTGCTCTCGACCCGCAGCCCTTCGATCAGCACGTGGCGGCAACCCCGGAGCGCAATGCCCATACGCCACTCCGCCTTCGTGTAGGGAGGATTCTGATAGTCGCGCTTGTGCATGCGCAAGGTGGCGCCGTAGCCGCGAATGACCAGATTGGATTGGCCGACCGCAGTGAACAGGCTGTCCCCGCCGCCTTGGAACTCGCCTTTCTTGGCCAGGATCAAGACGCCCGGATCCAGAATGATTTCCAGCTCGCCGCGTAGTTGCAGCGGGCGCACGATCCAAGGTTCCCCCATAAACGGAATGGTGAGGGTTTTGGCGCCTGAGTTGATTGCGGCTTGCAGCGCTTCCGTGGAGTCTTCTCGATTAAAGCCCCACCAGGCGGCATTCGCTATCGAGCGTTTGCCCGCCACCGTTTCCTCGACGGCTTGCTGATCTCTGACATTCAGCAATCTTGGGGCCTGGCCCGGTGCAGACCAGCTTCCGAGACTGGCCAGAATGAAGAGGAGCGATAGTGTGCGCATAGCAGCGGCGAATGTATTGGAAGAATTCCCGAGTGCCAATAACGGGTTGTCGCGTGTAACCGCGGCATTGTCCGCGGCGTTACTGATGTTGATGTCTGTAACATGAGAACTTGTCCTGCATACGGCTTGACGAATCGAAGGCGGGAAGCCTGCGAAGGGGCGGCTTTCACGCTCATCGAGCTGCTGGTGGTGATTGCCATCATTGCGATCCTGGCGGCGCTGCTGCTGCCGGCCCTGGGCAAGGCAAAGGTCATGGGTCAAGGGGTGGCTTGCACCAGCAACCTCAAACAACTGCAACTCTGCTGGCAGTTGTACAGCGAGGACAACGGGGACAACATGCCGGGGAATACGGCCATGAATCCCGGAGATATCGCTGTTCGTGAGGCGTGGACGGCAGACCCAATTTCCTGGCTGCAGGGCAATGCCTGGGCGGACACTACGCCGACCAACCTCCAACGTGGCGTGTTGTATCGCTACAGCCAATCGCTCGGCATCTACCGTTGCCCGGCGGACCGGTCCACGGTGCGGGACCAGGGGCTCATCCCTCGCAATCGCAGTGTGTCGATGAGCATGTATATGAACTTCCGGTCGGATCAGAGCGACCCGGGCTACGAGCTTTGCTGGCATCGGATGGGGCAAATTCAGCGGCCGGGGCCGAGCCGGGCGGCGGTGTTCATCGAGGAGAACGAGAAGAGCATCCAACAGAGCGCCTTCGGCATCAACGCGCCAGACAATCTCACGCTATTTAATACCGCGCTCTGGACGTGGATCAGCTTCCCGTCCACACGGCACAATAACGCTGGCACGCTCAGCTTTGCCGACGGCCACGTTGAAACCTGGCGCTGGCGTGAGGGTAACACCGCGCAGATCGCCGCAAAGAACGATTGGATCGTGGTCCAACCGGCCGTGGGCAAGACCGACCGGGACCTGGGCCGCTTCTTCCAGGCCGTTCCGGAAAAGGTGCCGGTGCTCTGATTTGCCAGGCGGGGGCGTTCGTCCTCCCGGCGAAGCGGGTTGGCCAGGCCGCTACAATCGGTGTTTCGGTGGGGCGGTGTTTCGGTGAGGCGGTGTAGGCCGGGTGCCCTCACCCGGCGGGGGCGATAGGGCCATAATGAGAACTGCTTCTCTCACGGTTCGTCCCGTTCCCAAGCATTGGAGCCTCCCCACGCAGGCTCCTACGCGGAAATGCGCGCTTTGGCGCGTGGCAAGGATAATCGCAGGGTGTTAGTGGTTTCAGGGGAAGGTTAGACCCGACTGACGTCGGGTGCTACGAGGGTTGGGGTTCCGGAACCGCCAGAAAGATGTAACCAGCGTGTTGGGTAGGCGTTAATAGGATTGAGCAGACGGTGAATGCATGAATCATGGCGGACAGCGAGTTCGACTCAGGGCGGTGCCTCGAAAGGGTGCGGCTGCACGATCAGGATGCGGCGGCCGCGCTGGTCGAAGCGCTCTACCCGCAGGTGATTCGCATTGTGCGCAATCATTGGGCAAAGCAGTCGGACGAAGAGGACCTGGCGCAGGAGATATTTCTCAAGCTGTTTTCGCGGCTGGACCAGTACGAGGCGCGTGCAGGCATTCCCCTGGAACATTGGGTATCGCGGCTGGCCGTGCGCACGTGCCTCGACGCATTGCGAGCCAAAGGCCGGCGACCCGAGGTGCGGATCGGTGACCTTCCCGAGGAGCAACAAGCATGGCTGGATTATTTGGCCGCCGACGAGAGCGCGCCGCCGGATTCGGCTGCCGGGTCCGCGCGGGAGTTGGTGGGCAAGCTGCTTGCGAAATTGTCGCCGGAGGACCGGCTAGTGATCACTCTGCTCGACTTGGAAGAGAAGTCGGTGAAAGAGATCAGCGAACTCACGGGCTGGGGCCAATCCCTGGTGAAAGTGCGTGCCTTCCGGGCGCGCCGGAAATTGCGGAAGCTGGCCCAAGCCTTCAAATGAGCAAATGAATATGACGAGCTTTGATGCAAAATGGCAACAGTGTGCCGCGCGCGCGCGGCAGGCCGTGTTGCGCGACGAGAACGCGCCGTTTGGATTTGCCACGCGGATTGCTGCGCGCGCCTTCGCTAGCCAGCCGCAGTCGCTGGAGAGCGTCTGGCAACGCCTCGCGCTGCGGCTGCTGGCCGGCGCACTGGGGGCGCTCGTGCTGGCGGCGGCGATGGAGGTTCCGCATCTGCGAGACACGCACCCGCTCGAACCCGGCGTCGCTGACACCGTGGCGCAGTTGGTGTGGCGCTTATGAAATGGGTTCCTCATTGGAAGATAGCGTTCTGTCTTGCCGCGCTGGTCGTGGTTAGCGGCCTCGTTGGGGCCTTGGTCGGACATCGTGTCGCGCGGCGGCAGTTAGAGGCGCGCAACGATCCGGTGAGCTGGAACGAACATGTCTCGCGCACCTTCGACCGTATCGTCAGGCCCGCCCCGGAACAAGGCGTCCGCATCCAGGTCCATCTTGATCAGGCCGTGCGCGATCTGCAAGTGATCCGGCTGGAGACCATTGCCCGCAGCACGAATGTCATCTGGCACCTGGTTGGCGAAGTGGAGAAAGAACTCACCCCTGAACAGCGGAAAGCCTTTGACACAATGAAGCCGAAGCCGGCCGACCTGACGTTGGATGTCTTGATGATCAAGCCGCAGAACGGTGGAAAGCCCTAGCAGGGAACCAGCAGGTGCGGCTCATCACTCTCCTGGCCTATGGCCTGCTCTCGGGCCTGCAGCTTCCGGCGTCCGTCTTGGCGGCTGACGTCCTGCAGGTCCGTGTTGATCCCGCAATCACCTACCAGACAATTGATGGCTTTGGCGCTTCGGATGCCTGGCAATGCCAGTTCGTGGGGAAGAACTGGCCTTTGGAGAAGCGCGAGCGCATTGCCGATCTGCTGTTCAGTCGCGAGCTCGATGCCCAGGGTAACCCCAAAGGTATTGGCCTATCCATCTGGCGTTGCTACATCAGTGCCGGAACCGCGGAGCAGGGAGAGGCTTCGGATATTGTGAACCCCTGGCGTCGAGGAGAGTGCTTTCAAAACCCGGATGGCAGTTACGACTGGTCTAAGCAGGCAGGGCAGCAATGGTTTCTCAAGGCAGCCCGCCGCCGCGGGGTCGAAAAGTTGCTCGCCTTTCCGAACTCGCCCCCGGTTCATCTCACCCGGAATGGAAAGGGCTATGCTCCGAAGGGCGAGACCTGCCTTAACATCTGCCCGGGAAAGCTGGAGGACTACGCGATGTTCCTGGTGGATGTCATGCAGCACTTCGATCAGCAGGGGCTACACTTCGACTACCTGAGCCCGTTTAACGAGCCGCAGTGGAATTGGGACGACCCGGGTCAGGAAGGAACTCCGGCGCTGAACGTCGAGCTCTACGCGCTGGTTTGCTATCTCTCCCGGGAATTGTCGCAGCGAAAGCTGTCTGCGCAGTTGGTCCTCGGTGAGGCAGGCACCATCGGGCATGCGCTGAAGGTGATGGACAATGACGGGCGGGATGACCAGGCCCGGGTCTTCTTCAGCCCGGAATCGCCCTTCTACGTTGGGGCCTTGCCCAATGTGGCGCGGACCATCTCCGCGCATGATTACCACTCCGTGTGGCCATTGGACAAGCTGGTGGAATACCGGCACCTGCTGCGCGGTGCTTTGACGGCGGTAAATCCCGAACTCGGCTATTGGCAGAGCGAGTATTGCATCCTGGAGGGGCCTAACAACGAGGTCGGCGGTGGAGGCAAACGCGACCTGGGCATGGATACGGCGTTATACATAGCCCGCATTATTCACGCGGACATGACGGTTGCTTGCGCCAAATCCTGGCAGTGGTGGACCGCCTTGTCCCAAGTAGATTTCAAGGACGGCCTCGTGTATCTGGACGACGGTTCCCAAGGCAGCAGCGGCCGCATGGGGCCTGAAACGCTCAGCCTGATGAATGACGGCGTTGTGCGCGAGAGCAAGCTGCTCTGGACGTTGGGCAACTACGCCCGTTTCGTTCGCCCAGGCATGGTCCGGGTGAAGTGTAGCATCGAACCCGAACAGTCGTACGCGAATGGCGTGCTGAGCTCGGCCTACAAAGGATCTGGGGGCGACGTTACGGTCGTTCTAGTCAACCTGGGCCAGGAGGAAGCATGCTGCAATCTGGGCTTCTCCCAGCAAGTGGATGTCTTTACCACCTCCAGCACAGCGAACCTCCAAAAGAGTCGACAGAATTCCGGGAACATCGCACTCCCAGCCCGTGCCGTGGGCACATGCGTGCTGAGGCTGCCTCTACTCCAGCAGAGCAGCGCCGCGAAATAGGACCGGCTTAAATTGCTTACGGTAGCCCATACTTGAGCCTGCTGACGTTGGCTGCTACTCCTCACCAGACCGACATCAGGAGCATCCACCGGTTGTTGTGGGGCAGCCACGGCTCGTTGGAATGATAGTCGGCATTCGGCTCGGGGTTCAGGTCCAGCCAGGGCCGGTCTTGGTGCGGCCAGCCGCGAACTATGCCGTTGAGCAACCCGCCAGGGACACCTCTGGGCTATCGGCTGTCGAGAATCCGTTGCTCTCCTGCCACGCGATTGCTATCCTGACCACATGTTCAGATGCTTGATTGCCACTTACAGGCTTCGCGTCTTCGCGTCTTCGCTGTTTATCCTTCTGCTTGCCGGTGCGCCGGCATCCGTATTGGGCGTTACCGACATCCCTGCCGACGCGCCGCAAGACGCCATCATGGCCGGGCCGGCGGAGCTTCGGGAAGCGCAGGATTGGGCCAGCGCCGCTTTTACTGGCCAACGACCGGGGGGCTACGAATCCGCGGTGCACGTCGAGCTCCGTCGGCAGGACCACAATTCCCTGGGTTTCGGCATGTCCTGCATGGAGACGCCCATCAAACTGGGGCAACGAAAGTTCAACCACGGGCTGGGCACCCATGCGAACAGCGAGATTGTCCTCCACCTGCCGCCGGACGCCAAGGAATTCAAGGCGTTCGTCGGCATTGATAACAACTTCGACACGGAGGGTGTGCGCGGCTCCGTGCAGTTCAGCGTGGCGCTCGCCGGCAAGGAAGTCTTCCGCACGCCGACCCTGCGCGGCACGAACGAGCCGGCGGAGGTGAAGATCGCGCTGCCCGCCGGCACGCGCGAACTCACGCTGAAGGTGGATTCCACTCCTGATGGCGCCGGCCACGACCAGGCTGATTGGGCGGATGCCTGCATCGTCACCGCGAACGGCTCGGTCCACTGGGTGGACGAACACCGCCAGCCATTCACTGCCACCGCGACTCCCTTCTCCTTCCGTTACGCCGGCGCTGCTTCGGCCACTTTCCTCACGGACTGGCCACGCGCCGTCACGACGAATGAGACAGCGACTCGCATCAATCAGGAGGTGAGCTGGACCGACCCCAAAACCCAGTTGCGCGTGGGTGCCACCGTCACCGCCTTCAAGCGCTACCCGGCTGTCGAGTGGGTGCTGGAATTCGAGAACCTCGGCACGAATGACACGCCGGTGCTCTCCGAGGTGCAGGCCCTCGATGTCCAACTGCGCACCGGCTACTTCCGCAAACAGGTCATTCTCCACCAACTGAACGGCGATGTCTGCGGCGAGCGATCGTTTCTGCCTTTCGAGACCGAGGTCGAGCCGGGCAAGAGCCTGGCGCTGGCGCCGGAGGGGGGGCGCTCCTCCAACGGCGCGTTCCCGTTCTTTAACGTGCAGTATGGCGAGCAGGGCATGATTACGGCCATCGGCTGGTCGGGTCAGTGGCGGGCCTCTCTGGAACGCTCCAAGACCGGGCCAACGACTTTGCGTGCGGGCATGGAGAAGATCTCCCTGGTCCTGCATCCGGGCGAAAAGATTCGCACGCCGCGCGTCCTCCTCCTGCCGTGGAAGGGGGACCGGATGGTGGCGCACAATCGCTTCCGACGCCTGATGTTGTTCGAGTATGCGCCGCGGCTGAATGGCCGGCCACTGGCTCTGCCGATCGCGCTACAATGCTTCGATCGTTACGTTAGCAAGTTCCCCGATTGGGGCACGGAAGCCGTCCAGGTCCGCGTGGCCAAGGCGGCCTACAACACGGGCTGTGACACGCACTGGCTGGACGCCGCGTGGTTCGAGGGTGGCTTTCCCAACGGGGTCGGCAACTGGTTCTGTCCGACACAACGGTTCCCGAACGGTCTCAAGCCGGTGAGTGATGCCTGCCATCAGCTTGGGCTCAAGTTCATTGTCTGGTTCGAGCCGGAGCGCGTGGCGCCCGGCACCCAGATCGCCCGCGAGCACCCGGAGTTCGTCTATGGCGGCGAGAAGGGCGGCTTGTTCAAGCTCGGTGACCCAGCCGCCCGCCGCTGGTTGGCGGACCTGCTGTCACGCCGCATCACCGAGTTCGGCATAGATACCTATCGCAACGACTTCAACATTGATCCGCTCAGCTTTTGGCGGCAGGCGGACGCCCCGGACCGGCAGGGGATTAACGAGATCCGATATACGGAGGGCCATTACGCGCTGTGGGACGAGTTGCTGGCCGGTCACCCGGGCCTCTCCATTGATAACTGCGCCAGCGGTGGGCGGCGGATTGACCTCGAGACCTGCCGCCGCTCCGTGCCGCTCTGGCATAGCGACACCGGCTGCTCCCCCGGCCACGCCGATTGGAACCAGACCCAAATCTCCGGCCTAAGCCTCTACGTGCCGCTGTTGGGCGCCTGTGCCTGGACGCCCGAAACGTATGATGTCCGCAGTGCGGCCACCGCCGGGCTCATCTGCCAGTTCCCCGTGTTCGACACGAATTACTCCGTCGTGTCCGCCCGCGCCGCACTCGACGAGGTGAAGGAGAACCAGAAGTTCTGGTATGGCGATTTCTACCCGCTGACCCAGGGCACGCTCGGCCCCGCTGCGCTCATCGCGTGGCAGCTCCACCGCAGCGATCTCAACGCCGGCATGGTGCTGGCCTTCCGGCATAAAGAATGCCCTTACCCCGTCCTGCAAGCCGCCCTGAACGGCCTCGATCCGCAGACCAACTACCGCGTGGATTTGCTTGAGGAAGGAATGCCCATCCAGCAGCAGACGTTGACCGGCAGGCAGCTCATGGCCAACTTCGAGTTCCGCATGACCCGGCGCGGCACGAGCCTGCTGGTTCGCTACCAGCCCCAACCGTAGCTCGAGTCACCTTTTCATTAACACCCAACTTCAGTTGGGTGAACCAGGCCTCCCACTGCGGCCCAACCGTTTCAACGGTTTCCCCTGACTTTTGGCCGTGGCGTGCTCGTCACTGCGCACGAGCCCGAGGCAGCGAGAAACCGCTGAAGCGGTTCTATCGCCTCACCGCCTGCCAGACACCCAACTGAAGTTGGGTGTTAATGAGAGGCGCAGGTTCCCGAAGGTCCGATGCTTGGCAATGGAGCGGGCTGGCCACCGGGCGGCAAGGGATTGGTATGGGGGCACTCTGGGGGCGGCCTGACGTGGATCGAGCAAAGCCATGATATTAAGCGACTTACGACATTTGTGGCTGATACCGCTCACGCTTGGGCGGAGGTTGGCGATGGCAGGACAAGCGTCCGGACGGCGGCAAGCTGAAGGACGCGTCAAAATGGGGCTTTACAGCCGAACGTAGGGGGAGTGAAGATGGCCTTGATGAAAAGAAACCTTCCATCCGCGCAGGGGGGCGTTCGGATAGCTCCCTCTCCCCCTTGGGAGAGGGTCGGGGTGAGGGTGCCAGGCTTATCACCCCAGATTGGGATGATATCCAAGTCTGTATAAGCACTTGTTCGGCTGGGGGGGCGACCGCCAAAGCTCACCAACCCCAGCGGGGCGACATATTTATAGCCCGCCCTAACCGAAATCTCCGCAAGCCCCGCAGGGGCGGCATGGTCCTATCTCGCACAGGCCAGTGCCGCCCCTACGGGGCTTGCGGAAAAGATCGGGGGCGTGGTAGTCACTATAAACATGTCGCTCCTACGGAGCTGGCCCAACCCGGCTCATGCACTGGACGGCTGGATTCCGTCTCTGTTGTTTGCTGGACATCACTGGCCCGCCGCCAGTGATCAGCATCGTTGAACTAAACCGCATCAAGCACTACCCATGAATACCCCAGCATTTTCAGTTGTTCGGACGGTGAGGACGGCGGTTGAGGCCGACATGCTCATCACATTTATGCGCAGCGCAGGTCTGCATCCCCTCGACCTGGTTACTTCATCCCACATCTCCCTCGCTGGCGCGGACATATCGTTCCACATCGAGGTGCCCACTGACGAGCTAAGCCAAGCCAGAGAGTTTTTGGGGTCACAGGATGATTCCCCCCATCCCGCTTAAAGGGCACCTCCCAGTGCGGTCCAACGGTTTCCTGTGATCACTGCGATTGGCATCCGCGTGGATGCGGGCGAGCACGCGGGAAGGCGAAACCGCTAAAGCGGTTCCAGCGACTCACTGCGCGCCATACACCCAACTGAAGTTGGGTGTTAATGAGAGGCGCAGGTTCCCGAAGGTCCGATGCTTGGCAAGGATTCTGCGTCCGGCACGGCGCGCAATCAAAGGTAGGAGAATGCCAAAATTTGTCTAGCCTCAGCTTGCTGACACTGGGATACACTGTACCAAGTGCGAAATACGTTTGCGTGGTGCGTGCCGCGACAGTTAGGATCTCGTTGTTGCTTCCTGCTTCGGGCTGCCACGTCATTGAAGCTTCCCAGAACTCCACTCCCCCAGTAATTCCTCATCAATAGTCACACCCACAATAAGCCACAATAAATGAACCCTAAGAACCTCCTCCTCGTTGGCATCCTTGCGGCCAGCTTTGCGGCGCGCGCAGCCAACTACTACGTCAACGATGCCAGCACGAATGGTGACGTGTTCTGTTCGGCAGTGGGCGCGCTGGCCAACAGCGGCACCGCCTCCAACGCGCCAAAGGCTTCGCTGAACGACGTTCTGGCCACCTATGTCCTGGCTCCGGGAGACACCGTTTTTATTGATACCGGCGGCTACACCAACACCAGCACGCCGGTTATCGGCCCAGCCGACAGCGGAAGCCAGGTGGGCGGCGTGGTGACGGTCAAGGGGGCTGGCAGCGGCAAGACTTTCATCTACGGCGGCGGCGGATACGGCGTCCACTGCCAGAGCGCCGGCTACGTGCGCCTGGACGGCTTGGCTTTTCGGAACGGCGACCAAGGCGTGCGCGTGGAGGAGAGCCAGCATATCGAGGTGCTCAACTGCGACGTCGGCAGCGCCGGCAACGGCATCGTCATCTCCGGCGGCTCGGATAACCGGGTTCAGAACTGTGTCGTGCATGACAACGGGGACCGGGGCGTGGTGGCGGCGTCCAGTTCGACGCTCGTGCTCACGGGGAACCGCGTCTGCAATCACACCAGTTCGGCGGGGCCGCGTCACGGCATTGACCTTTCCTACAACTGCAATGCCGCCCAGATCACCGGCAACATCGTCACGAACAACTACGGCCAGGGCATCCGCGTCTATTCGTGCGCCTCGCCGGTGTTGCAGGACAACGTCGTGGCCTACAGCGGGCAGGAAGGCGTCTATCTCCAGTCGTGCAGTTCGGCGTCGGTGGTGAATCACACCATCTGCCAAAACGCCGGTGGCGTGCATGGCTATTCCTCGCCCTCGCTGACGTTGACGGGCAACCGCATTTATTCCAACAACGGTTACGGCATCTACGCGGAAAACGGCGCGCTCAACGGTTCCGGGAACTTGATTTACGCGAACACCGGCACGGGGCTGACGCTGCTCAGTTCGCCTTCGTCCACCATCGAGAACAACACCTTCTATCGGAATACGACGGTGAACCTCCGTCTGACCGGTTCG
>CAIWJG010000079.1 GCA_903912925.1 uncultured Verrucomicrobia subdivision 3 bacterium | reverse complement strand
GCACCCTCTCCTTTGGGGAGAGGGTAGGGTGAGGGGGAATGGGGCTCACGTCGTTTCCACGGGTTCAGGATCTCTGTCGCGCCATGACAAGCCCAGAGAGAGGGGCGGGGCTCGGAAGACCCAAAACTCTCTACAGGAACTCAGTGGGTACACTGGAATCCCACCCGGGAAAGGCTGGCCACCCCCCGGAAGCGAGTTTTGTGTAGTCGTTCGAGAGGACGGCACGAAGCGTAAACAGCTAGTGCTAAAGCCGTGTGATCGAGCCTCGAAATAGGTGCGGGTCTGTGGGGGAGCCGGTGGGCAACCACCGGCTCTACCCGGAAGCCTACTTCGCCATCACAATTTCCATCGTCTCGTCGCGCTTGTGCGGCGCGTCTTCTTCCTGGTCCACCCCCGGCGTAGCCATCGGCGTCTCCAGCGAAGCCACCTGATGATCGGTCACCGTGTCGTTGGCCTTGTGGAACTTGACGCTGACGATCTTGCTCACCCCGTGCTCCTGCATTGTGATGCCGTAGAGCACATCCGCCATGCCGATCGTGCGCTTATTGTGGGTGATGATGATGAACTGCGAGTTTGCCAGGAACCGCTGCAGCACCCGGATGAAACGGTTGATGTTGGACTCGTCCAGCGGGGCATCCAGCTCGTCCAGCACGCAGAAGGGGCTGGGCTTCACCTGGTAAATCGAGAACAGCAGTGCCACGGCCGTCATCGTCTGCTCGCCGCCCGACAGAAGTGAAATCGTCTGCAACTGTTTGCCCGGCGGGCGGGCCACAATCTCGATCCCGCTCTCCAGCAGGTCGTTCTCGTCCATCAACACCAGGTCCGCTTTGCCACCGCCAAACACCTCGGTGAACATGGCCCGGAAGTTGTCCCGGATCTTCTCGAACGTCTCCCGGAACATCTCACGAGTCTGCACGTTGATGCGATTGATGACTTCAAGCAACTGCGCCTTGGCCTGCACCAGGTCATCATGCTGCTTGCTGAGGAACTGATAGCGCTGCTCGGTTTCTTCGTATTCTTCGATGGCCACCAGGTTGACCGGCCCCATCTCGTCAATGCGTTGCTGCAAGGTCTCGACCTGCTGGGCCACCGCCGTCCAATCGGTCGCCGCGCCGGCCGCCACCATTTCGTCCGGGGTCATCACATGCACCCGAGCCGGTCCTTCGTCCGCGTAGGTGATGGTGATGCACTCGCTGCGCACGTTGTCGAGGTTGACGTGGTATTTCTGCTGAATGCGGTCGAGTAGATTCTGCACCGCCATGCTCTTCTGCGCCAGTTCAACCTCGAGGGTCCCGCGCTGCTCCTGCCGCTCCGTCAGGCGCCGCCGCTGCTCCCGCAACGATTCGTCGCGCGCGGCCACCTCCGCATCCTGAGCTTGCTTTTGCGCCACCAGCTCACCCGCCTGGGCATTGACCTGTTCGCGGTCATGCTGCCGCTTCTCGATCAGGCCGCGCGATTCCTGAATCTCCGTCTCGGCCTGCTCTTTGCGGCCAACAAAGGAGGACATCTCGCCCCGGCGCGCCTCGATCACCTGAGCCAGCTCGCGAATCCGCTGTTCGAGGGACTGTCGTTGCTGCTGGTAAGAGGAGCACATCTGCTCTTCCGATGCCAGCGCTACCCGGCTGTCGGTCAGATCGGCGTTCGCGGCATCGCGCTGCTGGCGCAAGCCCTCCAACCCAGCCGTTAGCTCCTCGACCCGCGTCTGACGAGTCCGCTCGCGCGTTTCACATTCCCCAGCCTGAGCCGCCAGCCCGGCGCGCTTCTGCAAGCCCTCCTGTTCCTGCGCGGCCAGGCTTTGAACCTCGTAGATAACGGTATCTATCTTCTGGTGGAGCAGGCGCTGAGAATTCTGCAGCGCATTGAACTCGCCTTCGTGAGTAGCAATCGCCACCTCCTGGGCACGCAGTTCGACCTGCGCCCGTTGCAAACCTGCCTGCAGCTCGGTTTGCTCACTTTGGAGAATCCCTTTGGAACGGCTGATTTCCGCTACCCGCTCTTTCAGCTTGGCCAAGGTCCCGCTCAAGTCTGCGATCTGATTCTTCCGGCCCAGAATGGACGCCGGCGCTTTGCCATCGCCTTTGCCACTAGTGTACCCGCCCGTATAAATGCCGTGCCGGCTCAGCATCTCGCCGCCCAGCGTCACGTAATGGAACGTCCCGCCCGTCTCGCGCCACGCCGCCGTGGCGGCATCAAGGTCGCGCACAATCCGGGTCAGGCCCAGCAAGCGCGTGACGAGCGGGCGGATCGAAGTCTCGCTCTCGATGACGGCCACCGCAGGCAGCGGCACGCCGTTCAGCTCGACGATCGAAGCCGCTGGCGCAGCCTGCGCTCCGGAATCAGTCACCGGGTGGGCTGCCGGCTGAAGCCGGCGCTCCACGGGTGACTCGTGCTCCTGACCAATGCCGCCTGAGATTGCGTCGGATTGACCGTAGCTGAGCAAGGCCAGCGGCGCGACGCTCGCGCGCCCGGCCTTACTCGCGTTGAGGCCGGCCAGGATCTGTTGCGCCGACTCCGGTTGCTCCGTCAGCACCAATTGCAGGTGGTGACCCAGGGCGGTTTCGATGGACGTGACGAATTGATCCGGCACCCGAATCCTGTCCACCAGCGAGCCCAGCACATGCTGCGACTGTTTGAGGGCGGTGAGCGCGCCGGCACTGAAACCCTCGTGGGCGGCCTCCAATTGCTCCAGCACATTGAGCCGCGAGCGTGTGCCCGCCTGCTGCTCCAGGACCTGGTCCTGCTGTCGGGCTGAAATTTCCAGCTCCTGGTGGATAGCCCGCAGGCGTTCCTGCCGCTGCTCGACCGACACGCGCTGCGTCTGCGCATTGAGCTTCTTAGTCGCCACGTCGGCCACAAACTCGTGCAGCCGCGCCTCCAGCCGGGTGCGCTCCTCTTCGAGCTGAATCTTCTCCGCCGAAAGCTTCTCGAGCCGCACCACGTTGCCCTGCTTCTGCAAATCGAGCGCGGTGATCTCATTGCGCACGCGGGTCAAGTCCTGCGCGGCGGCGAATGCGGCGGCCTGTGCCTGGCGCAACGCCTCCTGCTGCTGGCGCAATTCCAATTCCACCGTCCGCAGCGCTTCCTGGCTGGCCGAGAGCGTCTGGCGGTGTTGTTCCAGGGCGGCCTTGCTCGCGCTCAAACGGTCGCTGACCGCAACCAGATCCTCCTCGGCTGCCCGGCGCCGCTCCTCAGCCTGCGTCAGGTCCGCGAGGGCCTTGGTATTCTGCGCGGCAAATTCCCGGAGCCGCTCTTCGTTGAAGTGGATGCGGCTTTCGTGCCGGTCAATCTCGCTCTTCAGCTCCAGCCCACGCTGTTGCTGCACGCTGATCTCATGTTCCAGCTCCGATACTCGCGCGCGCAGTTGCGCGATCTCATCCTCGCAGCGCAGCACGCCCGCCGAGCTGGCCTCAATTTCGCTCCGGAGATTGTCCGCCGCCGTCTGCCGATCGGTAATCTCCGCCTGCAATTGGTCGAACTGATGCCGCGCGAGCTGGGTGTCCAGGTGCTGCAGCTCCTCGGCGAGTTGCTTGTAGCGGCGCGCTTTGCCTGCTTGACGTTGCAGCGAGCCGATTTGCCGCTTCACTTCGCGCACGAGATCGGCCACGCGCAGCAGGTTCTGCTCGGTATATTCCAGTTTGCGCAGGGCCTCTCGCTTCTGCGACTTGTACTTCGTGATGCCCGCCGCCTCCTCGAAAATCAGCCGCCGGTCTTCCGGTTTGCTGGAGAGGATTTGCGTGATGTTGCCCTGGGCCATGATGCTGTAGCTCGTGCGACCCACGCCGGTGCCCATGAACAATTGTTGGATGTCTTTGAGCCGGCAGGGAGTCTTGTTGATGAAATACTCGCTCCCGCCATCCCGGAAGACCCGGCGCGTGACCGTCACCTCATTGTAGGCCAGCTCGACGCCCGCCGCCGTCAGGTGCTCGTCGTCCACCCCGCCGATCGTCAGCGAAACCTCGGCCATACCCAGCGGTTTGCGGCCGTCGGTGCCGTTAAAGATCACGTCCGCCATCTCGCCGCCACGCAATGCCTTGGCCGATTGCTCGCCCAGCACCCAACGGATAGCGTCCGACACGTTGGATTTGCCGCAGCCATTGGGGCCAACGATGCCCGTCACGCCAGGCTGGAAATTCAGCGCTGTCTTATCCGCAAAGGACTTAAAGCCTAAGACGGTTAGGTTCTTGAGATACATCATCTAGTTGCCAATCAACCAAACCCGCCCCGGCTAGTAAAGCGGAAAAGCCACAATATACAGTGCATAGCCATCGTAGCAGCACAACTAATAGGTAAGGGGCCGAGATTTGAATTGTGCCGCTAACGGCGGCTAAAACCAGCCAAACCAGCCTGATGTGAATGTAATTCCAACGGAAACCGGGGTGATTGGCAACAGCTTTTTACGGCTTTTTGCGGCTTCTTGAGGAAATATTAGCCTCGCGGCCCCTTCCACCATGCCCCATAATCCATCAGGAACGGACAACTTTGTGAGCTTAACCCGTGCATTTCACACCTTCGAGGCCGGAGAGTCGGCATGTTGCCGACTTATACGCTCCACACGACCTAAGCCGACGACATGCCGGCGCTGCGGCCTCCAAATCCGAAACCAGAAATCCGAAGGCGCTAGAGATGGGGACGCCGGGTGCCCTCACCCGGCGGGGGTGACCTGGCCATAATGAGAATTGCTGACCTCGACCCGCTGGCATCACCTTCTGAAGGTGTAGTTCTTCGGATCTCGGATCTCGGGCTTCCTTCGGCCTTCGGATTTCGGGCTTCGGATTTCTCCCGCCACGGCTTCACCCACCCACAGCATTGAAGATCCTGCTTCTACTGGCCTCTCTGGCGTTAACGCTCGCATCGCGCGCGGCGAGTTACGAGCCCTCTAAAGTTCTCCCGCCTGAGCCGACCCGGGAGTTCCGCGGGGCCTGGGTTGCTACCGTGGCGAACATTGACTGGCCGTCCCAGAAGGCATTGAGCACCCCGGTGCAGAAGGCCGAACTGGTGGCCATCCTGGATCGTGCGGTCCAGCTCAAGTTGAACGCCCTCATCTTCCAGGTGCGGCCCGCCTGCGACGCGTTCTATGCCTCCCGCATCGAGCCCTGGTCCGAATATCTGACCGGCGCGATGGGCCAGCCGCCGGAGCCGTTCTACGATCCGCTAGCCTTCGCCATCGAGGAAGCGCACAAGCGCGGTCTGGAATTACACGCGTGGTTCAACCCCTTCCGCGCCCGGCTGCTCGCTTCCAAGACGCCTGCCGCAGCCAACCACATCACCAAGACCCGTCCGCAGCTTGTCCGGCGTTACGGAGAATTCCTCTGGCTGGACCCGGGAGAGAAGGAGGTGCAGGACCACTCGTTCAGTGTGGTGATGGACGTGGTCAAGCGCTACGACGTGGATGGCATCCACTTTGACGACTATTTTTACCCTTATCAGGTGCGCGACGGCTCAGGCAAATACATGGATTTCCCCGATAGCCCAAGCTGGCAGCGCTATGAGGCCGGCGGGAAGTTAAGCCGCGACGACTGGCGGCGCGAGAACGTCAACCGCTTTGTGGAACGCGTTTACAGGTCAATCAAATCGGCGAAGCCCTGGGTGAAGTTTGGCGTCAGCCCCTTCGGCATTTGGCGGCCGAAGAATCCGCCTCAGATCGCAGGCCTCGACGCTTACGCTTCCCTTTACGCTGATTCGCGCAAATGGCTGGTTAACGGGTGGGTTGATTACCTTGTCCCGCAGCTCTACTGGGCGATCGCCCCGCCAGACCAAAGCTTCCCGGTGCTGCTCCGCTGGTGGGCGCAGCAAAATACCCGTGGCAGGACCCTGTGCGCGGGGATCGACTTGGCGAAGGTCGGAGGACCGGGATCGTCGGCCGGCTGGCCGCCCCAGGAAATTGCCAACCAGATTCGGCTGACCCGGAGTCAGCGCGGGGCGAGCGGTGAGATGTTCTACCACATGACCACCCTCATGAACAATAAAACGCTGGCGAAGTTCCTGGAACAGGAAATGTATCAGCAGCAAGCGCTCATACCGCCTTCGCCCTGGCTTGGCAGAGGTCAGCCCGGGAAACCAAAGCTAATGGCCTCCAACGGCGGATCCAGCTCCCGGCTGGAAATCCGTTGGGCGCCGGGTGGGTCAGGTAACGCCTGGCTCTGGTTGTTGCAGACCCGCACCGGAGGCAAGTGGACGAAGGAGATATTGCCCTCAGCCAAAACCTCCTGCACCTGGAATGGCCCGCCGCCGGAAGTCGTGGCGGTTTCCGCCGTAAACCGCATTGGCGCGGTCAGCTCGCCCAGCGTGCTTCAGGCGCGTAATGGCGTGAAATAAGCGTGAAACGTGAAACGTGAAACGTGAAGGGAATCCGCAATCGCGCATCACGTTTCACGTT
>CAIWJG010000078.1 GCA_903912925.1 uncultured Verrucomicrobia subdivision 3 bacterium | reverse complement strand
TCGGCTTTGGAGTTGACCATCACGCAAAGGCGGACAAGAATGTCCGCGCTCCAGTCGCCCGTGCCAATGACGTTGGAAAAATCTAAGATGCGCACCCGTCGGCTAGGACTCCTCGTTTTCCTCGGAAAGTCGCCGGTAGAGGGTCGCTATACTGATACCGAGCAGCAGGGCCGCATGTTCCTTATCACCACCGCATTGCTGGATCGCACGAAGGAGATGGGCTTTCTCCTGCTCCCGGAGGAAGTTCTTCAGGGGGAGCACGGGTCCAGTCGGCGCTGGCCCACGTTCGGGCAAGTGGCCGGAATCGGCTCCCAGCGGAAGCGGATATAGGGCGGATTCAGGCACTTCCGGCAAGGTTACGGTAGTTTGCGCATCGAGCGCCGGGTTGGTGATATTGACGCTCGCCAACAGCCTCGGAGGCAGGTCGGCTGCCTGAATGACGCTCCCCTCGCACAGTGTGGCGGCCCGCTCGATGGCGTTTTCCAACTCCCGCACATTCCCGGGCCAATCATGAGCACAGAAGATCTCCATCGCCTGGCGGGTCATCTGGATCGGCCGATTGGACCGGTCTTTCATCTTTCCTTTGAGGAAATGCGCCACCAGCAGCGGAATGTCGTCCCGCCGCTCCCGCAAACTGGGCAAGGGAATAGCAATGACGTTTAGGCGGTAATAAAGGTCTTCGCGAAAACTGCCTTCCTGGATTCGTTTCTCCAGCGGCTCGTTTGAAGCGGCGACGACGCGCACATTGACATAAATCGACGTGTTCTCCCCCACTCGCCGGACCTCACGTTCCTGCAACACCCGCAGCAGCCGGCTCTGCAGCATCGCCGACATCGAGCCCACTTCATCCAGGAAGATCGTCCCGCCGTCTGCCTCCTCGAACAGGCCCTTCTTGTCGCTGATTGCCCCGGTGAACGACCCGCGGCGGTGGCCGAAAAGCTCTGATTCCAGCAGGTTCTCCGGTAGCGCGCTGCAATTGACCGGGACGAACGGCGCGAACTGCCGCCGGCTGTTAAAATGCAGCGCCCGGGCGACCAACTCCTTGCCCGTACCGCTTTCGCCCAGCACCAGGATCGTGCTGTCGGTGTTGGCGACCCGCTCGATCATCTTGAACACTTCCTGCATCTTCGGCGCGCTACCGATGATCTGGCTGAACTCGTATTTCTTCTTAAGCTGCTTGCGCAGGTAAACTGTCTCGGTGACGGCGGCGTTATAGGAAAGCGCCCGCTGCACGCACAGCTTGAGTTCGTCCACTTTGAACGGCTTCTCCAGATAATCAAAGGCCCCGTTCTTCATGGCCTCGACGGCCGTTTCGATGGTGCCGAAGCCGGTAATGACGATCACGACCGCTGGAGGGGAAAGCGCGCGCGCCTTCCGCACCACTTCCAGGCCGTAGGCGCGCGTCTTGTCGAAGTAAAGGTCGGTGATAACGACGTCCGGCGAATGCGCAGTCAACCCCGCGAGGGCGGCGCTGCCGTTGGAGAAGGGAAAGACCTCGTGCCCTTCCTGACGGAGCAACTCGGCGACCATCTGAACCATGGTCAGGTCGTCATCGACCAATAGGACTTTGGCCATTGTGGTTAGGCTAGTTTAAAGACGCCGCCGCTATCAAGCAGAACCTGCCAGCCCGACAGCCGGCGGCGAACCGGGCATTAGCGGTTGTTGCCGCTGACGATTTCGGGCAGCTTGAAGATGGGCAGGAACATGCAGATGACCATGCCGCCCACCACCACGCCGAGGAACACGATCAGAATCGGCTCGATCAGTGCCGTCAAACCCGAGAGTGTGGTCTCGATTTCCTCATCCAGGAAGTCCGCGATGCGCTCCAGCATGTTATCGATCTTGCCGGTCTGTTCCCCGGCCGTGACCATGCGGATGATCATGCTGGGGAAGATAGGATGTTTGGCCAACGCCGCCGAAATGCTTTCGCCGCGCTCAATATCCGTGGCGGCGGTTTGGACGGCTTTCTCCATCACGACGTTGCCCACCGTCTGCGAAACGATTTGGAGCACCTCCAGAATCGGCACGCCGCTGCGGACCAGCGAGGCGAGGGTGCGAGTGAAACGGGCGAGGCAGATCTTGTGGGCGATGACGCCGAAGACCGGCAACTGGATGCGTCGTGAATCCCAAAACCACCGGCCGGTGGGCGTCTTGATGAAATAAAACCAGCCGTAGCCTGCCGCTCCACCAGCGACCGCCACGAGAAGAAAGTAACTCTTTACGAAGTTGCTGATGTTAATCAAATACTGCGTCGGGGCCGGCAGCTTGGCGTTGAAGCTGCTAAACACCTCGCCAAACACTGGCACTACCTTTATCAGCAGGAAAATGGTGATCAGGATCGCCACGACCGTCACCACCGTCGGGTACATCATGGCCGATTTGACCTTCTTGCGCAGCCGGGCGGTATTCTCCAGATAAGTCGCCAACCGGGCGAGAATCTCCGCCAACAAGCCGCCTTGTTCACCGGCGGCGACCATGCAAACATAGAGGTGGCTGAATGCCTTGGGATGCTTTTGCAGCGCCTCGGAAAAGCTATCGCCGCTTTCCACCCGCGCACACACGTCGCGAATCACGTCGCGCATGATCTTGTTGGTGGTCTGCTCCGCCAGCGCCTGCAACGACTGCACCATGGCCAGGCCGGCATCGATCATGGTCGCCAATTGGCGCGTGAAGATTACCAGGTCGGTCAGCCCCACACGCCCGCCGCTGGTCCGGCCCTGCTTGCCGACTTTTTCCTGGATGGAAAGGACCAGCATGTTGCGGTTGAGCAGGGCCGCGATAGCCGCCTGCTCGGTGGCCGCATCGACCGAATTGCGTACCTCCCGGCCGGAACCCGTTTCCCGCGCTACATAGGCAAATGAGGGCATAGGAGGGCGTCAGTTATAGGTTGATTGGGCCTGTCAACTCGCCGCCCGGGCCGTTCATGTAATCTCGGCTAAGCATTTGATGGGTCCTTCACAGCAGCCTTTGTTCCAAAGGCATGATCTGGGAAGCCAAATCCGAGCGGAAGTAAGTGCGTTAGCTCCCACTCCAATAGCTAGGGCGGCGAAATCGGAGGAGCAGCTACCAGCAGGCGCCTGGGAGATGTCGCACGCGGGACACTGCCCCAATCCGGTACAGCCTTTGCATACAATTGGCGAAAGATTGGAAGACCCGAGCCGACCAGCCTGAAACAACGAAGTAGCCCCCTTCTCAGTTTTCGCATTTATGCCACCCGCACCTGGCCGCTGTCCCACGCGCGCTTGGCCCGCATCCTTTCTTCTGCCTCTTGCAGTGCGGAGCGAGCCATAGCCAAGCCAGAAGCAGAGGCTGCGCACCGTCAGGTGATCGGCCTACGCGACAGTTTCTTGAACGACCAGGGCCTCGACGGCTTCGGGCAGGCCAGCGCACAGGCTGTCGAACAAGGCCCGGCATTGGTGCTCTGAAAGGCTCAACATGCGGGCAGCGGAGTAGATGAAGCCGCGCGTGGTCTGGTGCGCATAGCCGAGCAAGCCCTGCCGCAAAGGCAGCGAGTAAACGGCCAGCGTCAGGCCATAGACCAGGGTGTGCCAGCCGTGGGCCTCGCCGCTTTCTACGGCGTGCAGGTAGCGTTGCACCGCGCGCTGGTCGCGCAAAGGCCGCAGCTTTCGCAACTGGCTCTGCCCCACGCGCTGGCTCGCGGCGGCGAACTCGCTGAAGATGGGTTGCCCCGCCATGCCTTGGTCGAGCGCGACCAGTTCGCGCACTTCGTGGCGCGTCGCGTGACCGTGGGCGGATTGGATGGCCGGCAGCTCGAGGGGAAGCAGGATCCGGGAGTGGTAATTACTGAGAAAATTGCGGAGCGAGGGGACGTCATGCACCGGGACCAGGCGCAGCGAGGCGGAAACCGAACCCAGCGTGACGAGGCCATCCGTCGAGCCGAGTTGCTCGGCCAAAGGATGCCAATCGCCCAGCCACTCGGCCGCGTCGCTCAGCGCCAACTGTGTTTGCTTGACCATATTGTCGGTCGGCAAGTCCGGTCCGCAGGATCTGGATGCTCGCCATATTGGGCCTACGGTGTTCTCGCCGCATAACAAACACCAGTAGTAAAAGTTTCAAATCGGAGATAATAACCTTGCACTCATTCTTTGATCTGCTGGCAGTGCCTTCGTCTCCCCGTCGCTTCAATCCTTCACCCCCGCTTTGTGTTCCTGGTTTCTGTTTTCGGGCTTCGGGCCTCGGATTTGGCTCCCTCCTCCAAATACACCCGTGTCAATCTGCTCCGTTCGTGCTAAAAGAACCCTATGAAGCTGCTTTGCATTGCTGCCGCCGGACTCGTGGCTGGGAACTTGACTGCCGGGGACTGGCCCCAATGGCGCGGGCCGGAGCGCAATGGCATCTCATCGGAGAAGGTCAGCGCCGTGTGGCCGGCCGAAGGGCCCAAGGTCCTATGGCAGGCATCCGTCGGCACGGGCTTTTCTTCGCTCTCTGTCAGCCAGGGCCGGGGGTACACGATGGGCAACACGACCAATCAGGACACCATCTGGTGCTTCGACGCCAACACCGGCAAGCCCCTCTGGCATCACTCCTATGCCGCCCAGCTAAGTCCGCAGTGGTACGAGGGCGGCCCCGGCTCGACTCCCACCGTTGACAGCGGCCGCGTCTTCACCCTCAGCAAGTGGGGCGACGTCTTCTGTCTCGAGGCGGCCACCGGCGCCGTGCTCTGGCAACGGGACCTTCGCCAGGAAGGCGTCAAACCCAACCGCTGGGGCTTCGCCGGGTCGCCGCTCATCCGGGGCAACGCGGTAATTCTCAATGCGGGCTCGGCTGGCATCGCGCTTGACCGTGAGAGCGGCCGCACCCTCTGGTCCAATGGCACCAACATCGCCGGCTATGCCAGCCCGACCAGCTTTGGTTCCGGTGGCACCGCCTCGGTCTTGATCTTCGCGGCGAAACACCTGGTTGCGCTCGACCCGCAGAATGGGCGCGAGCTGTGGCGGCAGCTCTGGGAGACCTCCTGGGACACCAACAACACGGACCCGTTGACTTATGGCGAGCACATCTTCATCTCCAGCTTCAGCCGTGGCTGCGGGCTATTGTCCGTGACAAACGGCAAGCCCAGCCTCATCTACACCAACGGGCTCATGCACAGTCACCTGAGCCCAGGCATCCTGCTGGGCGAGTATCTTTATGCCTTCAACGGCGAGGCCAAACAGGAAACCGATCTCCGCTGCGTCCACGTGCCCACGGGCGAACTAAAATGGACGTCCAAGGCCCCTGCGTTCGGGTCCCTGATCATGGCCGACGGCAAGCTGCTCGTCCTTTCCGACAAGGGCGAACTGCTGCTCGCCGAAGCCTCGCCGGCCGCATTCACCCCGCTCGCGCGTGCGAAAGTGCTGAGCGGCGTGTGCTGGACCCCGCCCGCCCTGGCCGACGGGCGGCTCTACGTCCGCAACGCCAAAGGCGAGCTGCGTTGCCTTGAGCTCGCGATGAAGCCTTGAGCCCGTTCCTGGCCCTCAACCACCGATCCCGCCCCGCGGATCAGGCGGTGCCGCGCTCGGCGAAGACCAACCGCTCCTCCGTTTCGTTAGTGGTTGTGAGCGCGCCACCGTCGTCGCAACTCATCAGACCGCGCTCGGCTCCGGCTTAGTCTTCGCAGCCGGGAGCGGCCGGGCGCATCCTGACATCACCACCGGAACGCCGGATTCATCCGGCACTGCAGTTTGGACATATTCGAGCTGCACTCGTGGTCCCGGATGGTGTAGAACCTGGGGTCAGTGGAACCGATCTACCTCCAGGGCCGCACGCTCTCGGGCGATGATCTGACGGAGTTGCGCGCGTTAATCGCGCAGCATCCCGACTGGCATCGCACGGCGCTTTCGCGTCATCTCTGCGAACTTTGGAACTGGCGCAACGGTGCGGGC
>CAIWJG010000077.1 GCA_903912925.1 uncultured Verrucomicrobia subdivision 3 bacterium | reverse complement strand
CATCAGTGACCTGTTTCGTGTGTTTCGTGTATTTCGTGGTTTGGAGCGCCTTGGTTGGGGTTGACGATGATGGAAGAGTGACAGAATCATGGCGGGACAGAATCATGGGGAACCAAAACAGAATCAGGGTTGGCTGACCATAGTAGGCGTGGTCGTATGAATCTTCTATTTATGATTCTGTCCCGCCATGATTCTGTCGGTCCTTCGGGGTGGCGCAAGGATTCCTCGCAGCTTGCGAACAACTTCGGCTATAGCAGGGCAGAGATGCGCAGAGAGGGAGTGCTTCCTTCGCTTTCCGTTTTCCCTGCGTTCCCCCGCGTCCTCTGCGTCTCTGCGTTAAAATTCTATGGGTAAACCCACTGGCTTCATCGAATACCTCCGCGAGCTCCCCCAGGACCGCTCAGCCGTCGAGCGCATCCGCGATTGGAATGAGTTCCACCACCACCTGGAGCAAGGCAAACTGCGCGAGCAGGCCGCTCGCTGCATGGATTGCGGCGTCCCGTTCTGCCACAACGGTAGCCTGCTTAACGGCATGGCCTCCGGCTGCCCCATCCACAACCTCATTCCGGAGTGGAATGATCTCGTCTATCGCGGGCTCTGGCAGGAAGCGCTCGAACGCCTGCATAAGACCAACAACTTCCCCGATTTCACCGGCCGCGTTTGCCCGGCGCCTTGCGAGGGTTCGTGTGTTCTGGGCATTAACGCGCTGCCGGTTACCATTAAGAGCCTTGAGTGCGCGATCATTGACCGGGGCTGGGAGGAGGGCTGGGTGGTGCCTGAGGCGCCTAAAGTCCGCACGGGCAAGAAGGTGGCAGTCGTTGGCTCCGGTCCAGCGGGCCTGTGCGCAGCGGCGCAACTCAATAAGGCGGGGCACGAGGTTACGGTTTTTGAGCGCGCTGACCGGGTCGGCGGCCTGCTGATGTATGGCATCCCCAACATGAAGCTCGACAAGCAGAAGGTCGTGCTGCCGCGCATCGCGCACATGGAGGCCGAGGGCATCAAGTTCGTCACTGGCACCAACATCGGCGGCAACTATCCGGCGAAGAAGCTGCTGAAGGAATTTGACGCCACCGTCCTTTGTACTGGGGCTACCAAACCGCGCGACTTGCCCGTTGAAGGCCGCAATCTCAAGGGCATCCACTTCGCCATGGATTTCCTGACCCACAACACCCGCCGCGTGTTGGACCACAGCCAGAATGGCGACTTCATCTCCGCCGACGGCAAGGACGTCATCGTCATTGGCGGCGGCGACACTGGCACCGATTGTGTCGGCACCTCGCTGCGGCACGGCTGCCGGAGCCTGGTGCAGGTGGAAATCCTCCCGCGTCCGCCCCAAGACCGTGCCAGCGACAACCCGTGGCCGGAGTGGCCGAAGGTCTATCGCCTGGACTACGGCCAGGAAGAGGCCGCTGCGAAGTTCGGCGCTGACCCGCGCGTCTATTTGACTACCGTGAAGAAGTTCATCGGCGATGACAAGGGCTGGGTCAAGGAAGTCCTCACCGTGCAGATCGAGTGGGAGCGCAATGACAAGGGCCAGTTCGTGCCCAAGGAAGTGCCGGGCACGGAACAGTTGCGCCCGGCCCAGCTCGTCTTGCTGGCCATGGGCTTTCTGGGACCGGAACAGCCGTTGCTCGATGAGCTTGAGGTGCAACGTGACCCGCGCAGCAACGTCAAGGCCGAGTTCGACAAATACACGACCAACCACAAAGGGGTCTTCGCGGCCGGCGACTGCCGTCGCGGCCAAAGCCTGGTAGTCTGGGCCTTCAACGAAGGTCGCGGGGCTGCCCGCGAGTGCGATCGCTACCTGATGGGGCAGACGAACCTGCCCTGAAGTCGGTCCCTTTTTTGGCTTGAGGCTGCTCGGCCGGCCGGCATGATCAGGGGATCAGTTATGATGATCCCGACGTGTTCCAAACAAGGGCCACCTCCAGCTCTCAGAATCAGTACAAAAAAATCGGGGCAACCCTTGCGGATCACCCCATCGCAATTGATGCGAGAAGTACGTTGATATATGCCACCGTCCCTGACATAGAGCAATAAACTTTTTCACCAAGAATGCCCGACACGCCCCAGTCACCAGCACCCGCCCTGCCGCCGAAAAAGCGTTGTCTGGTTTACGTGGATGGTTTCAACCTCTACTATGGCGTCCTGGAGGCTAACCCCGCCTGGAAGTGGCTCAACCTGCAAAGCCTCTTCGAGGCTCTCCGCCCGGATGAGGAAATCGTCGCCGTGAAATACTTCACCGCTCTGGTTGAACCCGATCGTCACCTCTCGCCCAAACGCGATCGCCAGCGCGCCTATTTCAAGGCCCTCGCCACGCTTCCCAAGCTCCAGCGCATCGACGGCAAGTATCAGCTCCGCGAGGTAACGTGTCGCGCAGCCGCCTGCCCGCGCCAATTGCATTACCTGTCGTCCGAAGAAAAAAAGACCGACGTCAACATTGCCGTCCACATGATCGACGACGCCCTGCACTCCCGCTCGGATTCCGTCCTAATTGTGTCCGGCGATTCCGACTTGGAGCCCGCCGTCGACTGGGTCCGAAAGAACCACCCGACCATCAAGGTCACGGTTTACATCCCGACCCTGCCGACGCAAGCCAACCAACGTCGCAACGACTTCTACCTCCGCATTGGCGTTACTTGCCGCCCGCTGCCACTGGCCGACATCCCGCGCCACCAGTTTCCGGCCGTCATCCTGCGGCCAAACGGCACCATTATCCAGCGACCCGCCGACTGGAAGTAGAGCGATTAGCTCTCGAACAAGTTATCATTCCTGACACTTGCATGCTCCTTTTTGGCTTGAGGCTGCTCGGCCGGTCGGCATGATCAGGGGATCAGGATTGTTCGCAGGCTGCGAAGATTTAACGCAGAGACGCAGAGGAACGCAAAGATTCGCAGAGAGTTCTTCTTCTCTGCGTTTCTCCGCGTTCCTCTGCACTGCTATCTGTGAGGATTTGCGCAGCCCGCGCAAATTCTCTTGGCCCCATGTAACCTTTGCAACTCATTTAACCCATTTAACTTTTTGGTTGCGGCTTGGCCGAGCTGCGTCTCTGCGTTAAGCCCGATTTGGTCTTGGCTGCGGCTTTGCCTCTTAGCGTCTTTGCGTTAACTGCCGTTTCCAGGTTCAGCGCTCAATTCCATATTGTGGGATGCGTGTGTCGGGCAGAACTGGCTCACAGGCAGGAAAGCCGGGGCCAGTGACAAAGTCGGCAGGGAGCGTCACTCCGGGGGTCTCCCCACACAACGAAACCCAACTGACGGGGAGGTGGTCGAGTCAGGGCCCGCCATCGCGGCAGTCAACCACCGATCATCCGCACCTGGCTACCGAAAGCCCCCGCCCCGGCAGCGGGGCGGGGAGTTTGCTGATTACAGTGCTCCCGCTCTCACACACCGAAACCCAGTGGCGATGTCCTTGACCGCCGGCTGGCCGTTGCCACGATTAGCGCACCGCAAGAAAATGGGATATGCGGGCCACGAGCCGCCCCGCACAATGCGCTCGGCCGGCGTCAGGCTGCTCGCCGCCGGGCCGTGGGGGTTGGAACGGGAACTGGGGGACGAGTAGTAGGTGGTGGCATACCAATCCCAGCACCATTCAGACACATTCCCGGCCATATCTCTCAAGCCGTAATTGTTTGCCGCGAAGGTGCCCACTGGAGTGGTGTAGGGCGTGGATCCGGTCGCGCCGGTCGGGTTGTAGCCCGTCGGCCCCTGATCATAAGGGAAAGAAAGGGTGTTAGCAAGGTAATTAGCCCGGGTTTGTGCGATCGTGTCGCCCCACGGGAAGCGGAGGCCGCTCAGGCCGCCCCGTGCCGCCTTTTCCCACTCCGCTTCGGTTGGCAGCCGGTAGCCGTTGGCATCCCAATTCACAAAGTTGGTGGCCAAAAGAATGTCCCCGCTCCTGTACACCCCTGTCAGGGCCAGACTGGCGTCGGTATAGTAGCAAGGTATCCGGCCATCCATTTCCGACCGGGCATTGCACCACTTCACGGCATCATACCAGTTCACCGTCTGCACCGGGTGGTTGAGCAGTTTGCCCGCCCCGGGATTATCAAAGCTGTAATTCAAACTATGATTGGCCGCATATTGAATGACCACCTGCCAGAGCGCGTAGCTAACCAGGTTCGTGTCCATGTAAAATGCGCCCACGTCAACCGTGTTCGTCGGCGCATCACCACCGCCATCCCGCGCGTCGCCCCGCGTATAGCTGCCGGCTGGAATGAGCGCCATACCGCCGCTCGGTGGGTTGGTTACAACGCTGTTTGTGGGCATCATGACCTGGTAGAATCGGACGGGTTGACCCGCCGCGCTGGTATCAACAAACGTGTAATTGCTTTGCGTCACCACCACGTTCGTTAAAATCGCCCAAACGGAACCACTCAAATCATTGGTGTATTGAATTTGGTTGGTAACCCCCACGTCGCTCCGGATGCTCAATTGTGGAACCATTGCGATGCCGGTGATTAACGGGGCGGCCGCCTGAGCGGCCACGCAGGCCCCGATCCCCAGGGCGCAGAGGCTAATTCTAACTGCTCGGAAGATAATCTTCATATCTAGGTGCGTCATGCTAAGCTATTCTATTCATCTATCTGACTTTGTTCTGGATTTGATAAGTTCAAACGGTTCGGGCCGGTTGATGCGCTCTTCTAACATACTCTCCGTCCTATAGCAAGTATCTTCTGGGCATTTCCCCAGTGTCGGCGCACGACAGATTTCAAATGGTGGTGATTGTACGGCACAATTCCATCCCTTTCGCATAATGTTTCATCTATACACGGCGGCGCTGTTCTCATTAACACCCCGTTTCAACGGGGTGTGGTCCGGCGCGGGCGTCATGCGAACCGTTTTAACGGTTTCCATCCTCCGTCAGATGGGGAGACCGCTCAGCCGGAGTCTGCACAGGGTCAGGGCTGCCTGGGTTGATCTTCAGATAGCGGCCCTTTTCGGTAGCCGAGGGTGACAGAGATCCTACCCACCCATTGCGGCTGCGCCCTGGAAGCGGAGCGGGCGGCTTCCCAGTTGCCCCGACCCCGGGGCCGCCACACGCGAGAGCCGACAGGCGGAGACCGTGCCGGGTCGGAGACCGGCCAGCAATTCTCATTATGGACGAGAT
>CAIWJG010000076.1 GCA_903912925.1 uncultured Verrucomicrobia subdivision 3 bacterium | reverse complement strand
CCCGCGAGCACCCTGAGAGCGTGAAGCGTTTGAGCGTAGAGCGTGGTGACCTCGAACGCGCTGCGACGCTCCACGCTCTTACGCTCCACGCTCGCCGGACGAAACCCCGAGGACCGCATTTGTTTTTGCACGAGCCCTAAGGACGGCCTTTTGAACGCTGGTGGAACAAACTGGCAGAATAATTTGTTCAAAGGGCAGCCCGAGGCCTTGAACAAACTTGACGTGCTCATCGGCACAGTCAACCGCCGACTGTGCGCATAGCACGAACACCCGCCGTCATTTAACCGCCTCATACTCGAGCAACGCAGAGCCCGGCTTGCTCGGGAGCAGGACTTCGAGCCCCTCACGCGCCAGCGTGCTCCCCGAGAAACTGGCCTGCTGTTTGGTGTCGAGGTTTGTGACGCGATAGGAGGCCTTCGGGTCCAGTCCGTGCAGGGGGAAGCGGGCCGAGGTGTAGGCGCTTTCAGGGCGGCGCAGGGCCACCACCAAGCCTTTGCCCGGGGCGGGGCCGTCGAGTTGGTAGGCCATCCAGACGTCGGTGGACTGGGAATAGCTCGTGAGCGGGTAGAAGTCGCCATAGTAATACTGGCGTAGTTCGACATACTGATCCAAAGCTCCCTTGGCCCAGCCAAAGGGGAAGTTCTCCGGCAGACGCTGGCAGGGGCCGTCCCCCGAATGCGCCCAGTTGATGCACAGCGCGCTACACATGCTGCTGCGGAACTCGTAGTCGTCGCCCTCGCGATCCTGGCTGGTGGCGCTCAGGGGCACCCAGGGCATTAGGCCGTAGGTGTGGCATTGGTGGGCGATGGGGTCGCGCGGTCCGTCCGTGCGCCAGTAGGGGGTCGAGCGGCCAACTGTTTCCAGGTCAATCCGGCGACCGCCGGAGGCGCAGTTATCAATGAGGAGGTTGGGATGACGCTTAAGCAAATCGTCCCAAAACGCATAGAGCCCTTCGATGTGCCGGGTCTCGGCCATTCCCTGGCGGTCGGGGGCATCGGCAGCTTGCCAGTAGGGCAAGGGGTCCATGTTGAAATCCTGGCGATAGCAGCCCAGGCCGAACTCACTGATTCGGTCTGAGATAAAGTCAGTGACGAACTGACGCGCCTGCGGGTTGCCGAGGTTCATGAGAACAGTGTTGCCACCGATGTCGAGCATCCATTCGCGGTGCTCTTTCTGCCACTCGGTGCCCTTGATGACGCGCTCGGGTTCGAACCAGAGCATCAGCTCACGCCCGGAGGCCCTCAGCGTATCGCTCAGCGGCTTAAACCCCGCCGGATACAGGTCCGGTTTGACGCGCCAGTTGCCGACGTTCGAGGCCCAGTCGCCCTTCCCATACCATTCGGCGTCAATCCAGTAATACTCAATCGGCAACTGGTGCTGGATGAACTTCTGGATATTGTCCAGGTGCACCTCGGCGCGCGTACCGCCCCAGTTGCCGCAGGTGATCGGCGCGAGCAGGGGCTTGCCACCCCGCAGGGGGCGGTGATGGGCGAGAATGAACTGGCGTAGAAGGTTTTGGCCTCGCCAGCGGTCTCCCTGGTAAAAGAGCAGCAGTATCCTCGGCGTGCGGATGCTTTCGCCGGGGAGCAGCCGCAGGTGCGTGCGGGCCAAACCGGCTTTGAGGCTCACCTGTCCGCGGGGACCGCTGGCGAACTCCGCCGCCCATTCGCCGCTCCAACCCACGGCGGCAATCACACCGCCGTCGGTGCCTTGCAGGTTGAAGAACGGTAGCACGTCGTTGGAAGAACGTCCCCCGCCCGGCTGGAACCGGCGTTTCTCTCCCGCTTTCAGCACCGTTGTCTGCGGCGCAAAGTCGTCAAAGGACGCCACCCCGCCTTTGGCCCAGTGAAGGGTGGCCTCGCCGCTGGTTGGCACTGGCAGAACGCTATCCAGCACCTGGACGTCTTCCAGGAGCGGAGTGTTGGTGGCTCCGTGGTTGGTCAGGGACATCACCCACTCCACTGCCGGGAAGTCAGTGAAGCGCTCGGTCTGCACCCGGAGTTCAAGCCCGGTGGCCGGGTCGAGATAGAGCACGTCGCGGCGGGTTGAACGCTCTCCCGGCACACGCTCCTCCACTTTTTGGGTCCACTGGCCGAGCAGTTCTGCGCTGCTGGCACCGCCATACTGAAATGAGAGCCCGAACGGATTGCTTTCCCAAGGCATGCTGTGCAGCGAAACGGAGGACCCATCCTCAAGCAACACCTTCGCTTCGGCCCAGAGAGCCTGGTCCCAGCCGCGTCCATCGCCGCCGTCCTTGACGCGAATCTCAAACTCGCGCGCGCCGTCCAAGGGCACGCTGAGGGGCAGCGGACCGTCCTTGCGCCGGCGAACCGTGGAGGCAAATACCTCTTTGCCGCCCACCAGCACATGGAAGGTGACCGAGCCGTTGCCCTGGGTCTCACCCTGCCGGGTGTTGTCGTTGTTCTCCAGGCCGATATCCGCCGTGAATTGCCGGGCCGGTTTGCCCAGGTGCACCAGGATGTGCTTGGTGGCGTTGAAGGCGAGCCCGTTAGTGTAAGTCTTCTCCCCAAGCTGGAACGGAGTGCCACGCCACGAACGCACCCGCGCAATTTCGTCCGCCGCATCTTCGTAGAGCAGCTTGAGGAAGGCGCCGCCGCCAGCCTCGCCCCCGGCGGAGAAGGCCGAGTCCGACCAGGCCTTGCAGGCCAGCATTTCTTCCGGTCGGGGCGTAACAGCACTGGCGGTTGAGAGCAAGCCGGTCAGAGCCAGCACAAGCAGAGGTTGGAAGGAGTTGCGCATAATGTGATATTGCAAACCTGTGCAACTCTACCGTCACCTTCGCTGCGAGGCACGCAGAATCGTTTCCCGTAACGTCGCCGCCACGGTCACTGACCCATTAGCGTATCCCTCTCGATCGCCTTGAAGTTAGTGCCGCCGCGAGGTAGTGTCCGGGAAATTACTAAAAGATGAGACCGACCAAAAACCAATCTTTCTTTACCCGTGCAGCCTCAACCAGGAGTGCTTTCCTGGCAGTCCCGTTGATGCTATCGCTGTGGCTGCTGTTTTTGCTGCCCTCGGTGGCCCAAGCGCAGCCACGGCAAGTCGTTGCCATCTCCCACCGGGGTGAGCACCTGCATCACCCGGAGAACACGCTGCAGGCTTACCAGGCGGCGATTGACGCCGGCGCCGATTACTTCGAGCTGGACGTGCGCACCACTTCAGACGGCAAGCTGGTCCTAAGCCACGACGGATCGGTGAGCCGCCGAACCAACGGCAAAGGTGACATTGGGAAAATGACGTTCGACGAGGTCCGCGCACTGGATGCCGGGATCAAGTCGGGGCCGGAATTCGCCGGCACGAAGGTTCCAACGTTTGATGAGGCGCTCGACCTGGCGCGTGGCAAGATCGGCATCTACGTGGACGTCAAGTCGGCCTCAGCCAAGGATTTAGTCACTCACATTGAGGAGCATGGCATGGTGGATCACGTGGTGATCTATACCGGTCTCTCGCAGGGCAATGAGATTCAGAAACTCAATCCCAAGCTCAAGGTCATGCCCGAAGCAGGCAGCCTCGAGAGCGCAAAGCATTTGATCGAACGGCTGCATCTTCAGGTGATGGCTTTCGGGGCGGGCGACTTCAAGCCAGAGATCATCCGCGCGGTTAAGGAAGCCAATGTCCAGATTTACGTGGACCGCCTGGGGCCAGCGGACAATGCTGCCAGTTGGCAGTCAGCAATTGACGCCGGGGCGGATGGCATCCAGACGGATCATCCCGCTGAACTCGCAAAATACCTGCGCGAGAAAGGGTATAAGAAGCCCTGAGACTGGCGAACGGTTGGAGGATGTCGCAACGCCGTCGGGTCCCAGGGGCTGGGGGGAGGCTTGTTTTAGGGCACCACCAAGGCGACCTTTGGGAAGTAAGTCCGTACCCGGTCGGGGTCTCGAGTGACGAGCTTCAGCCCTTCGGCTTGTGCGTGCGCGCCAATCAGGAAATCGGGCAGGGGAACCCGGTTGTCGGTTCGTTTGCCCTCCCTTTGGAGGATGACGCTGGTATCGAACAGAATCACCCGCGGGTCTCCTCTTTGACCTGATCCCAACTATGGGTGAACCGCAGCGGGCTTTTTTCAATGGCCCGAAGCGCCTCCAGCTTGGTGAAGCGGCGGCGCGGCGGGGGCATCCGGCGCAAGGTGATTTCTTCCGCGGCCTTTCCCCGGACTTCAGGCTCGTAGTAGTCGCCCGGGGTCAGGATCGTAAGGCGGATTCGCTTGGCGCTATCAACTTTGACCGCATTCATTGTGTAAAATTCCCACACTCTCCTCCCGATTTCAATCCTTTTGCTGGAGATCTGACCATGTTGCGGGCGGTGGGACAGGTATGGGGGGGGGCGGGGTAGTCTTCCATATCAGGTTACTTCTCAACCTTGTAGGTGAGCAGGCTCGCCCCAGGTTTCAGGGCGATCTCGATGGTGAGCCCCTGTTCCATCAACTCGCGTCCCTTGGTCCGGATGACTCGGTTCGTGTCTGCGTCGGTGATGACATAATCTTTATCCGCGTCAAGGCCATGCAGCTTGAGGTCTGCCTGGCGATAGACGCTGTCGCCCCGGCGAAAGACCTGGATCATGCCATCGCCTTCTTCCGGCCGATCGAACTGCCAGCCGATCCAGGTGTCGTTGCCCAGGCTGTAAGATGTGAGCGGGTAGTAGTCGCCCAGCATGTACGGGGCGATCTTCCGCCATTCGCCGACCAGCTTGCGAGCCAGGTCCCAATTGGCCTCCTTGTTGCGCAGGTCGAAGCAGGCGGTGAAATGCGGGCACATCACGCTGCGGAACATGTAGGGGTCAATGGCCCCGGTGCCGGTGCCGTAGTAGGGCACCCAGAAGGAGAGCGCGTAGGTGTGGCACTGGTTGCCCACCGGTTCGATGATGTAATCGCTTCGCAGGAGCGGGACTGCCCGGCGCAGGGTCTCCAGGTCGTTCCGCCGTCCGCCGCTGGCGCAGGAGTCAATCAGCATGTTCGGGTGCTGCTTCAGCAGGGCGTCCCAGTAGGCCAAGTAACCTGTGATGTGCCGAATTTCAGTGATACCCTGCCGGTCCGGGGTGTCCTTTTGCCGCCAATAGGGAAGCGGGTCCATGTTGAAATCCTGCCGGTAGAGATCAATGCCCTGTTCGGTGAGGGTTTTATTGACATGATCGGCCAGCCATTGGCGGGCCTCGTCGTTGCCCAGGTTGAGCAGCTTCTGCTGGCCGTCATGGCCGAGCAGCCAGGCTGGGTTATTCGTGTAAAGGAACGTGCCCGGCGTGACGCGCTCGGGCTCGAACCAGACGATGGTCTTCTCCCCGCCGGCATGGGCATGATCGGAAATTGGCCTGAGCCCGCCGGGGAAGCGCTGGGTATCCACCTCCCACGTGCCGGTGTTCGGCCAGCCGCTCTGGTTCCAATACCAGCCGGCATCCATCCACCAATAATCCAGGTTCAGCTTCTGCTCGCGGTAGCCGTCAATGAACTGTATCTGGTTGGCGGTGTTGGCATTGATCATCTCGCCGAACTGGTGGGAGCTGCACGCGGCCAGTTGCGCGTGGACGGGCTTGCCATACGGTCGGGGCAGGTTGTGGGCGAGCATCCAGCGCCGCCAGATGTTCTGGGATTTCAACCAGTCGCCCCGGTAGAACTGCAGGACCACCATCGGGCCGCGCACTTCTTCGCCCGGGTGCAGGCGGAAATGGGTCAGCTCCTGTCCTCCGCGCACGCGCACGCCGGTGCTATTGTCGCGGTTGAACTGTGTTGCCCACTGGCCCGCCCAGCTCAACACCACAATGACCCCTTCGCCGGGCCAGCCGAGGTTGTAATAGGGAAACGCCGTTTGCGTGGGCCGGCCGCCGGTGTTGGCGAACTTCTTCTCACTGCGGGCGGACAATGGATCGGCATGAGGCTCGTAGCTGTCGGCAGTACACAGGTCGCCAGTGTGATGGCGCAGGAGGCAATCGCCCTGGGCGCCGCTGCTGAAGGCTGTATCAATCGCCTGGATGTTCTCGATCATGGGCGAGTCAGCCGCCCCAGTGTTCTTGAAGTATATCGTCCACTCGACCGTGGGATAGTCGTGGTATTGGACGCCGACACAGCGCACGCACAGGCCGCTTTGCGGGTCGCTCCAGTTCAGGGTGTGCTGCTCACGCTGGTCATCCAGCTTCTTCGACTCGCGCTCCAGCTTCCACTGGCCCAGGAATTCCGATGAGGACTGCCCGCCGTATTGGAACGAGAAGGGGGGCTGCGCGTCATACGGCTTGCGCGACTTATTGAGCAGCGGCAGATCGCCCAGCCAGAGTTCCCGCCCATCGGCCAGCACGACCCTGGCATCCGCCCAATCCGCCTGGTCGCACGAGATGCCGTCGTCTGCATCCCCCACCGTCAGGGTAAACTCCCGAGCGCCGTCCAACGGCACAGCGACCGGGACGCCCGCCATGCCCTCCCGCATGACCTGCGATCGGAAACCTTCCTTGCCGCCCGCGTTCACGGAGAAGACCACGCTGCCGCGCCCGCCGGAGGTATGGTCATTGCTATCCACGCCCGCGACGGCGCTGAATGATTTGCCCGGCCCCGGCAGTCGGACCACCACTTTGCTGGCGGCGTGGCAATAGAGCCCGCGGCTATACTGCTTGTCCGCGATCTTCAATGGCCGCCCAGCGCGGGCATTGAGCTGCACCGGGTCATTGTTCGCGAGTACTACAAGCCCCACGACGGGTGCCTCGCTCGCCAGCGTCCCCTTAAACTTCGCCGCCACCCATTGCGAGGCTTCGCCCATTTCCTCCGGCGAGACAGAGACGGCCCCACGCATCGGAAGGCATGTGAGTGCGGCGAGCAGGATGGTGAGTTCGAGGCGAGGCATTCGGGTAACGGTCTTCATGGTGTAAGTCTTACAACACAGGGCAACCGGTGGAAATAACTAGTTCTGGTATTTTGGGGCGGCCCGCCTGCTTTGGGGAGCAGACTCGAACGGCGCATTCCGAGGGCGCAAGACAGGATTCTTCTCGGGGTGATTTTACCCGGCAAATCCGGGCCTTCCGTATATCGCTTCCTAGATACAACGAGGTCTGCCTTTCATTAACACCCCACTTGAGTGGGGTGTGGGTGGTGGTCTCAGGGTCGGAACCGCTTCAGCGGTTTACCCGCCACCGTAAACCGCTGAAGCGGTTGAGGAGCCTCTTCGCGTGCCATACCCGCCTCGCTGAAGCGAGGTGTTAATGAGAGTCGGCCGCCCACCCCGAAGAAATCGGTCGT
>CAIWJG010000075.1 GCA_903912925.1 uncultured Verrucomicrobia subdivision 3 bacterium | reverse complement strand
GCTCGTTGCTGTAAAAAAGAATCGGTAGCCGTCCCGCTCGAAAACCTTCGGCATCCGTCAAGATTACCGCGCCTCAGCCGGGAAGGCGACTCCTTTTGTCGAACGCCTCTTGATGAGTGCGCATCTTAGATTCTTCCAACGTTGTTGGCACGGGTGACTGGACCGCGGACATTCTTGTCCGCCTTTGCGTGTTGGTCAGCCCGAAAGCCCACCGGCGGACAGGAATGTCCAACGCCGCCAGGAATCGGAACCCGGTCTGGAGGGTGTCATGCTCAGAACTACTGACACCGTGAAAACGGCGTGAGCCCAGTTCCCCCTCACCCTGCCCTGTCCCCAAAGGAGAGGGTGCCTGGCCCCAGGAGTGGAAATGCAGAATGCAGAATGAAAACAGCAGGCTGAACGGGAGCCATTCCCCTTTCTGCATTCTTCCTTCTTCCTTCTGCATTCACCCATAGCGTGTGGGGGAATGGGTGCTCCGAGCTGGAAATGGGCTCAGTCAACTACCACGCCACCCCAAACCCGGCAGCGGGTCAGGAGTTCTGCGCCTCAAGTCTGGACACAAGAATCACCGGACGCCGGCGCGGTTTTGCTGAAGGAGGGAATAGGCAACGGAGAAGAGGCCGGTCGATCAGTCCGGCGGATGAACGACCGGACGCTGTGTCTCCGCGCGCCACAGAGTGCCAGAGAAGGTCACTTTGACCGGGGGTGCGGGGCGATAATGGTCGCGGCCACCCCACGTGTCGTAGTGAATGTCCCCGGCGGTTTCGAGCGTGACGGTGCGGTCGGCGCATTCGGCGGATAGGCTGGCCGGCTGGTCGAGGCTGGCGCGCAAGTTGCCGGAGGGCGTCTCGATGTCGAGGTGCGTGCCGTGGACGAGGAAAATGGCGTCGCGGTTGCGCAGCAGGGCGAAAGCGGCGTCGGTGTCCAGTGACACACCGTCGGCGAAGCGGGTCTTGCCCGGGCCGAAGCAGAGGTGCCAGGTGTTGGATCGGGTGTGGAGCACGAGCGATGAACCGGCGTTGCCGGCGGAGACGGAGAGGAGATTAGGCTGTTCGCGCCAGGCATCACCGACAGCCAGAAAAGGAAGGTCGTCGTGCCGGCGCACGCAGAGGGTCTGGCAAGGCGGGTTGCGGGGCGTGATGACAGCGTTGTCCACGGGGAAGGTTTCCAGCGCATAGACTTCCGTGCCCGGCGTGCCAAGCATGGTCAGCCGCGATGTCACCGCGCCCACGGACCAGCGGGCGTCCCAGGCGGCGTCGAGCTGTGCGCGGCGCACGTTTGTGGTCCCGGAGGCCAGCCAATCAGCGGGCACGAAGGCCCCCTCCGTCACCGGCATGGAGAAGCGTGGCGCGGGACCGGCGTGATGCAGCATCCAGTCGTGATTGGTGCCGCCGCTTACCTGAAAGCAGTCCACATAGAAGTCTTCGATCACCACCACCGATCGCCGATACAGGCGCGTCTGCGGGTAAAGATGGTCGGCGCGCAGCTCGGCAAAGGCCGCCAGCGGGCCGGCAAAGAAGAGCGCGACCTGGGGAACCTGTTCGCCCTTCAGTGTGTCTCCCTTCTTCTGGGTGGTCATGTCCACGGTGACGGTGTTGTGGGACGGCGAGACGGTGCCCAGGGTGCGGGTCAGGCTGTCGTTATAGGGCGTAGCCTTCTCCAGCGCCAGAAGTTGGCCCTGCATGTAGCTGACCAGGGTCAGCCGGTCGGAATGCTGGTGGCCGCCACCCGGGATGAGGGCGTTATGGCCGATCCAGGAGCGGTTGCCCTGCCACTCGTGGCGCAGGGAGACCCAGCCGCTGGAGAGATAGGAACTTGTGAACGGGAGCGGCTGCTGGACGATCTCCGGCGCGCCGTAGAGCAGCGCCGCCCAACTCCGTTGCCCGTGGCGAAAGCGTTCGTAATCGCCGACGGCCTTCAGGTCGAAGAACCGGTAGCCCACCTCGGCGGTATTGAAATAGTCATCCATGCCGGCGCGAGGGGCCATCGAGTCGCCGATGGTCGGCATGGTCCGGTCGGGCATGGCCAAGCCCATGAACCACTCCAGTGCATTGCGGATCACCTGACCACCCGGGTTGGATGGGTCCGTCAGGTCGTATTGGCGGGCGGGAAAGCGCTCCCGATCCATCGCCGACAACTGCCGCGACACCACGGCCAATTGGCAGAGCGCATCCAACGGGTAAAGGTGATAGCCCGAGCACATCTCCCAGTAAGCGCCGTCCGGTTTGAAGTGCGTGGCCAGCAACCGGCGGACGCTGTGGTGCTCGGGCTCGCGTTCCGGCGCCCACGAGCCGTAGCCGAAACACCAGTCAATCAGGTCATCCCGTTCGAGCGCGAGAGCGGTTTGCAGGATCGTGCGGTGCCACTGGTAGAGGTTGTTGTGGTTGTAGGTGTAGATGCGTTCGAGCATGAGGTCGTCGAGCATCCGCTGCAGGACCACGCGTTCAAAGCGCGCGCGCTGCTCGGGGGTCATGGCGTCACGCAGCAGCTCGTAGGCGAGGGCGAGGTCCTTAAGCACCGCGCTGTCGCCCTCGCGATGGTAAGTCAGCAGCACCGACATCTGGCGGTCCTTGTCGAACTTCGTCTGCAAGGGCTCGATCGTATCGGCATACAACAGGAGGATTTCGACGCCGCGCTGGAAATACTTCCCGGCGTCCGCAGGCTCGACCCGGCCCAGGACGCCCATATCAGCGGCTATGCCCCCGGCAGTCTCGTAGAACAGGCATGCCCAGCCATCGTACATGGTGCCGTGATAACGGTCGCCTGGCGGGTAGATTCCTGCGTCGGTTTCCGGAGCGAAGCTCTTGGCGCACAGCGGGCATTTGAATTGGGCGGCCTCGAACGGATCAAAGACGAGCCGGCAGCGGTCCTGCGGGCAGGAGAAGTTGTGATAGACATTGCCCCGGCGCGTCGGGAAGACCTGCCGCAGCTTCGCCGAAGGCACCGCCAGCCAAAGCGCCAGGGCCGCCTTCTGGGAGGCGTAAGTTCGGCGCGCCCACTCCTGCGAGCTGAGCTTGGCCTTGATCTCGGTAATGCTCTCCGCTGTTACCAATCCCGCCGGGTGATGCCACCGCACCTTGGACTGCCCGGCCGGCGTGGGTGGTCGTGCTGGAACATCTGCAGCCTGGCTCAGTTGCGTGAAGAGCAGCAGGATGCAGATCGGCGCGAGTCGCAAGAGCATGGCGTGTGTCAGCCTGGGTTTAGACCCTCGCTGCGTGAACGGTCACTAAGCAGCATCATCTGCATAAAGCAACTCAGTCCCAAAGGCGCGGCGGATACTCGCCCGCGCGCACCAGCGCCCGAATGTTCTCGATGACCACGGGGCGATCCTCGCGGTAGGTCACGCCAAACCAATGGGACTCCGTTGGCAGCACCTGCACGCGCGCCTGTCCTTCGCGGATGAGGACGTCAACCGCAGTCGGCAGGTAGAACTCCGCCTTGAGGTTGGCCGCGTTGCGAGTCAGAAACTCGCCGAACAACCGGCGCAGCCCGCCGAGCAGCCCCGGCGTAAACCCCCAGCAGTTCAGGGAGACGATCTCCCGCCCGGTCAGCTTGCGGAAGCTGCCGTCGGGTTCTTTGTTCCGCGCGCCATCGGCCTGCCTCTCAATGGCAGTGAGTTCTTCGACCGATGTAAGGAACCCGCCGGCATCCGTCTGGCACAGCCCGCGTGCCACGGTGCCATGCTCCGAGAGCGTCCGGTTCAGTTGGAATCCCACCATAGCGAACTGCTCGGGCGTGGCGGGTGCCGCCGCGCGCAGAAATCCGGCAAGTGCGCGAAAGGACTCCGCACCATAAAAGTCATCGGCGTTAATGACCGCGAAAGGGCGGTCCAGGACCGGAGCGGCGCATAAAACGGCATGACCGGTGCCCCACGGCTTCTTGCGGTCGGCGTGGACGCAATGCCCTGCCGGCACCATGTCCAGCTCCTGGAAGGCGTAGTCAACGCTGATGTGCTTCGCCAACCGGCGGCCAAACATCTCGCGGAACTCCCCATCCATCTCCCGGCGAATAACGAAGATGACCTTGCCAAAGCCGGCCCGCTTCGCGTCATAGACAGCGAAGTCCAGCACGGCCTCGCCCCCGGGGCCGATGGGCTCCATCTGTTTCAATCCGCCGTAGCGGCTCCCGATGCCGGCGGCCAATACAACCAATGCAGGTGCCAAACTCAAAGTGCGTAAGACGCTACCGCTCGCAAGTCAGTCTGCAAGCCAAAAATGGGCGCAAAACGATGGCGGGGCGCATCCCGACACCACCACCAAGGCGGGCGGCCATGCCAATCGGAACGCCGGATTTATCCGGCAGGAGGGCAAGTGGCACTGGGGCTGCCGGATGAATCCGGCGTTCCGGTAGTGGTGTCAGGATGCGCCCTTATGGGGAGTACATAAAAAAGGTGCAACCCAGGGAGAATTGGGTTGCACCTGAACAGAAACCAACAAAACAAACCTAACGCTATAATCGACAGGAGAACGGCTCTTCTGTTCAAAGGAAACTGACGCTGCGCTGGAATACTTCGTCGGTGCTCTGACCGATTGACCTGTCCGGCTCTTTCGCTCAATGTACAGCCTCGAATGCAACTCCGAACCTCCGAGGTTAGCTTACCGCACGCATGAAGACGGCATTACCCATCGCATCCATTCACTCGATCATTCGGCCTTACTGTCCGCGACTGCTTCGACCTGCCCCTGCCCTGGCTTGGTTGCTTGCGTTGTCGTGGGTGGGCTCGTGGACTTCTGTCCCGCAGGCGAGCGCTGCCGCGACCGGTCAGCAGGAATCACGAGCTCCGGCGGAAGCCCTCCGCCGCTGGCAGGATCGGCGGTTCGGCATGTTCATGCATTATGGTCCAGTGAGCTTGAAGGGCACAGAGATCAGTTGGAGCCGCGCAGGGGAGCGGCGCGACCGCCAAGAAACAATCACCAACGGCATCCCGGCGGCGGTCTATGACCAGCTCTATTTGCAGTTCAACCCGACGAAGTTTAATGCGCGCGAATGGGTAGCCATCGCCAAGCGGGCGGGAATGAAATACATCGTCTTCACCACCAAACATCATGACGGCTTCGTCATGTTCGACAGTCAGTTCACGGACTACAAGATCACGCGCAGCCCCTTTCAGCGCGACCTGTTTGGCGAATTGGCCCAGGCGTGCCACGAGGCCGGGTTGTCGCTGGGGTTTTATTACTCACCGCCCGACTGGCATCACCCCGATTTCTTCACAACGAACCATGCCAGGTATGTCGAGTATCTCCACAGCCAGGTTCGCGAGCTGCTCACAAAATACGGGCAGGTGGACGAGCTATGGTTTGACGGCACGGGTGGCACCAACTTGCCGGAGACCTGGGGCAACACGGAATTATTCCCGATGATCCGCGCTCTGCAACCGCAGGTGGTGATGAACAAACGCTGCGGCGGCTGGGGCGATTTCGACACGCCAGAGCAAACGATTGGCCGCTATCAAGATAACTGCCCTTGGGAAACCTGCATGACCATTTGCAACCAGTGGGCATGGAAACCGGAGGATACCATGAAATCCCTCAAGGAATGCGTGGGCGTGCTGGTCCGTTGCGCCGGCGGCGATGGGAACCTGCTCTTCAATGTCGGGCCAATGCCTACGGGGGAGATTGAGCCGCGGCAGGCGAAGCGGCTTCGTCAAATGGGCCAGTGGCTGGCCAACTGCGGGGAGGCCGTCTATGCGACACGCGGCGGCCCGTATTTGCCAAGCGCATGGGCGGTCAGCACACGCAAGGGGCACACGATATATTTGCATGTCCTGGATTGGCCCCGCGGGAAGAGCTCGATCCGCATCCCCGCGCCTGGGGCAAAAGTTACTTCGGCTACGCTTCTCACCGGTGGCGCGCTCAGGCTCAAACGAACCGACCAGGCCATCGAGATCAGCATCCCGCCCAGGTTCCGACAGGAGATTGATACGATCGTGGCGCTCCAGGTGGACAAGCCGGTCGCCGACTTGCCATTGCTGACTCTGGATGGCCGAAAGAGCGTGCCGGTGATTGCTTCCTCGGCGTCGTGCGTTCATCCGGGTGATTCGGAATGGGTGGCCGCCAAGGCGTTCGATGGTGACCCCACCAGCCGCTGGGCAACGCCCGGTGGAACTCATTCCGCTTGGATTCAGGCCGACTTTGCAAAACCCGAAGAGGTCGCCGGGCTATCCATGTCGGAGGCCTGCGGGAAACGGATCGAGGCATTCGCAGTCGAGGCGTGGGTGGATGGCGCATGGAAAGCCGTCGCGGCTGGCACCACGGTCGGTGAAGCTCTGCGACTGGATTTCCCCAGGGTTCGGGCACAAAAGATGCGGATCAGCATTTCCCAGGCGTCTGAGGGCCCGACGTTATGGGAGGTTAACTTCCTGACACCCGGGTTATGACGATAGCGGTAGCCTTCAGCCCGGATATTTCACGCTCCGATTGAAACGCGAACAATGCGCCGCGTGAGGGCACGCGGCCTACAAGCGCGCGCCCCTGCTGTAGGCCG
>CAIWJG010000074.1 GCA_903912925.1 uncultured Verrucomicrobia subdivision 3 bacterium | reverse complement strand
TGGTCTGGAGGTGTCATGCTCAGAACTGCTGGCACCGTGGAAACGGCGTGAGCCCAGTTCCCCCTCACCCCGGCCCTCTCCCCAAGGGAGAGGGAGAGGCCAAGCCCAACGCTCGCATATCGTGCGCACCCACAGGCTCGCAGCGCGGCCAGCGTGGCTCCCTCTCCTCTGGGGAGAGGGCTGGGGTGAGGGGGAACTGGGCCGCCGGACGGACGATGTCGGCCAAAACGTCTCTGGCACGCGTGCGACCGAGCCTCAAATCCTAGCGGCATTGGACCGGAGGTCTGCCCCACGTTCCGACCTGAGCAGTTACTGGATTTCATAGTTCGGTGCGTGGAGGCTACTCGCTTTCGGTCAATGTCTCGCTGTAGGAGCCGACTTGAGGTAACGCACCTCGTAAGCGCAGCCCGCCGTCTCTCCCTTCTCCAGCGCCACGACTTTGGATTTCAGCTCCAGGTTGACCTGCTGCCGCGAAGCATCCCAAAATAAATCCAGCGCGCTGAACTCCTGCGGGTTGAACCGCTCTTCCACGCCGAACTTGGCCTTGTGATTGAAATATGCGTAGGCGCCGCCGGCCACCGCGTCTTTCACGACGGCGCGCTGCTGCTCGGTGGACAGCGCCGCGGTATCTTTTCCGTTGGTCTGAATCCACCCGGGTTGCTTCACATAGATGCCCAGCACGCCGGGATCACTCGACATCGAGGCCGTGTCGTATTCCGGATGCACGAGGAGCTCAAAGGTGCGCGGGGTGTCCGCCGTCAGCCGCGTCTCAAATCGAACCGCATCGTCCACCAGGGTGATGGTGCGCTCGAACCGCGCGCCGTCCTTCGTGGTCAACGTGAGACGAACCCTCTGCGGCTCGGCTTGTGCCTCAAATGCGAGAATGTTCTCAGGGGTGGGGCCGTCGCCCTGCCGCAACCACTCTTCGTGGCGGAAGCGATTGAACCCCCGCGGCGCTCGCGACACATTGCGGCCGGTTGGTTTGTAGCTCATCTCGACCACCTTGCCGTTGCTCCCCGGCAGCACCACCAGGCGCCAGTAATCATTCTCCAGCCGCACGGCCTTCAAGCCCGCGTACAGCCGCCGGAGGCGGTCGAGGTATTGCTCCGTCGTAGTGGTCTCGTCGTCCATGGTTACGCCGAACCGTTGGCACAGCGCCGCATACTTATCCAGCAGATCGGGACCGAATTCGGCCAGGTCTGGATAACACACGCCGTCGCGGTAAGTCAGCTTCATGCTCGACGCGCTGACCCCCGCGCGATAAGCGCACAGCGAAGCTTTCTCGACCCGCGCGCGCACCTCGTCGGATTTGGCCAGGGCTAGCGCTTCCCGGAAATACGCCAGGATGCGCCGCGCCGATTCGGGCGATATGCCCAGCGACGACTCGGTGGGAAAACATGTGGGATGTGAGCCCAACTTGTCCACCAGGTCATGATAATACTTCAGGTAAGCAATGATCGGTCCGGCCGATTCCCCGTAATGCCGGCGGCAGAATTCCTCCGCCTCCTGCCAACTATCGCGGCCCGGCTTCCAGAGACAGCGCGCCATGACGTAATTGCGCAGATCGCTCAGCTCGGTGGAAAACCCGTTGCCCGCCGCCTGCATGAAGACGCCGCGGCCATTGTTCTTCGCAAAATAGGAAACGCTCTTGCCGATGCTGCGCAGGTTCGGGAAGGGCAGCATGTAGCCTTTGAAGTTGGTGTTGTAATGCCAGATGAACACCTTGTCCGCGATCTTCTTCCAGCCGGCCAGGTCGGCGCAGAACGAGCGATTCAGCGGGCAGTCGGCATCGTCAATCGCATGAAAGTCGCAGCACTCGATGCTGCATAACTGGATCATCACATTGCGGCGCGGCTTGATCGTCTTGGGCGGCTGGCGCGTGTAGAGGTAAGCGAAAGTGCTGATCAGCACCTCGGGATGAGTCTTCTCGACCTGCTCGGCGACCGCGTTGACGAACGCGAGCGTCGCCCCCGCGTGTGATTCCTCCCGCGCGTCTATCGCGGCGCAATTCGGGCACGCGCAATAACTCTCGTTGTCCATCTGTGCGATGTTGATGTTGCGCGCGGTCGGGTTCTTCTGGATCTCCTCCAGCACGGCCGCAACCATCACGCCCACCAATTCCGGGTTGCTCATGCACAATTGCGGGCCGCCGCCGCCCTCCTCCAGCTTGCGCCGGCCGCCCACGAGCGCGTAATACTCCGGGTGCTCTTTGCCGAACTTCGCCGGTGGCACCAGGTAGGCGACGTTGTGGTTGACCAAACGAAAGCCCGTTCGCCCCCCGAGCTTCGGTTCATCGCTGACCGTATTCACGCGCAGTCGCGCCGCGAAATCCGGATGGCGGCTGGTCTCGCCGTAATACGACCACCGGAACGCGAAGGTGGGGTCCGCCACCCGAACGCCGACGCGCAGCTTCCGCTCCGCCGCGTCTTTGGGATAATACCTGTGGTCGAACGTCAGGAACCGGACGCCGCACAGCTCCTCGAAGAACTCATACACACCATAGAGCGTTCCGCGAGGCCGGCCACCGTCTATGCACACCGCGTTGGG
>CAIWJG010000073.1 GCA_903912925.1 uncultured Verrucomicrobia subdivision 3 bacterium | reverse complement strand
GCCAATGTCGCTCTCAATTGATAACTCGATCGAGCAACTCCCACTAACCATCCCGCACCCCGCGCACTGAGAAATAATTAACCTCCGCTACCGCCTCAGAAAGATCTGAGATGCGCACGAGCGCCATTCGGGGCAGCCCACAGGCTTGACGCGGAACCGGCAAGGCGCACAATAGAGCGCAAGCATGCTCAAAGCGCGCCACGATCACTATCCTCGTAATCCACGCCCGGCTCAGCCCGCGCTCGCGGTGACACGCCGCGCCTTCCTCGCCCGCGCCGCCACAGGCGCTCTCGCTCTCACGTGCGGCCCCTCGGTCGTCCGGGCAGCAGAGACCGCCGCCGCAGGCAATGAGCGCGAGCTGATCGAAGCCGCCCTCCCCGCGCGCGCCTTTGCGCCCCCCCGCAAACCCCGCAAGCTGCTCATCTTCGACCGAAACGTCAATTACGGCGGGCATGGCTCCATCCCGACCGCGAATCTCGCGTTCGAGCTGATGGGGCGCAAGACCGGAGCGTTCGACACCGTGGTCAGTCGCGACTCGGAGGTGTTCCGACCGGAAAGCCTGCGCCAGTTCGACGCCGTGTTCTTCAATAACAACGTCGGCAATCTCTTCACCGACCCGGCGCTGCGGCAGAGCCTGGTCGAGTTCGTGTATGGCGGCGGCGGGATGATGGGGGTGCATGGGACATCCGTAGCCTTCACCCAATGGCCGGGCGCGGTCGAGGATTGGCCGGAGTTCGGCCTGATGCTCGGCGCGCGCGGGGCAAACCACCGCGCGAGCGAAGAGCACGTCTTCATCAAGCTCGATGACCCGGCGCATCCCGTAAACCAGACCTTTGGCGGCCAGGGCTTCGACTACCGCGACGAGTTCTTCCGCGTCTATGAGCCCTACTCGCGCAAGCGGGTGCGCGTGCTGCTTAGCATTGATAACGACAAGACCGACTTCAAGCAGGACCCCCGCTTCACCAAGCCCGAGCGCGCCGACAACGACTTCGCCCTCGCCTGGGTGCGCAACTATGGCCGCGGCCGGACCTTCTACTGCACCATCGCGCACAATCCGTATGTGTTCCGCGATCCGAAGCTGCTGCCATTCTACCTCGCGGCGGCGCAGTTCATCCTGGGCGATCTCCCCGCGCCGACGATCCCGAGCGCCAGCCTCACGCCGGCTATACGCGCTCAAGAGAAGCTTGGCTGGCGGCTCGGCATTGAGGCCTACACCTTCCACAAGTTCACGCTCTTTGAGGCCATCGAGAAAACCGCCGCGCTGGGCCTGCCGTTCATGGGCGGCCTGAGCTTCCAGAAGGTCAGCGACGGCATCCCCAAGAACTTCGAGCCGGGGTTATCTGACGACGAATTACGGCAGGTGCGGCTCAAGCTCGATGCCTCAGGCGTGCGCCTGCTCACGTATTACATTCAGGACATTCCCGGCGACGAAGCGGGCTGCCGGAAGGTGTTCGAGTTCGGCCGCAAGATCGGCATCGAGACCTTCATGGCCGAGCCGAAGCCCGAGGCGCTCGGCACGGTGGAGAAGTTCTGCGACGCCTACGACATCAACGTTGCATTGCACAATCACGACGCGAAGGCCTCGCCGGTTTACTGGCAGCCGGCAGGCATCCTGAAGGCATGCGAAGGTCGCAGCAAACGCCTCGGCGCCTGCGCTGACATCGGCTACTGGATGCGGTCCGGCATTGACCCGATCCAGGCGGTGCGGCAGTTGAAGGAGCGCTTGATTACGGTGCAGATGCACGATCTGCACGCGCGCAGCGCCGACGGGCACGACGTGCCTTGGGGCACCGGCGTCGGCAACACCGAGGCGTTTCTCAAGGAACTGCACCGGCTCGGCATCCGGCCAACTATGTTCGGCCTGGAGTATTCCTACAACTGGCTCGAATCTATGCCGGACGTTGCCAAGTGCGTAGCCTTCTTTAACCAGGTCAGCCTCCGGGTCACGGGCTGAAAGCTTGAAACATATGCAGCCAACCTTCAACTCAACCGCAACGGCTTTGTTGGAAGACCCATTCCCCCTCACCCCGGCCCTCTCCCCGGGGGAGAGGGAGACCGATGCCTGCGCTGGAGACCGGACACCGTTCAGTGAGCATCCCCCACGCGTCCGCAAGCGATTCCCTCTCCTCCGGGGAGAGGGTCAGGGTGAGGGGGAATTCGCTGCCCAACCGCATTGTTCTGGCCCAAGCCTAACCCGCCGTGCTTTTCTTCGGCGCAGCGCCGCCGCTTCGCTGCTGGTGGTGCCGTGGATTATCCCGGCCTCCGTTCGCGGCGGTAACGGCGGAGTAGCCCCCAGCGAGCGCATCAATGTCGGCCTGATTGGCCGCGGCTGCATGGGCAGCGGGCATCTGCACGTCCTCGCCGGCCACAAGCAAACACAGCTCATCGCGGTGTGCGACGTGGACAGCACCCGCCGCGAGCCGGGCGCGCGTCAGGCCGACGAGATCTGCGCAGCGCAGCAACCCGCAGGCACGGTTCGCCATTGCGCAGCCATCAACGATTACCGCGAACTGCTGGCGCGGCCGGACATTGACGCGGTGCTCATCGCCACACCCGACCACTGGCATTCGCTCATGGCGATCCACGCCGCGCAAGCGGGCAAGGACGTTTACTGCGAAAAGCCGGTGTCGCTCACCGTTCGTGAAGGGCGTGACATGGTGAACACCATCCACCGCTACGCCCGCGTCTTCCAAACCGGCACGCAATATCGCTCCATCCCCACCATCCGGCAGGTCTGCGAGTTCGTGCGCGCCGGCGGACTCGGCAAAGTAAAGTCAGTCTTCACCATTTGGATGAAGACCCAGGTCCCTACCCTCGGACCATCCTATGTGCCACTCGATCCTGCGTTGCCCGCCGAGCCAACACCGGAGGGCCTGGACTGGAATCTGTGGGTCGGGCCCGCGTCGTGGCGCCCCTACAACTCCGCCTACCACCGAAATCCCATTCCCGGCGTGGTGCCCTGGGTGTTCTGCGACGCATTCGGCGCGGGCGCCATCACCGGTTACCACTCCCACGCGGCGGATGTAATCCAATACGCCATTGGCACCGAGACAACCGGCCCGGTGGAAGTCCTCCATCCCTCGGGCGGGCAATTTCCCACGTTGACCTGCCGCTACGCCAACGGCGTGCTCCTGCATCACGTGGACCACTGGGGGCAGGTGAAGGAGCTCTACAAGGCCGTGCCCGCCGAGGCGCGGCTTGAGGGGCTATTCGGAGGGCTGTTCGTAGGCGAGCGTGGCTGGATCACCTCCATGTCCGGCTCCGGCCCCGTGGAGGGCGGCCCGGCGGACATCCTGCGCGAGATGAGCCTGATGACCCGCCAGGTGAACATTGGCGCCAACAACCACCATGCCAACTGGTTCGATTGCATCCGCTCCCGCGTGCCGCCGAGCGCCCATGAGGAAATCGGCCATCGCTCCGCGTCGCTGGGACAGCTCGTGGCCATCTCCTACCAGCTCAAACGCAGCCTGCGTTGGGATCCGGCACAGGAGGTTTTCGTGGGCGATGAAGAGGCGAACCGCCTACTCTCCCGCGCCCGCCGCGAGCCGTGGCAGGTCTAATTCCAGTTCGCGTTCAATCTGAGATCAACTCCGCCAGCAAAGCCCGAACCTGCCCCCTCACCCGTCCGCGGACACCCTCTCCCCATCCGATGGGAAGAGGGCAGGGTGAGGGGCAGTTCGGCTCATCCTAAAAGCGACTTGGAATAAGTTCGCCGCAGAGACGAAGCATGTGTGACGCAGGAAAACCTGCTTATGCCGAATGCATGGACTTGACCCACAAGCGAAAGAACCGATCCGTGATTAGTCCCCGTTGCAGAATGCCTCTCCGCTGACCACACCGCCGTATTCAAATGGGTTTCTCATAATTACGCAAGTTGCGTTACGCAAGATGCGTAATTGCACAAGCCGGGTTGTACAGTTGCCGTACGCAACGAGGGAACCAAATCCCTCTATCGGATTAAATTATGGCAAATGGTGGCTGGGGGCGGAATTGAACCGCCGACTCAATTCCGCTTGAGCGATATGCGCTTTTCCTCAATAAAACGCATAGAAACACATTGACAAACACGCCCGCGTTTCTTAATCCTTTGCTTACTATTTTATGGCAACCGTTTGGAAGCACCCTAAGAGCCCATTCTGGACAGCCGTTTACCGGGATGAGCAGAACGTCTGGCGGAAGAAAACCACCAAGAGGAAAGAGCGAACGAAGGCAATGGCGCTGGCCATCGAATGGGACCGGGCCGCGCAGATGGGCCGCGACCACGTGCTAACGGAGAGCACGAGCCGGGACATCATTGGCGGCATCCTGGAGCGGACAACGGGGCAGAAGCTGCGGTTTGACAGTGTCCGGGAATTCTGCGGCAAGTGGCTGCGAGGCAAGACCGCAGCCAAGGCCGAGGGAACCAGCATCCGCTACGGCGCGACGGTGGAGAAGTTTGTCCTCTTCCTGAAAGAGGCCGCGGACAGGCCAATCAACGCCATAGAGCCGCGCGACTGCCAGGCGTTCTATGATGACCTGGTCGAGCAGGGGCTGGCGCCTGCGACGCTGACCGTCGAGATCAAGACGCTGCGGACGATCTTCAACGCCGCGCGCCGGCAGGGGATGATTTCCACCAACCCGGCCGAGGCCGTCGAGCTGCCACAGAACATCAACCAGGTGCAGCGAAAAGTCTTCACGCTCGAGCAGGTGCAAATGCTGCTGAAGGAAACCGCCGACGCTCCCGAATGGAAGACGGCAATCCTTCTCGGCTACTACGGAGGCCTTCGCCTGGGGGATGCCGTCGAGCGCGACTGGCAAGACGTGGATTTGGTGGGCCATCGGCTCACGTTCAAGATGCGGAAGACCGGAGCGGCGCTGGAAATCCCGTTGCACCCGTCTCTCGAAAAGCATTTGGAGCACCTGGCCGGCGACCTGGGCGGCTCACTTTGCCCTGGTCTGGCAGCGGTCCCGGTTGGCGGCCGTAGCGGACTGTCCAAGCAGTTTCTGGCCATCATGCGGCGCTCGGGCATCAGCCAGGAGTCAGCCGAAACTGGCGGGCAACGCCAGCTCTCAACGCTGTCGTTTCACTCACTGCGCAAGACGTTCAACTCGGCCCTGCACAATAAGGGCGTCTCGCAGGAAGTCCGGAAGAAGCTTACCGGCCACAAGAGCAATGCCGTTAACGATCGCTACACCAAGAGCGACCTGCGCACGCTGCGTGACGCTGTGACCAAGCTCCCGAAGCTCTCCATTTGAGGCGCGAGGGTTGGCAGGATGAACGCTGATATGACAACGTCGGCACTCGGGGCTCAGGCTATGGACGCCACAAGCAAGCTTATGCATCTCTGGAGAGCGGAGGGTAAGTGCCAAGGGGAAGCATGGCAGAACCTCCTTACTGTGCTGTGCTTTCACGGCAGTCTAATCGACCTGCTCTCGCGGGACTGGCCTGAGATGCGAAAGGTGCTTGAGCGCGAGCAGTCGAAACCGATGTTTGGCTTGCCCTGGCTACGCCGCCGCAAAACATGGCCCGACAGAGCCCTCCCCACTCGCCTTGCCACCATTCTTGCCCTCATGGTGCAAGATCTGAGTTGGACAGACGGCGGCGAAGAAGAACTGCAGCAGTTCATCGAGAAGCACAAGCTGGTCATGAGCACGGGAAGTCTGATTGAAGCGTGGCGATGCGTCCAGGCTGCTGGTGAGCTTTGCAAGACGAATTCCAAAGAATGGGCAAAGGCCGCGAGGCCTTTGCTTGTGGGGCGCTATGGCAGGGCCTTTGATGGCCATAAGGCTTTCAGCGGGTATCGGAAAAAGCAAAGCGGGGCATGGCGGGATTATAGACCGTGTGATGCCCGACGCGCGATTTGGGAAGAGATTAGGCAGTCCTTCCGAACCATCGCGCCTTGAAGTGTCGGCTTCAATGGGGGGTACAAAGCGGCATTATTTAGGGGGACGACGATTCAATGCACATAGATAAACATCGCAGCATGACAAGTGCTGCTTTGAAAACTGATAGCCAGGAGCCGATGGTGGCGCCGTATCCCGTTACAATTCGCCTCCCCAAGACCGGAGAGACTGATCCCTGGTTTGGTTGGACCAGAACTTCGTGGAATCAGAAGATCCTGCCATCCGCCGCCAACAAGAAAAAGCCGCCGATCAAGAGCATCGTGGAAAAGATACGGCCGGGAGCCAAACGGGGGGTGCGGTTAATCCTCTTCGATTCGGCCCGCCGCTACGTCGAAGGACTCGCCCGAGAACAAACCTCAACGCAGTGCGCGGCATAAGCAGCCAGGGCTGGCGGCCGATCCGCCTGGCTACGATCGTGCGCGCCGAGCAGCGCGGTTGGTTGTGGCTGTCAGATCCTCGCCGGCAGGGGGCCAGGGCGTTGCGATCGCGCGATGGCACTATCTACCTGTTGCGGATGTTTCCGCTCGCAGTTCGCCAGTATGAGGACCGGCGCCGCCTCGTACACGCTGCTTAACCTGAGTTGCCCACACGTCAAACCACAGGGGCCATGAACGAACCAACCAACAAAAAGACCCGCCCCAAGTGGGCGGGCTGATACCGTTCATGAATCACCTTGCAGCCTCATTAAACCCCAAGCCCGAAGAGAATTCAAGCCCCTGCATCCAGGTCGAGTTGCCAATAGAGCTTCCTTACGTGGAATCAAAGGCCCCGAGGAGAGGCCGCAATAAAACGCGAGCCCCAGAGTGGGGGACATACGAGATCTACAGGCGGGCCATCAGAGACGGGTGCATATCCCCCGGCGCGTTTAGACTGTGGCATCACCTTCGAGACTCCCTGCTGGGCGGCAAGGTGCGATTGCATTACGGCATTGCCGGAGTCATCGCAAAGCTAATCCACTGCAAGCAGGACTCCGTTTATAAATGGGCAAAGGAACTGCACGAAGCCGGATGGTTGACCTGGCAAGAAGTGGGGCCACACGGAGAGCGGGAATACATCCCGCAGAACGGCTGGGGCGTCGCATATAAGCCACAGCCTGAGCTGCCGCTATCCCCATTCAGGGTGAGCGCTACCCCCATTCAGGAAGAACGCTACCCCCATAAGGGGGGAGCGCATAAGGAGAGTAAAGGTACTGAGTCAGTAAAGGGTGAGAGTAACGCCCCCCCTCGCTATTGCCGAGAGGACTGGCAAATAAAAGCAGCGCTGAAACTGGTTCGCGATGAAATCAGCGCACTCGGCTCGGAGACGCTGCTGGCCCACGACGAAGCAACGAAGAGGGAACTTGTCAAGAGATTGCGCCTGAAGGAACGCAACCTGCAGCGTGAGTTGACCGGCCTGCCACCGGAAGGCACCAGAATGGAATGCCAGGAAGCAAAGCTGACCCAGCGTCCAGGACCGCCTGCAAAAGTTACGACCTCGCCAGAGAGGTTGAAAGAGCTGGTGGACCAAACCCGTCGGGCAATTGAGGCCGCATGATTACGCCGGCATTACAATTCCCATCGCACGCGTCCCACCCCCCCCGGCTCAAGGAATCTACTACCCTTCGCACTACAACCGGTTACCAAACTGCGCAGGCTGTCTCTATGAGAAACCCCCAAAGTAAATCTCCCCCACAACGGGCACCATCCCGGGCACCTTCCCTCTCGCCCAGGGAGGGCCAAGTACTCGAGCAAATCCTGAGGCATGGTTCTTGCGACAAGACAATCTGCGCTGTCCTGGGCATAAGCCACAGCCGTTGCCGTGACCTGGTTGGCAGATTGCTCCGCAAATACCAGGTGGGCACCAGGCTCGAACTGGCCGCCCGTTTCCTTAATCTGCCACATGGCACTTTAGACGCGTCTATCAAGACGCGATGACGAAAGCCGGCGCACGCGGTATTCTTGGGCCGTGAAACTCAACGCATCGAATTTATGGCCTGGAAATTCTTGAACATCGGGAAGGCGAACGCGGAAATCGAAGCCCTGCACAAGCAACTTGCCGCCCTGGGTCACCCGGAGGGAAAACCCGGGAACGGGGGGTTTCGATTCCTGAGAATTGCGAAGGCAAATGATGAAGCGGCCCGCCTGCAGAAGATTGTCGGTTCCCTCGGGCAGCCGGTAGTCGGCGAAACCATTTCCAGTCCGCCAGCGGACGGGTCCTCAGAAATACCCGCAAAGCCCGTTCAGCCCATTGCTGTTCGTTCCGCTGGCGTGGCTGATGGTTCTCCTTCTATGGGCGCCAAATCGGCCCCGCCGGTAGGCCAATCAACTTCCGGGCAGCCCGCCCAATTTCCAGCCTCTACTGCGCTTCGTAACACGAGCGCGGGGGCGGGCCTGCCCGGAACTCTTTCACGGTTCCAAGTGCTTAGCGCCCTGGAATTGTTCCCGGCGGTTGCTGTCAGCGGCGGGGAATCGGATGAAGATTTGCGGGCCATGCTAAAGCAGGCAACCGCTGAGGCCGGCATTCGGCTTCCAGGCGACCCCGCTGAGCCGACGCCTGCGGAGTTGCGACAGCGGGCGCTGAATGCCATCGTCGCCGCACCAGCACCGGCCGTAGCGGCGGGCTCATGGAACCTCGAAAGCTTGACCACCCTCGTTAATTCCGTGTTCGGTGTGGGCACAGCGGAAAACAAGTGCCAGGCGGTCAGTTACTACGATGTAGGGTCAGGCAGCCTGGCTGCGAAGATGAACAGCTTTCCGCCCGGCTCCCACCAGTTCAATATGGCAGCCGAGGAAATGCGTAAGCAGGCGCGAGGGAAGCTTTCCGCCCAGTGCAGTCCCCAGGAGCAGAAGCGCCAGCTCGAAGTCTTGCGGAGCTTTCTTTGCTGCTCTGGCGTGAAAGTCCCCGGCCTGTCCTATGCGGGTATCCGCGTTCCCCAGGCCGCCGGAGAAAGGCTTAGCGCCCGGCAACTGCCGATCGCTCAAGCCCACGTCGATGCCTTCTGCGCTGTGCTATCAGGTGACGAGAACTCCGGCCTGTCCGACCACCGCGGCGCCATGGCCGCGCGGCGGTTCATTGCCGCAACCAACCGGAAGCCCTTTACCGTTGGAATGCTGCCGGCCGGGTGCGTTCCCATGTCTCGCGTATGATCCACGCGCCGAGGACTAAAGGTTCTGCCTACTTCGATCCGAATAGCGACTCCTCGCGGGTGGTGGGCGACGGAAAAGCCTACACGGCCGTAGAGGTTGCACTGGCCAAAGCGGCCAAAATTGAAGCCCCGCCGCCGCCGTTGATTGTCCTGCCTGATATTCCGCCCCTCCAGCGGGACGTTGAGGAGCGGGCGGCTGGTAACGGCCATAACCGAAAGCACGCAGAATACCAGGTGCGCGAGCAGATCAAAGTTGACCAGGCGAGGCAGCGCAGAATTTCGCCCGCGTTCGCGTCAGTCACCGAGGAGCTGCACGCGAAGGGCATCAAGGCACTGACTGAGGCCGCGGAGAGGGTGCGACATCAGGCGGGCCGGGTGGCACAGGTTGAGGAATGGCTTAAAGCACGGGCAGATCTTCTACGGCAGGACAGCGCGGACTCTGGCAGCCTGGCTGCGGCCAAGGCCGCCCTTGATGACGGCCCGACGGCGCTTGCCCTGAGCGAAGAAAAGCTGTTCGCGCTCAACAACCAGGTGCGGCACTTGCCGCAACGGATTGCCGACGCGCGGCGCAAGGCCGCCTTGCTCACCACCCAGTTCTTGGAAGTGGCCGCACAGGGCAAGATCGACATCGCAGCGCTGATCGCGGAATCAGGAGTAATCTATGAGCCTGAAACTGGTAGGTGAAGTAGCGCTGGACGGCAGCGGGTTTGAAAAGGGGCTCGGCGCCCTGGGCAAGTCTGCAGAGCAGTTTGGCACTACGCTCAAGAGTACGCTCGGAGGGGTGTTTGCCGTCGGGGCTTTCGAGGAAATGATCCGGGGAGCAATGGAATCCGCCGATAAGATCGAACGGCTCAGCAAGGTTTATGGGCTGAGCATGAAGACGCTGCAGCAATGGTCTTACGCGGCGAACCTGAATGATACCTCCCTGGATAGCCTGACCAAGAGCTACAAGAAGTTCGCCTCGGCCAAGCTCGATGCGCAGCGGGATCCAGGCGGCGGGATGGCCCAAAACTTCAAGGAGGTGGGCATTGAGTTGGAGCGCCTGAATAAGGAGTCGCCGGAATCAATCATGTATGATATTGCGGCCGGCATGCAGACCGCGGCCGAGGATAGCGACAATTTCGCATCGGCCTTAAAGATCCTGGGCAAGAGCGCCGACGAAGTGCTGCCCGCCCTGAAGGCACTGGCCGAAGGGGTCGGTAAAGAGGCACCCGTGGTAAGCGACTCCAACATTAAGGCGATGGCGGCAGAGATGGAGAATTTCAAGAAGTTTGGAGCGGCAAAGGGGCCGGTTAGCGGCGCAATTTCCGGTTGGCTATCGTATAAGCATTTTGAGTTTGCTCAGTTAGTTGAGGATCTTTGGTTGCTGGCGAAAGTGCCCGTCAACCGCTTATTCGACAAGAGCAGGACCTGGGCAACACAGCGGGAGGATGAAGCCCAAGAAATCCGCCCCCGGGTAGCTTTCATGGCAGGCCTTCGCAACCCGAACGGTCCAATGGTCTTTAGCACTAAGGATAGCCCTGGTGCGGTCCTTGATAAATCCGCTGGAGCCACACTGAGCAACGACGAAATGCTTGAGGCGGCAATGAAGCTGAGGCAAGCCGGAGAGCTTTCGGAGCGCACGCGGGAGGCTTCCCTTACAACGGAAGAACGGATTACCGAGTTGCTCATGCAGCAGGAGCAAATTGCCAGACGAATAAAAGAGACCCCTTACGGACCGGAATATGCCGGCCTGAAGCTGCAGGAGGCGAAGAATGAAGCCGAACTTCAGCCCTTGTTTAAGAGGAGGACAAGCGAAGAGGCGGCGGATGTCAGGATAGAGGAACGGGACCAAAAAAACCAGGAACGGAGTATAAAACAGGGAAAAGTGCGAGAGAGGAGCGAGAACACAGGTGACAGCCTGTCGCGGGTTGGAAATTTCCTTGGTTCGGGGGCATCGGTCATTGAGGGGATTGCAACCCGGCAACTGGATTACTTGAAGGAGATCGCGGAGAATACGCGGCCGAGCGGGGGGAACGGGGATACGACTTCTTACCCGCCGATTTGAAAACTCCTCGATTACTGGCGGCCGTAATACACCTTGCGAGGATCACGCCCTCCCTGGTGCGAGGTGTTCGCCATCAAATCACCCTGAGGAGGGAGATATCCGAACATCGGCGGAAGGTCAAAGCGGAGCGGTTGGACCGCATTCTTCACCCGCACAAATACCGCCCGTAGCCGTAGCGCGGGAATCGTAACAGTTGTTACGATTTAGGCTTGGACCAGTTTCAAGAGCTTTGAGCTACAGTGCTCGGTATAGTAAGCGGAGTCCGGAGCGCGCAACATCAACCCTTCACCGCCCGCGGCCACGATCGTGCGCATCGAGGATCCAGATCGGTAGGCCGGCTTCTGATTTCACGCAGGGCAATTCGGCAAATGTCAATCGGGTGGCCGTCATACCCTTCGACGAATTCCAAAACATGGAACATCCATTCCAGGAATTCCTCATTGGTCACCGCTTCGTATCCGCGTTCCGTGTCTATCTCGATGGGTTCAGAACGTAACTTTGCGTCCGCCAGCCACAATTGCCCCGCCTCATCTTCAAAGCAGGTATTGGGGATCCTGGCCCATTCCGCTTCCATTTGGAACAACAGGTTCAGCTCGCCTTTGGGTTTGCCTTGCGGAGCTGCCTTCGCCGGAGCGCCGTCGCGCGTGGTTGCCATCCAACGGTTCATCACGTTTCTATTCTTCATATCTTGCTCACAAAAAAAGTGGTCTCGCGGAACCAAGCCACAGCTTTATCGAGCGACACCATCACGCGTCCACTCTAGGTAACCGCAAGACCACTTTGTTGTCTTTTTCGCGCCGGCGGATTGATGGTCCGCTCAAACATGGCGGTCTCCACTGTGGTAGAGACGGGATGAGTATGGCCCAAGGGGCCGCCTTGGGTAACCGGAAGTTGTTGAAAGTTGCTAACAGGTTATTCACATCCGGACCCGGCGCGACCTGGGCGCGTGGATCCGCCCGGCATGACCGGACTCAGGACCTCTAGGAACATGCCCGCGTTTCTTAATCCTTTTCTTACTTTGCCGAATTCCAAGGCCGTCGAGAGTGGCAAAAGCCCTGTTTTATTGGGGAAAGTGGGGAATGGTGGCTGGGGGCGGAATTGAACCGCCGACACGAGGATTTTCAGTCCTCTGCTCTACCAACTGAGCTACCCAGCCAACCCTGGTAAACAGGCCGCTTTCGCGTCTTCGCTTGCCTGCGTGCCCACTGCCGTGCTCCATTTGCACTGTGAAGCGTAGTGAAGCGCGATACACCGCCACGAATGTTAGGCCGCAGCGAAAAAAGGTCAACCGATATAATCGGGTTTTCGACCGCGGAGCCGAACGCGTGCGTGGACCCTGGTAGCGTAACGGAACTTACTACCCCCAGATACGCGTCAGCGGTCGCAAGGTTCGTCTTCGTCTCGAACACGCGGAAACTGTGCCACAAGCCATAGAGGGAATGCAAGCTCTGAAGCAGTAAAGACGTGAAGGAATTCTGAAAGCGCCTCGGCGGAAGGCACCGTCGGTGCCGGAAGGAGTAATCCGTTCGCCCCGGCCGGCTCCGGCGCTTTGACGGCTCACCGCCCGGCTGCCGCTTCCGACGTCCACCCGGGCGGCACCCAGTTCGGCCCGGACAAAGCCGTGGACGACGATCCCGAGACGCGCTGGGCAACCTCCGACCAGACCAAACAGGCGTGGCTCGAAGTCGAGCTGGCCCAGCCTTCGACCATCTCGCGGCTGATCATCCAGGAACTCGATCCTCGCCTCACCCAATACCAGCTCCAATACCGCTTAAACACAAACGAAGAGTGGAAAGTGGCCTGTGCCGGCACCAAAGCCGGCACCCGGTTCACGACCACCTTCCCTGCGGTTCAGGCCCGCTTCGTGCGGCTGAACATCCTCGATTCCAGCCAAGCTCCCACCTTATGGGAGTTTCAAGTCTTCGCCAAATAGGCACCTCAAGCCGCAATGTTCCCTGCCCCACCAGCCACCACTGAAGTGTGAAAACGACTGTCGCACGTGGCGCAGCTTTTGATTTACAATTGGGCGTGCATTGTGTTATCGTTGCCGCATGCTGACGACATTGAAAGCCGTGGTTCATGGGGACCGAATCCAATGGCTGGAGGCCAGCGAGCAGACCTTCCCGGCCGAGCATCCCGTGGTTGCGCTCATCACTCCGCTGCAGGAGCAGGCGCCCGCGGTCCCGGACCAACAGCGGGCCGAGCGGCGTCTGGCAGCCCTGAAGAAGCTGGCGTCTATCAATGCCTTCTCCGGCATTCCCGACCCCTTGGAATGGCAGCGCGAGGTTCGAAACGACCGTGAACTGCCCGGACGGCCATCCTGATGCTGATTGACAGCAACATCATCATTTACGCCAGCAAGCCGGGGTATGAGTTCCTTCACCCGCTCATGGGGCAGACGGATTTGGCGGTCTCGGTTATCAGTTACGTTGAGACGCTTGGCTACCACCAACTGACCGAGTCGGAAAAGCGATTCCTGACGGAGTTCTTCGAAAATGTGAACCTGTCCCCGCTATCCAATACCGTGCTCCAGCGCGCAGTCAGTCTCCGCCAGACCCGAAAAATAAAGTTGGGCGATTCGTTGATCGCCGCGACGGCCCTTGTAGCCGGTGTTACCCTCGTGACTCGAAATACTCAGGATTTCGACTGGATCCCAGGCTTGGCTCTGCTCGATCCTTTTGCCAAGCCGCCGTCGAAATGACGCCGCACAGGGGTTGGCCCCATAAGCGCTAACTTGTTCAAGGAAGTGTCCGTTTTCCTGTGCATTTTGAGGATTGTCCGGATTTGCTTCCAAGGAAAATCACTGACTTTGCGCGAACATTGTTGGACAACAACACACAAGTTAGCGCTTATGGGGGTTGGCCCCTGATTACTGCCCACTGCTCGCCGTCCACAGCCACCGCTTCCGACGTCCACCCGGGCGGCACGCAGTTCGGCCCGGACAAAGCGGTGGATGACGATCCCGAGACGCGCTGGGCCACCTCCGGCCAGACCAAACAGGCGTGGCTCGAAGTCGAGCGGCCCAACCTTCGACCATCTCGCGACTGGTCATCCAGGAACTCGATCCTCGCCTTACCCAATACCAACTCCAATACCGCCTAAACACGAACGAAGAATGGAAAGCAGCTTATGCCGGGACCAAAGCCGGCACGCGCTTCACGACCGGCTTCCCTGCGGTCCAGGCCCGTTTCGTGCGGCTGAACATCCTCGACTCCACCCAGGCGCCCACCATTTGGGAATTCCAGGTCTTCGCCAAATAGTCCCCCTCAATTGTCAGCACAGGCAACCGATGAAGCCAACGGTCAGCAAGAGGTAACCCAGCACTACCATTTCCAACTCCCGCTTCAGAGCAAGGCCATCATATAACGGCGAGGTGAGCGATGGCGTCGGACACCCAACGCTCGAATCTGCTAACTGGCGCCGCCCGCCGCCATTCGCTCGACCGAAACGTTATGCGAAACAACAGTCATTGTGATCGAGCGGACTGGGCTGAGGCTCGTTACGGTGCCTGCCGCCGCGCTGGCGACGGCGGTGGCCGCAATACCGGCCGCCAACCCAGCCGGAACGGCTGCGGCTGCCTCCGTGGCGAGGGCTGTTCCCAAAGCGACCGTTGTAATCGTGACGCCCCTTGGCTTGAGGAGCGTTTGGAGATTCGCCAGGGCGCGCGTGATGCGCATGCGGGCGGCGTCCTCGCTGATGCCCAGTGCCGAACCGACTTCCTTGAGTTCCTTGCCTTGGAAGAACCTGATCAACACCGCATTCCGCTCGTCCGTATCCAGCTCGCCCAGGGCTTCATCAAGCACCAGCCTCAGTTCGGCCTGGTCGGACTGTGACTCGGGAGGGGTGGTCTGTTCTTGGATAGAAGCGGCTATTTGTTCGCGGAGTTGGCGGCGATGCTCCCCTCGGACGACCTTGGAAGCTGCGAGCCGGGTGCTGGTATAGAGCCAGCCGGCGAGCAGCTCCCGTCCCAGCAGGGAACTGGCTTTCCGGGCCAGATCAATAAACACGGTCTGGGCCACGTCCTTGGCCAGGGCTCCATCGCTGCACCCCTGACGCAGCGCCGTCGCATAGACCAGCGGCAAATGGCGGCCAACCAGCTCCGCAAAGGCCGTCTCGGAGCCACTTTGGGCGTATTGGCGCAGGAGTTCGGCATCTTTACTCATAGTTCATTCACCTTATAACACCCGCCGAACCCCAAAACCGAACAAAGTATTTTCGGAAAATGTTTGGGCGAAGGGTGCCCCCCCGCTGGCGGCTGTGTTCCGAGTTCCGATACGGTGGGTGGGGCAACAGGTTTGGTTGATTGCGATATCGGCTCTCAATTCCTGCGTTGAGCTGCTCTTGCTTTGAGGCTTTCCATTTGCTGCTTGGCCTCCTCCATGGTCAAAACCTTGCTTACCTTCCCATTCCGCGTGACCCAATAAGCGATGTTATTGGAGTAGAACACCTTTGAATAACCTGCAAGGAGTTGTGCGGGGACGATCAGCGCCGTGTCGAGATGTTCGTCCGAAATCTCAAGCGATCGAACCCGGACGGTAAATACCTTCTTGTCGTCATCAGTGAAGTTGTTCCAATACCGCGTAAATTCGACCGGCACTTGGCCATGATAAAATGTCGGAGCGTATTTATACCTGATGGTAGCCAAGGGTATGCCGTCGTCTCGCAGAACGGTAGCCAAGCTTGGAACGCCGTTCTCCAGTATTACATCAATGTTCAACTTTCTGCCGTCAACCGTCATTCCTGTAAACCGCTGCCGATTCTCATCCCAAATTGCACTGCCGGGCTGGATTTCTGTTACGCCAAGTGTTAGGAACAGATCGACCGTCAACCTTGTGCTGGATTCGAGTCCGGTCCCGGCACCATTGTCTCCTCCGTTCGTGTTAATCTTTGGATCATACTCTATGAGCTGTCCTCCTTGCGTATGCCAGATAACGCCGTCGAATCGTCCGACTTGAATCCCTGCGCCATCCTGAACAGTGAAAAGATAATTGTCGCCGTCGCGCTTGAATGAAAAGGTCTGCTGGCGCGCCCCTGAAGGAACTTTGAAGAACAATTCCTTTTGAAAGACAGCGTTGGCAACGATTGGCATCTTCTTAAAGAGAGAAAAGAATGTGACTCCAGCGTGCTCCCCGGTGGGAATCATCGCGACCTCACGCTCACTTGGTTTCCCCGATAGTGCGACGGTCGCCACGCTACCCGCGAGCAGCACGCCCACGCCGACCACAACTGCCGTTTTTGCTTTTGCCCATGCCATAAGTTTCAATGCTCCTTTGATGAGGGTTAAGGTTGAACCGCTGACCGCCACGCCTTTGGCAAGCGCAACAACGGTCACAGATTTTGCCAAGCCCACAGGAGCAGCTTGGACCGAATAGGCTGAAACCGCTCCGGCAATCATGGCAGCAGAAAGCGTGATGCCACGCTTGGTAAAGAACTTCCGCAGTTTTTCTAGCCCGCGATTTACGCGCATCCGTGCCCCATCCTCAGTTGTTCCCATTGCCGCACCGACCTGTTTCAATTCCTTGCCATCAAAGAATCTGAGCACGACTGCATCATGCTCTTTTTCCCCCAAACAGTTGAGCGCCTCATCCAGCAATGGCTCTATCTGATTCCATGCGCTGGAATTTGGCTCGTTCAAAGTGGATTGCATTTGTGCCTCCTGTTCCCGGAATTGGCGACGGCGTTCCGCTCTGAGTGCATGGTCAGAAACATATCGTGCCGTGCGGCAAAGCCAACCGGAGAGGGTTGTCTTCGGGCTGAGCAACTTGGCTTTGCGTGCCAAGATGATGAAAACGGCTTGGGTGATTTCCTCAGCCAGACTGGGATCGCGGACTTGGCGCAGGGCGACCGAATAGACCAGATTGACGTGCTGCGATACCACCGCGGCAAACGCCTGCTCGGAATTGCTTTGGGCATATTCCCGCACCAACGCCATGTCATCGCTCATCATGTCATTGGTATATGCCCGCCGAACCCCAAAACCGAACAGAATATCTTTGAGCAAGCGAAGATTGTTGCCGGGGTGAGTGGGTGAACAGCGAAGGCGGGAAGGCGCGAAGGGGAATGGGCCAGTGATCAGTGGTCGGTGATCGGTAATCGGTGGGCAGGGCGAAAAGCTGCCCCGAACCCGCTTGCCGGGCGGCTGACAGGCGGGTAGATTGGCCGCATGAGCACATCCCGAGGCTCCAACTGCCAAACGGCTTGAAGGACCAGTTGACCCTGACCGCTCGACGCTTCGGGAAGACTCCCGCACGATCCGTGCGGGAAACACTGGAGAACCGTCTGAAGGCGACCCAACCCCACGCCACTGGCGGTTCAACCCTGTACGAACTAAGCCGCGATCTGTGCGGCAGCACGCACGGCGGGCCGCGCGACCTTGCGGCGAACAAGAAGCATCTGGCCGGTTACGGCTCATGGAAACGGTAATTGCGGAAGCGGGGCCGCTGGTG
>CAIWJG010000072.1 GCA_903912925.1 uncultured Verrucomicrobia subdivision 3 bacterium | reverse complement strand
CGGCCTACAGGAGCGGATGTGCGTGCTTGTAGGCCGCGTGCCCTCACGCGGCGCGATTGCGACCCATAGCAGCAGGGCCACGGCCGCCAAGCCGGCCAACCTCAGCCCCCAGGCAAAACCGGCGGGCGCGTAACGGAATTCCAGCAACCCGGAGCCGGCGGGGACCAGAACGCCCCGAACCGCGTGATTGGTCCGTAGAATGGGCACCCGCTTGCCGTTCAGGCGGGCTTCCCAGCCTTTATCCCAAAGGTCCGCCAGCACGACCAGCCCGGGCGACTCCGTTCGCACCGAAACGAGGATGCGCGTCGGAACCTCTTCCGTTATCTCGGCAGTGCCCTGGCATGGGCCGGGCAGATTGACCGCCGACTCGACATAGGCCACTTCCCGCGGGTCGAACTCTTGCGCCCCCAGCTTCTCCAGCCGTAGCGCATCCTCCACCACCGTTTCGACCCGGCGCGGCACAAAGGTTCGCGGCAGGGCGTTGGAGTTTACCAACACCCAGTAGTCAGGCCCTTGAAACGCCGGGTGCGAGTTGGTAGGCGGAGAACCCCGGCCCACCAGGTAGCGCACCCCGAGCATGTCCAACACCGGCGAAAGCCGGAGTTCTTTTCGAGCATTCAGGATCGCCTTCGGGCTGAGCTTCTGCATCTGGGCATAGATATAACGTGTGGACTCGGGGGCGACGGCCGATGCCACAAGGTTCAGCAGTCGCGCCGGATCGACCCCGTCGTATCCTCGAATGTCACGCAAACCGCTGATCGAGGCAACCGAAGCGGGCAGACAATCGAGGCCGATAATTCGCCCCGGGGCGGATCGGACGACCTGCTCCAGCACCGCTACGGGAGGATAGTAGAGTGCCGAGTCGCATTGAGCGCTTCGGTCCCAGGCGAACCAGAGCAAGTCTCCCACGAGCAACACTGCGAGGACGGGCAGGAGCCGAACTTGCCACGGCCGCCGCGCCCAAAGCAGCAACCAGCCTGAAACGCCCACGCCGCATAATACAGCAGCTACGGCATAGTAGCGGGTAAACCATGATTGAACCCGTCGCACCCCCTCGAGGTCGTGGATCCACATCAGCCGGTGTCCCGCCTGGATCCCCGCAGCCAGTCGGGTCGCGATTGGCTCAGGAGGGATGAAGGCACGATAGGCACACCACGCACACAACCCCGCCAGCAGGGCCGCCGGGAGCCAGAACCACCAACGCCACTTCAACGGTCCCTGCAAGCAGACCTCCAGCCCGACGGCCATCAGGGCCACGATGGCGAAGGAGGCGACAAATACCAGCCGGTTGTGGGACATCATGTTGAGGCCGGGGAGGCGGAGCAGATCCACACAGCCCGGGATGTTCAGGGACCAGCTCAGAGAAATGAACGAGAGCAGGACCAGAGCGAGATTTGTGCTCCGGTGTCGCCGACTGCACCACGCCAGCGGCGCCACCAATAGCGTTGCCAGCACGCCGGCGTAGGTCGCCGCCGAACTCTCGATCTCATTACCCGCCTTATTCCCCGCGTCGAGGCGAACGCTGCCCGTTTGCATGGTGCCATACATGTATGGCAGAACCGTTTGCGGCAGAGCCTTCCACCCGACCGGGAACCGCTCCTCTTCGCCCGCGCTACGGCGCGCCATGCGCACGCCCGTGCGTGCGTACTCCAGCACGGGCAGGATATACGGCGTGGCGAGCAGGAACCCGAGGCCCCAGGCCATCCCCAGCGCGAGCGCCGCCTTCCTGGCCGGACGCTGAAACCATTGTTTGCGGTGGACCTCACCCAAGCGCCACAAGCCAAAGATGCCCGAGGCCAACAGCACCTGGGCCGCCACATCCAACTGGCCGCCGATCAGCACCAGGCCGGTCACCACGCTCAGGCCAATCGGCGCCAGGGCGCTGCCGCCTCGGACCGTCTTGTCCACCGCCAGCAGCATCCAGGGGAGCCAAACCACCGGCAGGCAAGTGTTATAACCTTGCCACAAAACGAAGAACCCGGTGAGTGGGTAGCACCATGAAGTAATCGCTGCGGGCCAGAAGCTTACCGCCAACACGCGTCGGCAGAAGAAATACGCGCCCAGGCCAGTCACGACTGCGGCCAGCAATTGGCTCCAGGCCAGCACGACCGGCGACGCCGTAAGGCATTGCAAGGCTAGAAAGGGCGAGAACTTCGGCCAAATGAAAGGCGCACCGGCAAAGTTATTCGGCGTCCACATTGGCAATCGGCCGGCATGGAGCTCCGCCGCCGCGAAACGCCGCGCGGGTTCATTAACGTCGATCAGATCCGTCCGCGCCACATTGTGCAGTTCGATCTTTGCAACTTCCGGGGTGTGGGGAAGGTAGTAGGTCGGTTCCGCCAGAATATCCAGCGGCAGCAGAATCTTCCGCCCGGCGAGGGAAGGCCCGTAAAGAATGGCTTGGCCGAGGATGATGCCGGCAAGGACGATCAGCAGCCGGGCGGGTCGCCGCGGCGCGGGTAGGTTGGGCGCAGGCATCGGCTCGCTAGTCGTGGAGCCTCTCTTCGGGTTTCGAGCCATCGATTGCCACGACACTACCGGACCGAAAAGATGCTGACAAGGAGGGCATCATGAGCCGACGGAGGGAGTGCGCATCTCACATTTTTCTGGAGCGCGGACATTCTTGTCCGCCGGTGGGCTTTCGGGTTGACCATCACGCAAAGGCGGACAAGAATG
>CAIWJG010000071.1 GCA_903912925.1 uncultured Verrucomicrobia subdivision 3 bacterium | reverse complement strand
CCCGCGAGCACCCTGAGAGCGTGAAGCGTTTGAGCGTAGAGCGTGGTGACCTCGAACGCGCTGCGACGCTCCACGCTCTTACGCTCCACGCTCGCCGGACGAAACCCCGAGGACCGCATTTGTTTTTGCACGAGCCCTAAGTGCAACTCGGAGGGGACACTCAATGAGAACAGTTCTGACACAAATCGGGTGCCTGATGGCCCTGGCCATCGTTGCCGTGACAGTAGTTGGGTGTGGTAAGAAGTCGGCCAAGCCGGCCACCGAACAATTGCAGCAGAGTTTTGAAAAGGCCGACGCGGCCACAAAAGAGGAAATCGTTCAGGCCAACTCCGCCTTCCAGGCCGGCGATTACACCGGTGCGCTTGCCGCCATGGACCGGGTGGTTCAAACCCAGGCCATTGACGCGGCGCAGAAGCAGGCGGTGGACGCGCTGATCCTTCAAACCCGACAGGCGGCGCAGCAGAATCCGAAACTCAACACGCCGGAACTGTACAAAGCCACAACGGATTTGATGCAGAAGGTCCACGGCGAGAATTAACCCGCGCCGGGCCGTGAGCGCGCGAGGTCGCTCGCGCTCCTAGCGATCCGGGTGGGGCAATGCGTCCGGCAGTCGGCGGCTACGAGGCTCCCGGTTAACCGCAGTTCAGGCACACCCGCCATTGACTGCGGCGTTAATGCCGTTTGACCCCGCGCGGGATGCTGAGTAATAATGCGTCCCGGTTGCGGGACGACTCGCAGCAAGAAACACAACCGAAAGACAAACCTAACAACTACCATGCCTCAACGAACTGACATCAAGAAAGTGCTCATCATTGGGTCCGGCCCGATCGTGATTGGCCAGGCCTGCGAATTCGACTATTCCGGCACCCAGGCCTGCAAGGCGCTGCGCAGCCTCGGCTTTCAGATTGTGCTGGTGAACTCGAACCCGGCGACAATCATGACCGACCCCGGTATGGCCGACGTGACCTATATCGAGCCGCTGACGGTGTCGGTGCTGACGGAGATCATCGAAAAGGAGCGCCCGGACGCATTGCTGCCCAATCTGGGCGGCCAGACGGGGCTGAACCTTTCGTCGCAACTCGCGAAAGCGGGCGTGCTCGCCAAATACGGCGTGCGCATTATCGGGGTGGAGGCCGACGCGATCGAGAAAGGCGAGGACCGGATCATCTTCAAGGAGACGATGAGGAAGCTGGGGATAGACATGCCGCGGAGCGCGCCGGCATTCAGCGTCGAGGAAGCGGAGAAGGTGGGGGCGGAGCTGGGTTACCCGTTGGTCATTCGCCCGGCCTATACCCTGGGCGGCACGGGCGGTGGCCATGTCTATAATGTGGAGGAACTGCGCGTGGTTGCCAGCCGCGGGCTGGCCGCCAGCATGGTGGCCCAAATCCTGGTCGAGGAATCGGTGCTGGGGTGGGAGGAACTGGAGCTGGAAGTGGTTCGCGACACCAAGAATCGGATGATCACCGTCTGCTTCATCGAGAACGTGGACGCGATGGGAGTCCACACCGGCGATTCCTATTGCGTGGCACCGATGCTGACAATTGATCCCAAGCTGCAAGCCCGGCTGCAGGAATACTCCTACCGCATCGTGGAATCCATTGGGGTGATCGGCGGCACTAACGTCCAATTCGCGCACGACCCGAAGACCGACCGCGTGGTGGTCATCGAGATCAACCCCCGGACCTCGCGCTCCTCGGCGCTGGCTTCCAAGGCCACTGGGTTCCCCATCGCCCTCATCTCGGCCAAGCTGGCGGGCGGGCTTACGATGGACGAAATCCCGTACTGGCGCGACGGCACGCTCGATAAATACACCCCCTCGGGCGATTACGTCGTGGTGAAGTTCTCGCGCTGGGCGTTCGAGAAATTCAAGGGCGCCGAGGACAAGCTGGGGACGCAGATGCGGGCGGTTGGCGAAGTGATGAGCATCGGCAAGACTTACAAGGAGGCGTTTCACAAGGCGATCCGGTCCCTGGAAAACGGGCGTCACGGCCTGGGCTTCGCAAAAGACTTCAATCGCAAATCGCTGGAGGACTTGATGCTGCTGCTCAACGAGCCGAGCAGCGAGCGGCAGTGGATCATGTATGAAGCCTTGCGCAAGGGTGCCGCGGTGGATGAGCTGTATCGCAAGACTCATATCAAGCCGTGGTTCATCCAGCAGATAAAGGAACTGGTGGAACTGGAGGAACAGATTCTCAAACACAAGGGTGGGCACCTGCCGGACGCGCTGCTAACTCAGGCCAAGAAGGACGGATTCGCCGACCGTTACCTGGCCAAGCTGCTGGGGCTTACCGAAACGCAAATCCGCGAACAGCGCAAGAAGCTGGGAGTGGTGGAGGCCTGGGACGCCTTGCCGGTCAGCGGAGTGAACGACGCGGCCTATTATTATTCGACTTACAATGCCCCCGACCGCGTGACGACGACCGCGCGCAAGAAGGTGATGGTGTTGGGCGGCGGTCCCAACCGTATCGGCCAGGGCATCGAGTTCGATTACTGCTGCGTGCATGCCGCCTTAACCCTGCGGGAGGCCGGCTACGAGACTATCATGGTCAACTGCAACCCCGAGACGGTTTCAACGGACTATGACACCTCCGACAAGCTCTACTTCGAACCGCTCACGCTGGAGGATGTGCTTTCCATCTATGAGAAAGAGAAGCCGGAGGGGGTGGTCGTGCAGTTCGGCGGCCAGACGCCGCTGAACCTGGCCAACGACCTGGCGGCGGCTGGAGTCAGGATTCTAGGCACGTCGCCCGACACGATTGACCTGGCCGAGGATCGTGACCGCTTCCGCAAGATGATGGAGAAGATGGGCATCCCGATGCCCGAGTCGGGCATGGCCAGCAGTTTCGAGGAGGCCAGCGAAATCGCCAGGCGGATCGGCTATCCGGTTATGGTCCGTCCTTCATTTGTGCTGGGCGGGCGGGGCATGGAAGTAGTCCACGACGAGGAGATGCTCAGGCATTACGTCGCCGCGGCAGTTGATGTCACGCCGGAACGGCCCATCCTGATTGACCGGTTCCTGGACAACGCCATCGAGGCGGAAGCCGACGCGCTGGCGGACGGCCAGGACGCGTTCATCCCGGCGGTCATGGAGCACATCGAACTGGCGGGCATCCACTCCGGGGATTCCGCGTGCGCCATCCCCCCGGTCACGCTACCCGAGAAACACATCAAGACCATCGAGGAATACACCTTGCGCATCAGCCGCGAACTCAAGGTGTGCGGCGTGATGAACATCCAATACGCGGTTCATCAGGATAAAGTCTATGTGCTGGAAGCCAACCCTCGAGCGTCACGGACAGTGCCGCTGGTCTCGAAGGTCTGCAACATACCGATGGCTTCGATCGCCACACGCCTGATGCTGGGCCAGCGGCTCAGCGACATGGGGCTGCGCCGCCGGCACATCCCGCACACCGGCGTGAAAGAAGTCGTGCTGCCCTTCAACATGTTCCCGGAGGTTGACCCGGTGCTCGGGCCTGAGATGCGTTCAACGGGTGAGGTGCTCGGCATGGCGCCGAGCTTCGACCTCGCCTATTTCAAGTCCCAGGAAGCCGCCGGCAGTCCGCTGCCGCTCCGAGGAACGGTCTTCATCTCGGTCACCGACAAGGACAAACCTTTCGTGCTGGAAACCGCGCGGCGCTTCGCCGAACTGGGTTTCCGGCTCAAGGCGACCGACGGCACGTGGAAGTATCTGCATTCGCAGGGTGTACCGTGCGAGGTTAGCTTCAAGATCAGCGAGCACCAGCGGCCCAACGTCGCTGACGAGATCAAGAGCAAGCAAATTGACCTCATCATCAACACGGCCAGGGGCAAGACCAGCGCTGAGGACGGCGCCTACATCCGAAAAGCGGCCATTAAATACAAGGTGCCCTACGTCACCACGACGGCTGCCGCGAAGGCTGCGGTGGCGGGCATTGCCGCCGCGCGAACCGGCAAGGCGGGGATCAAGTCGCTCCAGAGCTACCACCAGGACATCAGCGGGTGATGAAGCCTCAAGTGCCCCACTGAACTCCCCTCACGCCAACCCTCTCCCCTTCCGAAGGGGAGAGGCAGAAGGCAGCAATTCTTCCAAGTAACTTCTATGGATCCTGTTCTGCTGCAACCAGATACGAACGCAAGAGACTGCACCAGAGAATAGCGGGCCTTAGCTTCCGTCTGCCCCAAAAAGTTACTCGGCCCTGCCACGTGCGATAGCACTTGGCCTGCTCATTATGGACGCGATGGGGACGCCGGGTGAGAGCACCCGGCCTACAAGACACGGAATACACGGATTAGCACCAATGCCTTTCGGAAATTCCAGAATCCAACAGGGATTCCGCCCCGAAGCCCAGGGTTGCGAGCCGCGAGCTACCCTGGGAAAAGCGGCTGGTGTCGGCCAACCCCAACGATAATGCCATTTGGCAACGTCAATCCTGTTTGTCTGATTTCTTTTCATCTAGTTGTTTCTGTTCTTCTATAAGTTTGATGTATTGACGGACGACATGTTTGGCGATGTTGGTGCATTGGTGAATGAACACCGGATCGGGGTTGACTGCGTGCAGGGTTTTAACCCGGTGGTAATCACGCAAGTAGCGATCGACTGAGGATTGGGTGTGATTGATTTCGCGAGCGACGGCGGCTGGGTCTTTGCGCTCGAAGATGACTTTGCGCACGGCTTGGGTCTTGTGGGAGAGGGTGGATCCGACGTCCTGCAGGCTGCCGGGATGAGGCAGGATACAGTCGTGTTTGGTTTCATAGCGTTGGCGGAAGCGTGAGATGTAGCCTTGGTCTCGGTGCAAGAACAAAGCGGCGTCGCGCACGGAGAGCAGTCCGCCTTGCGCATGAGCTTCCCGAAACAACCGGGCCAGGGCTTGCTGAAGGTTATCCGGCACGGTGACACCCTGCGACAAGCGCTGGGCATCTTCTGGGCTAGTGAGGGTGAGGATTACTGGAACGAGGGGGCGATGGCGCGCGTGCGGGCTGGTATTGGTGTCGGGGACCGTCCAGAGGAGTTGGCCCGGTTGGAGATGCTCGGCGGCGGGGCAGAAGGCTTCGAAGAGGCCGATGACTTCGGTGGCCAGGCGCGCGGCGAGCATAGGGCCCAAGCGGGTCAACTCGCGCTGGAACAGGGCGCTGAGGATGGGGTGCAGGAAGCGCTTAAGCGCGGGCCGGTAGTGTTTTTGGTTATAAGAGGGAGCGATCACGGCTGGTCCTGGGGTGGGGGTGGGGTGTGTTTTTTTATGGGCGGATGCAGTTCGGTTTTGCGATGCTGGATGGCCTTCTTGTCCTTGAGGAGGGCGAGATATTGTTGGGTCAACGGCTGGGAAAGGCGGGCCAGGAAGGCGACGGATTGGAGGTCGAAGCCCGCGGCTTGGAGCAGGGCGACGCGTTTGAACTTCTCGACGTAATTGCGCACCGAGGAGATGCAATGGAAAGCGGTTTTGGCGATTTGGGAATATTCCTGTCCCGCCAGCCATAGTTGGATGACGCGCCGGCGATGGGAGAGAGTGCGTCCGATGTCTTTGATGGTGGAGCGCAGAGGAGGGGAGATGTCAGCCTGGCGCAAGGCTTGCAGATCGCGGCAGAGGGTGCGTTGGCCGCAATTGAAGAGGCGATAGGCCAGGTCCTCCAGGGTGAGGAGTCCGCCCTGCTGGAAGGCTTCGTGACAGACCCGCACGAGGCGGTGGCGGCGCAAGGCCACGACGCCGCCCTTTTTGCGGGCGACTAGATCAGTGGCCGGGTCTTCCCAAGTAAGGGTGACCAGGATCTGAGGGCAGTGGATCAGGCGCGGGCCAGGCGGCGCCTCGATGGAAACGACCTGGAGAGAGAGTTGGCCGGGCTGTAAACCCGGAGCGCAGTGGAAGAAAGCGGCGTAGGTGTCGTGGACGTTTTGGAGGATGGCTTCGGCTTCAAAGGGAGAACAGTTGAGGCCGTCGGTGATACGCTGCTTGAACATTGGATCGAGCTGTTTGGCGGCGAGCCGATCCCAGAGCTGCAGGGCGGAGTTATTGATCATAGCTTAGAAGGTTAGGAATGGACCGCTGGAGCAGCAAGGTGCGGCACGTGTCCGCTTCGCTG
>CAIWJG010000070.1 GCA_903912925.1 uncultured Verrucomicrobia subdivision 3 bacterium | reverse complement strand
GATACTGTAGGGGCTAATTCGAGGCATTGACTCGCTCATATGAGCGAGGGAAGCCTGGCAAATTGCCGCCGGAATGGCAACAATAATACGTCCTCGTACTTAGTGCCATGGGTACTTAGCATCCCGAAACCCTGCCCCGCCGCGGCGGCTAATGCAAACGCAAAGACATGCCCCGTCAGGAAAGCCCCTTGACGGCCCAGCCGCTGCGATATTGGCGGCGGATGAACTGGTTGGCCTCCGCCTCATTGAAAGTCAGCGCCTTCGCGTCCCACTGGAGCGTGGTCTTCGGAAAACGCACGCCCACGGTGCCCACCAAAACCGCTTCCGCCAGCGGCCCCGCGTAGTCAAAGTTAGCCGTAGTCTTTGCGCCCCCCAGGCAGGCTTCCACAAAGCTGCCCCAATGATTCAGCTCTTTGACCTCCGGAAACTTGAGGTCCTTGAACTTCTTATCCGGATAGAGCAACGGCCGGGACCAATGCGGCAGCACCAGCACGCCTTGCGTCCCAACAAAAATCGAGCCGCCGCCCGGGAAGGCGTCTCCTTCCAGCAGGGCTTTGATCTCCGGCGGCGGCCTGCGTGAGCCGTCGTACCAAGTCACCGGCAGCGTCTTCTCCGCCGTGTATCGTGTCCCAGGAAAGACATAGTGGACCTCATTGTCCAGGGGCCAGCTCCACTGGTTCGGAGCCGTCCCTTCCGAGCGAACCGAGATCGGCGCAGTCAGCTCGATCGCCATGAAGACCGGATCAAAGAGGTGGCACGCCATGTCCCCGAGGCTGCCGGTGCCGAAGTCGAGGCGCTTGCGCCAATTCATCGGGTGGTAGTACCCATTGCCGATAAACGACCGCTGCGCACAGACCCCCTGCCAAAGATCCCAGTTGAAACCCTCTGGCACCGGATCGGCCACCTCGGGGCGCGGCGCGGGATCGCCCCAGATGGCGCCCACGAAGGAATGCACTTCCTTGATCCGCCCAATGGTGCCAGCCTGTATCAGCAGCGGCGCCAGGCGGTAGAAGCTCGACGAGTGGATCTGGATGCCCATTTGCGTCACGACGCCCTTGGCCCGCGCAAACTCCGTCAGCTTCCGCGCTTCGTAGAGGTCGTGGGTCAGTGGCTTCTGGCAATAGACGTTCTTGCCCAACTGCAACGCGCTCATGGCTATCGGCGCATGCATGTGGTCGGGGGTGGAAACATTCACCGAGTCGAGTTGCTTGCCTTCTTTGTCGAGCAACTCGCGCCAGTCCTGGTAGATCCTGGCGCGCGGAAACATCTTCTTCACCTCCCCAGTTCGGTTAAGGTCCACATCGGCCACCGCGACCAACTGAAGCTGCTTGAACTTCGTCAACTCCGTGAGGTCCGACCACGCCATGCCACCGGCGCCAAAGCTGGCGTGGCGCAACACGTTGCTGGGAGGCCGGGCGATCAGGTCCCGCGTGACGAACGGCGCGGCCAAAGCGGCGGTGCCGAGGGCTTTAAGGAATGAACGACGGCCAAAGGAACGACTGGACGTATTCGCCAATCCGAGCGTAGCAGTAAACAAATCTGACGGCATTGGCCTGTAACAAACCAAAGGCGCCCTGCCCCGTCAACCGAAAAGCGGTCCGGGCGCATCTCACGACGTGAAACGTGATGCGTGAAACGTGATGCGTGATTTCCGATTCCCCTCACGTTTCACGTTTCACGTTTCACTCAGATTCCCATTTCAGCTTTTCAGCATTTCCCTTTCCGACATCATCGTTAAGTGCTATTGTTCAACCACGCGTCGGTTTCCGACGGGTTCCTGACCTCGGTGCGCTAAGAGGCGCCGTGCGAGCGATTCCAGACTTTCCTGCCGCGTCCTTCTGCTCTCGTTGATTGGAAGGTCGGTTCATGTGTTCGATTATGTCACAACCTGTCATTATTCAAGGCGGCATGGGCGTTGCCGTCTCCAGTTGGCCGCTGGCCCGCGCCGTGTCACGTCTGGGGCAGCTTGGCGTCGTAGCGGGAACCGCACTGGCGGTGGTCCTCGCCCGGCGTCTTCAACTGGGCGACCCGAGCGGCGAGATTCGATACGCCCTGACCCGATTCCCCTTCCCGGACATGGCCACCCGCGTTCTCGCGGATTACTTCATCCCGGGAGGCAAGCCGCTCACCGCTCCGTTCAAACTCGCGCCCATGCCCACCCTCCGCCCGCGCGCCGAGCTGGTGGAACTGACTGTCATCGCCAACTTCGTCGAAGTCTTTCTGGCCAAGCAAGGGCATGAAGGCTTGGTGGGGATCAATTTCCTCGAAAAGATCCAGCTTCCCACGCTGCCGTCCCTTTATGGCGCCATGTTGGCTGGCGTTGATTACATCCTGATGGGGGCGGGCATTCCGCGAGCGATTCCCGGGGTGCTCGACCTCTTCGCCACCGGCCGGCCCGCGTCGCTGCTCATTGATGTGGAAGGCGCTCTATCGGGTGAAACACACTGCACTACCTTTGACCCGCAGAACTTCTGCAAGGGAGCAGTCCCTCAGCTCAATCGTCCTCTCTTCCTCGGGATTGTCGCCTCGGCCACCCTGGCCATGGCCCTCGCCAAAAAGGCCAGCGGTCGTGTGGACGGTTTCATCGTGGAAGGCCCCACCGCCGGCGGGCACAATGCCCCGCCCCGCGGCCCGCTGCACCTCACGCCAGCGGGCGAGCCGCTCTATGGCCCGCGGGATGTGCCCGAGTTGGATAAGATAGCCGCGCTTGGGTTGCCCTTCTGGCTGGCGGGCGGTTACGGCCGTCCCGGCGGGCTCTCCGAGGCCCAGCAACTGGGAGCAGCCGGTCTGCAGGTCGGCACGCCCTTTGCCTTTTGCGAGGAATCCGGCATGGAACCTGAGATCAAACGGCAAGCCCTCGAATTGAGCCGCCGGGCCCAAGGTCGCGTCTTCACTGACCCGGTGGCCTCACCTACCGGCTTTCCCTTCAAAGTTGGCGAAATCCAAGGAACACTCTCCGACCCCGCGCTCTACCAGCAGCGCCGCCGCATCTGCGACCTCGGCTACTTGCGCCACCTTTACCGCCGGGCCGATGGCACCATTGGCTATCGCTGTCCCTCCGAACCGCTCGATCAGTATCTCCGAAAAGGCGGCACCGCGGCACAAACTGTCGGCCGTAAATGCATCTGCAACGGCCTTCCCGCAAACGTGGGTCTGGGCCAGGTGCGTGCTGGGGGCGGAAGCGAGCTCCCGCTCGTCACTGCCGGCGACGACTTGGCCCGCCTTGCCCAATTCCTCGCGCCCGGCTACGACTCTTACTCCGCCGCCGACGTCCTGCGCTATCTCTTGTCACCGGCCGAGACGCTACCCTCGAAGCCCGATTCTCTCACGCCGCTCCCATGTTGCGAGACTGTTGGCTAGGTGCCCGCATGATTCCGAATCCCAGCAAAGTCCTGGCCCGTCGATAGGGGGTTCGTGCGGGAAGATGAAATGCCGCAGTGCGCAACTCTGCCTACCGTCGGCACACGGTTTGGAGGCTGTCGGATTGAAGGGCTTTAGCCCGGTCGGGCAACCGCGCGGCAAAGCAAATCAGTTTCCCCTGCTGGCCGGCGGCGCAGGTGGGAGCCACTCCTTGCCGGTCTGCGCGACGGCCAGTCGGCCCCCGACGACGAACGGCAACCCAAAGCTCAACTCGCCACCTTAAGCGCATCCAGCGTGCGTTTGAAGATCTGCTCCGGCGAGCCATCCGCCGGGATCGAGAGCAGCAGATTTCGCCGGCGGTAAAAGTCAGTCAGGGGAGTGGTGCTACGTTCATAAGCCTCCATGCGCACGCGGATGGATTCCGGCTGATCGTCCTCGCGCTGATAAAGCTTGCCGCCGCAATGATCGCAAACACCCGCCATCTTCGGTGGCAGGGCTTTGACGTGGAACACCGCCTTGCACTTCGAACACGTGCGTCGCCCGCTCAAGCGGGAAACGACTTGCTCCAGCGGCAGCTCGTAACTTAGCACGGCATCCAGCTTGAGTTTCTCTTTCGCGAGCAGTTCTGCCAAGGCCTCAGCCTGGGCGACCGTGCGGGGGAAACCGTCGAGCAGGAACCCGCCCTCGCAACGCAGGCAGCCCACACGTTCGGCCACCACTGCCAACACGGTCTCGTCCGGCACCAGGTCGCCGCGGCGCATGTAATCCAAAGCCGCCGTCAAGGCCGGGGTGCGTTCAGCGGAGTCGAGCCCTTTGGCCGCCCGAAAAACGTCGCCGGTGGAAAGATGACAGGTGCCTAGATTCGTGCACAGCAATTCTGCCTGCGTCCCTTTGCCGACTCCCGGCGCGCCCAGCAACACTAACCGGTTCGGGAGTCCGTTGGTTTTGGGCGGCGACTCACAGTGCGCGGCGCCGCCACAAATCCAAGCCTTTTGATCTTGTTTTGTATCCATAGTTGCAATCAGATTTCTTCAACTATAGCAACGGCCGGGAGGTGCGCCAGCTTATACTGGCGAATGGCAGATCACTGCGCGGTCAGTGGTGCCCGTAATAACGGTAATGTCCGCCCCCCGAATATCCGCAACGATACCCGCCGTGATACCCGTTGTTGTAGTACCCACCGCTGCGGTATCCGTAACTGAAGCCGAACGAAGGGCCCCAATAGCCGGAATACCCCCCCAGTAGGGGGAGTAGCTCGTCGAGGCTGCCTGAGTTGCATTCGCGCTGTGCCGACTGTTACGCTGCTCTGCGCATGAAGATCAGAATTGCACAATTCGGCCTGGGCCCCATCGGGCTGGAAACCTTGAAACTCGCCGCGGGGAAGCCGTGGGCGGAAATCGTCGGCGGTGTGGACATTGACCCAGCGAAGATCGGGCAGGATCTGGGCGTGCTCACGGGGATGAAGAGTCTGCGCGGCCGCCGGGTCTGGGGGTCTTTGGAGGAGTTGGTTGCCTGCGGGCGACCGGACGTCGTCTTCCATACCGCCGTTTCCAGGTTCAAAGACGCCTTCGCGCAGATTGAGCCGATGGCTCGCCGCGGCATTAGCGTGGTGTCTTCGAGCGAGGAACTGCTGTTTCCACGGCTCCGCGAACCCAAACTGGCTGCCAAGCTCGACCAACTATGCCGCAAGACGGGCGCACGCGTTATCGGCACCGGCGTCAATCCCGGGTTTGTCATGGACGTCTTGCCGATCTGCCTGACGGGGGTGAGCCGGGTAGTCCGCGCGATCCATGTCCAGCGCGTGGTTAACGCCTCGACGCGGCGCGCGCCGCTGCAGAAGAAGATCGGCAGCGGCCTGCTGCCCGCGGAATTTCGCCGCCTGTTCAAACTAGGCCAAGCCGGCCACGCGGGGTTGAAGGAGTCTCTCTCCCTGGTCGCGCACTGCCTGGGTTGGTCGCTGGAGAACCTCGTCGAAACCGGTGATGCCGTCGTTGCTGATCACCACATCCGCACGCAGTATCTGGAAGTCAAGAAAGGCCAGACCTGCGGACTGCACCAACGTGCCGAGGCCACTGTAAATGGCCGGATTTGCCTGACGCTGGATCTGAAGATGTATTTGGACGCGAAGAACCCGCATGACGCTGTTCAGATTGAGGGGGAACCGCCGCTAAACGTCGTGATCCACGGCGGTGTGGCTGGTGACCAGGCCACCGTCGCAGCACTGGTCAACACTGCGCCCCGACTGCTTCAGGCGCCCGCGGGGCTTTTGTTGATGACAGACCTGCCCGTACCACGGCTCGCCTGATGCGCTAATCTCTGGCTTCACAGCGAACATTGAATTAATGAGTATTTCGAGGCCGATTGTCCCATCTCATCCGCCAGCCTGGCGATGGGGATGGTGATGAGATCCTCCACCCGCAGGGCTGTGGTTCCACAACCGCCTGCTCCCAGCAGAGTTCAGGCAGGTGCCTCTTCGAGCCGGAAAGGGAAAGTGTCCGCGGCGTCGAACCGCGTGTTCGAGAACTCAATCGCTTGCCCCGGCTCAACGGTCCGTAATAGATGGGCAATGCCAGTTTCAATGAGCAGCAGATCTCCGGCTTGCAGCCGCACAGAGGCGCGCTCCTTGGTCTGAACATCTTCGGTAAGCATCAGCAACTCGCCTTGCAACAAATAAATCCACTCTTGTTTGATCTTGTGATAATGGTTTCCCCGGTCGCCGCCCATAAGGGTTTCGATGACCGCCATGTAGCGAATCCCTTCGTCTGAGTCGTGAACCTGTGCCAACTCTCCCTGCGGCAGGAGCAGGCGCTTGAGCGTCGGCGCGTCAGGTCCGGGGCGTCCGGAAATGACAGGCAGCGACCGTTTTACGACTTTTCCCGCCAGATATTCAGATTCGGCCATAAGAGTCTTCGTGAGTCGTAAAATGCATACCACAGCTTAGCAACCCGTCGCAATCGCCAAAGGACACGTGAAGTTTGATTGGGGCAATGGCGGTCTGCGCACCCTCTACCGCACCTCGAACTGACCGGGGCGAACCCGCTCAAAAACGCGCCGCCTTGGACGCCGCCGACCTCGCCGCCTGCGGCTTCTCCGCAAAAAACGACCTACTGGCCCAGCTTCTCGAACAAGCCGAGCACGTAACACCGCCCGGCATCCCCGCCACCTTCCCAAACCCTGAGACTCTGATCTCCGACGATTGTATCCGCCCGCCGACCCTGGCTTAGCCTCAGTGCCTGGCGGAAATGCCAGAGAAGAATCCCAAAGGGATGCTGGCTCAAAGCACAGAGTTGCGAGGCACGAGCTACCCTGGGAAACGTGGCCGAAATCAAACTCAATCGAGCCGAAGCCACGCCCCAGTCAACTCGCTGAAACCACGGTCAACTGCTCAAATGTTGGGCAAATGCGGTAGGCGGGATCGGTTGGATCCACGGCTTCACGGCCGGCCTCGAAAAGCTGCCGACAATCCTGCTTGATCCGTTCGGCTTCCGCGGCGGAAATTGCAGTGGCGATTTCCAGATACTCGGCAAACCAAACCATGCCTTGTATTATCGCGAGCACGGTCGAGCCGCTGACGCAAAAGAACTGCCTCGACCCAGATACGACAAAGGCCTCGATATCCTTCTTCTGGAGCTGCAGCCAGGGTATTTTATTCCGGCGACACCAGAAGAAATAGTCCTGCAACAGGTCGCCCAAAAGAAACCCTTGGACCCAGGGAACCAGCCGAGCGCGGCGTAAATGCGAAACGAAATTCAACTCAAGCCGGCGCTGAGCCAGGTCGGTGAGGGTGCCGCGTGGGCCGACCCACGGGGGTTCCAGGCAAGCCTTCAATCCGTCGCGGAGCCAGCCCGTATTGGCCTTGAGGGGGTACTGAACTCGCTCCCCCAACCGGCGTATCGCGTCGGCGGCCCTTTCCAGCGCGCCGGGCGAATCGTCCCCGGCCTCAAAGAACGGGATTTCTTCACGGCGAAGCAACCAATCCAGGGCGAAATGGCCGCCGAACACTTCCGAAGAGATCATCATGGGGCCGGCGACTGCCTCGCACAAAAGGTAAAGCGGTTCGGCCAGACCGCGCCACGCCAGCAGGTTGCAAATCTGGTGGCAGTAGTCTGGCTGAGCGTCTGGATAATGTTTGAAGAGGTCCAGATAAGCCGGGATTTCTTCAACTTGCCCGGTGACGACCAATTCATCAATCACCTCCGAATCGAAGGCTCCGTATGAAAAGGAGTACATTTGCCGTTGCTCGCGGCGTAACCGCTTCAGAAGCGCGATGTAATCCGGTATCCTGCCACGCCGTCCCAATTCACCGCCCAGCTCAAACAGGAATTCCTCGTCCAATCCTAAATGCACGAACAGGCCGGGGAACTCCGTCAGCGCCATTTCCACACGCTTGATCATTTGGTCGGCATCCAGATCATCATAACCCGGAGAGGTTTCTTCCCACCAATCCTCGATGATCTTCTCTTGTTCAAGCGACAGGTCCGGCAGGTCCGCCTCTGGGCGCGGGTATTTATGCAAGGGCGGTCGTTCGGGCTCATCGGCGATATCCCCCGGCTCTTCCGCTTCGACTTCATCCAACGTTTCCGCTTCCTGCCAAACATCCTCGATCGGATCTGCGATGGGCTCCGGGGCCTCAGCTATTGGCGGCTGAGCTACAGGAATAAGTTGGTCCTTTGGCAGGCAACATTTCTTGTATTTCTTGCCGCTGCCGCAGGGACAAGCATCATTACGTCCAGCTTTCATCGTCCATTCGTTCCCACATTTCCCGAGGGCCGGCAATCGAAATCCGTGGATGATCTGGCCGTCGAGGCCGCCCAGAGCCACCTCAGAGCGAATGAAGAAGGCAGAATGCAGAATGGGAGCTCTGCTGGATCTAACGGGGTTGGCAGGAAGGGGGGCTTATTCCGTCACCCGGACCCAGCGCTGGACTTTCATCTCGAAGCGAGGCAAAGAGCCCACTGGGAGCAGCACCACCGAGACGCGGAGGTTCAGGGCGGCCTGGAAGGATTGCTCCAGCCGCTGGGGTAGCGAAGCGAGGCCGGGGCTGTCCGCGACGGGTTCCACTTCGAGCGACAGTTCGGTCATGGCATTGCGGCAATCGAGCTGGACGCGGTATTCCGCGACTTCGGGATAACCCCGCACGATTGCCTCGACCAGGCTGGGATAGACGTTCACGCCGCGCACTACAACCATGTCATCGCTGCGGCCGAGGATGCCGCCGTCCAGCGCAAGCTCGTGACGGCCACAGGCGCAGACAGAACGCCGGCGCGGCTTTACGAGGTCGCCGGTGCGATACCGCAGCAGGGGCGAACCGATCCGGTCGAGCGTGGTCAGGACCAACTCACCCGTTTCACCCGCAGCCACCGGCTGTTCGCTATGAGGATCAATCACCTCGGGCAGGTAGGCCGATTCGAGGACGTGCAGGGACCCGGGCCGAGCCGGGCATTGGTAGGTGACGGGACCGACCTCGGTCATGCCGTGGTGGTCGAAGACCGCCGCCCCGGGCCAGAGCCGTTCGATACGCGTGCGGGTGGCGGGAATGCTGCCGCCTCCCTCACCCGCGACGATCAGCAACCGCACGCGGCCGCGGGTCAGGTACACCTTCTTGTCCCGGGCGACCTCGCCCAAGTGGTGCGCATAAGTAGGCGTGCAGCAGACCGCCGTAATGCCATTGTCCAGGATGGCCTGCAATCGTGCCTGGCTCGACATTGATCCGCCGGCAAAGCAAAAGCATCCCAGCCGATGCACGGCTTCTAGCGCCGACCAAAAGCCGAGAAACGGCCCGAAAGAAAAGGCAAAGAAGAATCGGTCCCGCCGGGTCACCCCGGCGGCGCCGAGAATCTGCACCCAGTTGTCCACGAGATGGATCCAACTCTCGGCGGTGTCCAGCCAGCGCATCGGCATGGTGGTAGTCCCGCTGGTTTGGTGGCAGCGCACGTAGGCGTCCGACGGAAACGTCAGGTCCGTTCCATAAGGCGGGTTGGCCAACCGGTCCCGGACCAGCTCGTGCCGTGTGGTGATGGGGATGAGGCGCGTATAGGCATCCAGACTTGCGGGCGCAATGGTCGGTCCGCAGGTGGCGAGCTTACGGGCGTAGAAAGGATTGGCCGGCAGGATCGCCTCCAACAACGAGCGCACTTTGCGCAATTGCAATCGTTCGATCTCCTCCCGCGTGGGAAAGCTGCCAGCGAGCGGCGCCTCCGGCAGAGACGGCTGCCCGGTGCCCCACGGAGCTTGGCTGGGCTCGCTAATCGAACTGGCCGTCTCGGCTAGCATCTTACGTCAAGTCGTAGCATCGAACGTAAGTTCGATCATTATAATCCCTCAGCGTTGCAGTCCTGCCTGAAGCGTCGGTTGGGCGACCTCGCTGCTGGCAACACTGACCCGGGCATAATGATCGAACTCACGTTCGATGCTACGGGGGCGGAGATCGCGGGCTTGGGCGAGGCTGCACCCGGCGCCGGCTTATAGAGAGTGACCAGGCAGCCGCCGATGGCCGCCATCGCAATTCCCAGCACAAACGGCCACGGAAGCTTCTGCCAGCCGCCCGCAGGCGGGTGCGTGGCCATCGTATAGATGGCGTTCAAGACGGGGGCTCCCGCGAAGACGATGGACATGACGACCGCCGGCGTTCCTTTCGCGCCAAACGCCAGCAGCACGCCAAACGCCCCAACCGCGCCCACGATTCCGGCCACTAGCGACCAAGCGACCCCGCCTGGGGTGAAGCTCCACGTGGCGCCTTTGAACCATAATATGGCCAGCGGCGCCAGCACCGCGGTGAGGAAGTACGCTAGACCGACGCACAGGAACGCTTTGTAGCGACCGTTGACCGGGTCATGCATGCCCATTTGGCCGGAGTGCAGGAAGGCACCGTACAGGCCCCAGCAGCCAACCGTTAATAGCGAGAAAATGAGCCAGGACGAGCCCGGGGCATTCGAAGAATTGGATATGATTGTATTGTTCATAGCACGAAGTGGGTCAGCGAGTAGGAACTCCGTCGCCGAGCAAGTGCGCCGGGGCCTGCTCGATCTTGTCGGCGATGGCTTTGGGCAGCGGCACCGCCTCCAGAGAACCGTCCGCCTGGAGTTCCACCGAGGCGACGGTCAGCCGCCCGCGCGCAACCTCCTGCGGGTCCGAACCGTTCACGCGGCTAAAGCGGAATTGGTAGGTCAGGCTGCGGCGGCCTTTTCGCTCGACCAGCAGCCGGACCTGCACTTCGTCTTCGAAGCGCAGCGGAGCGGCATAGTCACATTCGGCGTGGACACGCGGCAGACAGATTTCCAGCCCGAGGCGGGAGTGCGCGACCGAGAAGCCCAACGAGCGGAAGAAGGCGTGCTCGGCCGTTTCCATGAAGCGGAAATAATTCGAGAAGTGCATGATCCCCGCCATGTCCGTCTCGCAGAACTCGACGCGCCGAGTGATTTGGAATTCGTAACTCATACCGGCAGCTCAGCTTCCTGCTTTACAAGGGGTGCTCCGTAGGGCAGCGGCGCGGGCACTTCCGCAGTCTCGGCGACCGCCGCGTAGAGGCGCGAGAAGTCCTTGTTTACGTCGCCAGACAGGCAATCGGTGATGTCGCCCGCCAGGTCGGGGTATTTGTCTGTGAGCTTGCGGAAGCTGAATCGCTCATCATAAAACGCATAGACCAGCTTGCGCATGTTTTCGAGGCCCTCGCGCATGGTCCGGCTGTAGTCGGCGAATCGTTCCGCGGAGAAATCCTGAGCCTCGAAGGCTTCGGCTATGGCATCCGCGGCCAAGGCACCGCTCTTCAGCGCCAGCATCACGCCGGAGGAGAACACCGGATCGAGGAATCCAAATGCGTCCCCCGCCAGCAGCAGGCCATCGGCCGCGCAATAGCGGGACCGCCACGAGAACTCGCTCGTCAGGCGATACGGTTCCACCGGCGTGCCGCAGGCCAGGTGCGCCTTGATCCATGCGTTCTGCTCGATCTCCCGCTTGAATATCTGTTCGGGCTCGCGAACGCCGCCCCGGGTCAGGTATTTCCCCTCAGCCACCACTCCCACGCTGATCATGTCGCGGTGCTGCGGGATGTACCAGAACCAGCCCTTCTCGGGCACGTAGGCTACGGTCGTCGCCCCACCGTCGATGCCCGCGTCGCGCAGCGCACCGCGGTAGTAGGTCCACACGGCCACCTTGTTCAGCTTGGGCTCGCGAATCCGCCAGTTGAGGCGCGTGGGTGCCAGGGCCTCGCGCCCGGAGCAATCTACAGTCATGGGGGCGCGGAATTCCAGGGGCTGCCCGGATTTACTGCGCGCCCGGAGTCCGACCGTGCGCCCTTCTTCCTGGATCAACTCCTCCACCGTGGTTTCTTCGAGGACCTCGGCCCCTTTGGCGCGGGCATTTTCCATCAGCATCAGGTCGAACTCCGAACGGAGCACCTGCCAGGTCTGGGCGACTTCCGGCGCGTAACGCGTCGAGAAAGAGAAGGGCTGCGAGGCCTTGCCGGAAGACGAAACGAACTGCACGCTGTATTTCTTGACGAACTCCGAGCTGCGCATCCGCTCCAGCAGCCCGAGCCGCTTTAACGGATGGCATGTGAACGGCAGCAGCGACTCCCCTATGTGGTAGCGCGGGAACTTCTCACGCTCCAGGACCAGCACGCGGAGTCCCTGCTCGGCCAGCAAAGCGGCGGTGGCAGAACCGGCCGGCCCGGCCCCAATGATTAGTGTGTCGAATGTGCGAGTAGTAGTCATAAAAGGGTAAGGTTCGAGGCTAGGTCATCGATATTGGTTTCAGGCTGCGGTGATTTGCATCGGTCTTGCCCGAGTTGGCGGGAGCGCTGCGGGGTTTTGATTCGCTCCAATCGGCGCCCACCTGCACTTTGGCAGCCGGGGCGAGCACTTCGATCACTTCGGCCAGCAAGTGCCGCGAACCATCGAGCAACACATTGCGCCGACCGTAAAGGAACCCCGGGTGCTGCAATCCCAGCGCCGCCCCCGCGTGCGCATCCGATTTGAGCCGGAAGAAGGCCTGAGGCCAGCTCAGGAACGCGATCGCTTCTCCGTTCAGAATATCTCCCAACGGGCGCTCTTCCTGGAGGACCAATTGGCGGGCCCCCGGAGGCAACCGGTCCAGATGGATGCGAATCACCCCGTACTCGATGGGCCGAGCGCCCTCCGTAACCCAGAGGATGATCTCACGCTTGTAGGAATCGTTCCGACGCTCGCGGGTCAGCACCCTCAGCCGTGGCGTCTCGCCATAGAAGCTCGCCAGAGTGGACGTCATGTCCGATGAATGAACGAGCAGGGCTCGATAGGGTTGCGGCATCTCGGTGCCTTTGAGTTCCTCCAGCACCGGCGCCACCAGCCCGACCGGCTCATAGAACCGTTGCAGCATCGCCGCCCAAGGCGGCAGAGGTCGGGCTGGACGTCTCCCGGCTACCGCACTGGTGAACATGTCAGGCACCGTGCAGTTCACGCGTAACGCGCGGTGCGATGTTCCGGCAGGAAGAACTCGTGCACCAGCTTGTCCACCTCCAGCAGTCCTTCGCGGGTCAGCCGCAGCCAATCCCCCTCGACCTCCAGAGCGCCCTGCGACTTGAGCCGCGCCACCGGCTCGGCAAACCTGGTCAGCACATCCACACCGAACTTCTGCTGGAAGTAGGCGCGGCTGATGCGGCCCAGCTTGAACTGCAGCGCCAGCTCGCGAATCAGCCGCTCTTCGTCGGTCGGCGTCAGCGCGCGGTAGAGCGGAAGCCGCCCCTCGCGCAGCCGGGCCACGTAGGGCTCGAAATCATGCTCGTTCTGGAAGTGCGTGCCGCCCACGTGCGAAAACGATGCCACCCCCAGACCGATCAGGTCTGCGCCCTGCCACAGGCTGTCCCGATACACGAAGTGGGTTCGTTTGGAGTCTTTTACCACGGTATAACCGCTGGCAACGGTGTAGCCCGCCTGCTCCAACTCGGCGAAGGCATAGCGGACCCAGCCCCGCTTGGTCTGCCAGTCCGCGACCGGAGCCACGAGCCGCCCTTGGGCCTTCATCTCCTGGTAGATATGCGTGTTGTAGGGGACCTCCATCTGGTAGATCGTCACGCTGTCGGGCGCCAGCTCGATGGTTTGCCGCACGCAATCGCGCCAGTTCTCCTCCGTCTCCTCCACCATGCCGGCGATGAGATCGATATTGATCTGGGGGAACTCCAACTCGCGGGCGAAATGGTAGGCGCGGCGAATCTCGCGCGAGCGGTGGGCCCGGCCGTTGATCTCCAGGATGTGGTCACTGAAGTTTTCGACGCCCAGGCTCAGGCGCGTGACGCCAATTTCCCGGATGACCTTGAGCTTGTGGTCAGTCAACGTGCCCGGCTCACACTCAAATGTTACCTCCTCTGCCTCGTCCCAGCTCAGGATCGCCTTCATCCGATCCGCCAAGTGCTGGAGCTGCGACTCGGACAGGTAGGAGGGGGTGCCGCCGCCGAAATAGACAAACTGGGGCTTGCGCCCGCCGATGAACGGCTGTTTCGCATAAAGCTCCAGCTCCTGAAGCGCCAGCTCCAAATACCCCTTGATGGCTGTGGAGTCCTTGTCGGTATAGACTTTGAAGTAGCAGAAGTGGCAGCGCTTCCGGCAGAACGGGATGTGCAGGTAGAGACCCAGCTTGGTGCCCGGCGCCGGTGCTCGGCCCAAGGCGGCGGCCACCTCTGGCACCCGCTCCGGCTTCCAAAACGAGAACGGGGGGTAATTCGAGACGAAGTAGTTCCCGACCGTGGTATCCTTCTCCGCCGGTTTGGCCGCTGGCCGCGCTTCTGCAATTGCTAAAGTCATGACATTTCCCGCTCACTGCTCGCACCGGCCTGAACGGTCCGGTCCCGAGCAGAACACCTCCACTATCCAGCAGGAGTGATGATAAATCAAATAGGAGTGTCTATCTGTGTCCATCCGTGGTTACCTCGGGCTGCCCTGCATTTCTGCATTCTGCATTCTGCATTCTTCCTTCCCCCCAAGGTGGCTTTGTAGGAGCCTTGTAGGAGCCTTAGGGTGGCTTCAGGGTGGCTTGAAGGTGGCTTGAAGGTGGCTTGAAGGTGGCCTTGGGGTGGCTTGAAGGTAGCATTGGGGTGGCTACCGCCTGGCTAGCAACACGCATTGAGGTGGCTTTGATGTCGCATTGATGTCGCATGGGGGTGGCTTCGCCCGGGAT
>CAIWJG010000069.1 GCA_903912925.1 uncultured Verrucomicrobia subdivision 3 bacterium | reverse complement strand
TGATACATGGCCCCAGGATATTCAATGCGCAGCTTGCGCGACATGGGCAACCCTTACCAGCACGCCCCAAATGTGTCAATAGTGAGGACTGACACTTGCACGGTCTCGATCAGCGTTTCGGTTTCTGGCTTGGCGGAAGGCGAGTCTTGCTCCTCCGTGATCTTGATTCTGTTCTTGCGCTTGTAAGTTAGTTTTATCATTGGGGGTCAGGTTGCGGAATTCCTCCCAGCCTGACCACCCCATGTTATCTTCACGGCATTCGCGAATAGCGAACATGCATGCGTTCAAGCCTTATCTGGAATCAACACGCCCTCCTTTGCGGCGGCTTTCAACAGTTGTCCGTCAAACGTCGCCAAAATTGTCCCCCGGCGCTGGGCTAGCTCCAGGTAAGCCGCATCGTAAATGGTTAGCCCGTGTTTTCGGGCTAGGGCAATGGTGCGGCCAGCGATCTGTTCGGCCGTTTCTTCGTCTTCCTCAAGAGGCAGGGCATCGATCAGAGACAGGGCTTGGGCGACCCCCTCCGCTGTGATTCTTCCGCGCCGCTCAGCCATCAAAAGGCCGTTGCCAATTTCAAGCCACCAGTGAACCGGTATCCATGCTTCTGCACCCTCCTCAACGGCACGGCGCACGGCATCGGCGGCAGCATTTGTCTCATCCGGCAAGAGCCAAGCCAGCGCAACCGAGGGGTCAACGACGTAGGCGGGCATCAGAAGCGCCTCCCCTGACTAATCAAATCCTTGAGGCTCGCTTTGCCCTTGGGCTTGGGAAGGCTCTGGCGCAGGGCGTCCATCCGGCAAAAGATCGTGGCGACCTGCTCTCTTGAAGGCCGGTCGGCGGGAACCAAACGCGCCACGGGATGGTCGTGTTTGGTGATGGTGATCTCCTCTCCTTTGGCGACGCGCTCAAGGAGTTGGGAGAAATGAGTCTTGGCGTGGAAAGTGCCGACAAAGGCACGAGCGCGGGAACGGTGGGAAAGACGATGTGCGACAGGCATAAATAGACTAGTTTCAGACTAGTTTAACACAGTTTCAGAGGTGGTCAACGTCAAAACGGAGCGGCCAGGGCCAGTTTGCCGGGATCACTCTTGCGCCGGGCGGCCAGTTCGGCCCGACTCCACCCCAGCCGTATCTTCACGCAGGCAACCACCCCGAACGTGCCAACGCCGCCCAAAAGCCAGCCCCTCCTGGGGCAAATCTACGGTTTGACACTTTCATGGGCAACCCTTACCAGCACGCCCCAAATGTGTCAATAGTGAGGACTGACACTTGCACGGCGTCCCCTTCTCCTCCATAATGAGAATTGCTGTTTGGACCGGCTCTGGCAATGACTCATAAAGCTTCCAGAAACGGCGGGTGGCTCTGGAGGTCATGCCTGGGCGGGCGGCCAGTCGCGGAGTTGGCCGCACTGGCGCTCGGCCTCCGCTGCTTCAAACAGAGAATCCAGTTTGCCTGCCGCTGCGTCCTGATCCATTTGCCGGGTCCACTGCTCGTGGTGACGCCGGTTGAACCAGGAGACCAGCCGACCAAAATCAGCCGGGGCTAGTTGCTCAGCGGCACGTTCGATTTCTTCCACCGTGCTCATGCCGCCAAGATACCCGCCCGCCCACGTGCGGGCAACCCGCAATCTCGTGCAGCGGCAGCGTGAGCAAGAAGACCGACTACGCCGGCGCCGGTGCCGAGGCTGGCTCGAAGCTGGACAAGGCCCAAAAGCTTGGCGTGAAGATCATTCACCAGGCCGAACTGCTGCGCCTTTGCGCTGACTGAACCGCGAAACTGATAGCAGGGAATTGCTTTTGGCGCCCCCGCTTGTACTTGACCAGCAATTCTCATTATGGACGCGATGGGGACGCCGGGTGAGGGCACCCGGCCTACAAGCGGGCGGTTTTGCGGGGGATGTAGGCCG